>JARDZO010000145.1 GCA_029240815.1 Brevibacillus sp.
AGCGCAGTCGGCGCATCAACCCGCTCCCCGATGCCATAAGTCAAGTTGAGCTTGGGATTGGAACGTTTGCCCTCCAGCTTCAGCCGGGAGAAAACCTCACGAATCTGATGAATCTGCGATTCCCCGCTCACCTCGACCAAATAGACCCAATAGCCTTCAACCGGTTGCGGCGGCATGATGTAATCGCTAATCACCTCGGATACCGCCGATTCGTACTCGGAAAAATCAATTGGATTCCCCAGGTTATCCTCCGCCTTTGCCACCACCACCAGATTGGGCGCAAAGCGGATATCCGCCTTCCAGGTCGCTTCCAGCACATCGTCGCTCAAGGCATCAAGCCCCAGCCACTTCTCCACCACCGCCTGCAATAAGAGCGGTTTCATATTTCGCTTCGCTTCCAGTTCTTTGAACATTTTCCCATAAATTTTGATCAATTCTTCCGGGACCACGGGCTTCAGGATATAGCCGGACACACCTAGTTCCATCGCAGCTTTGGCATAATGAAATTCTCCGTAGGCAGAGATGAGCGCGACTTTCACGTGAGGCCAGCGCTCCCTGATTCGTTCCAGTGTTTCGATGCCGTTTAAACTAGGCATGGAGATATCCAAACAGACGATGTCGGAGGGCTCTTGGGCAAGCAAGTCAAGCGCCTCCATGCCGTTTGCCGCGAATCGAATCTGCAGCGTTTTGTCATGTGCCAGAAAAATACTTTGCAAATTCAACAGTTCTAACGGTTCGTCGTCAACGATCAACACTCTCATGCTTCCACCTCCCTGTAGCAGATTCTGATTTGGCTGAGTGTACCGTTTTGCAGTCGTCGTATCACAACCCCACTGTTATGCCCGAATAGGTGAAGCAAACGGGAATGCACATTGCGTATGCCGATGCGCAGCATCTCCTGTGATTCCTGCTGCGACTCCTTCCATTTTTCAAAATGATCAATCACTTCTTCACTCACGCCTGCTCCATCGTCGGTTACCTCGATCAGCAGGGTATTTTGCGAGTAGCCCACCCACACTTTGATTTCCCCGCCCTTTACGGATGGCTCGATGCCATGGACACAGGCGTTTTCCACCAAGGGCTGGATCGTCAACAGCGGAATCAGCTTGGTCAGCGCCTCATCCGAAGCGTAGAAGCTCCACCGCAGGCGATTGCCGAACCGAAGCTTCTGAATCGTCAGGTAGTTCTTGACATACTCCAGCTCTTCCTGCAGCGTGACAAGCGGCTCCCCTTCTTTCAAGTGGTAGCGCATCAGCGAGGCAATCGCATAAGTCGCCTGTTCCGCCTCCTTTTTCATATCAAGGCGGATCAGCGTAGAAATGACATTCAAGGTATTGAACAGAAAGTGTGGCCTGATTTGTGAGGAGAGATGCAAAAACTTGGACTCATTCAACAGGACTTCCAATTCCGCCCGCTTTTTCTCTACCTCCAAATAATCGATCTCTTTTTCCGTAATCAAGATGACAACGACCGCTGTCAGCCCAATCACTCCGCCGACAATGCCCAGCACGATAAAAAACGTAAACAGATTTAACGATAGCAGCATGATTCCTCCACAAGGTTAAGCACTTTGCTCCATTATAGAAGAAGACGCTATTTCTTGCGTTGTTTCGGGTCCAAATAATCCTGCAAGCAGTCGCCAAACACGTTAAAGGAAATCACTGTGATCATGATGGCAAAACCGGATGCCAGCGCAGCATTCGCCGAAATCAGCATATACTCGCGCCCTTCGGACAGCATGTAGCCCCAGTCAGCTGTTGGCGGTTGGACGCCGAGGCCAAGGAAGCTGAGCGCTGCAAGGTCGAGGATCGCATAAGCCAAATCCATCGTCGAGTTTACAAGAATGGCTGAGTAGCAGTTGGGCAAAATGTGCCGGAAAATGATGCGCGTATGGGAGAGTCCCAGCGTACGGGCCGCTTCCACATAGGACTGCGACTTTTCCACCAGCGTGACAGATCGGACGATCCGCGAAATCATGGGCACATAGACGATACCGAGCGAGATAATCGCATTTTCAAAGCCTCGTCCGAAAGTCGCCACGATAATAAACGCTAAGAGAAGCGACGGAAACGCGAGTAAAATATCCCAGACGCGGTTGATGATATTATCGATCCGTCCACCGAAGTATCCGGAAATCAGGCCAAGTGGCACACCGATGAGCAGGGAGATCAAGACGACGAAAACGCCGCCCAAAAGCGTGGTTTGCGCCCCATACAGGACGCGGCTGAACAAATCGCGGCCCTGCTTATCCGTCCCGAACCAATGATCTGCCGAGGCTGGCTGCATGGATTTGGCTAAATCCTGCGCATCCGGGTCGTACGGTGCGAGAAACGGCGCAAACAACGCGATGAAGATGATGACAAGAATCATGATTCCCGAGGCCACAGCCATTTTATTGCGGAAGAACGGCGAGGCCAGCAAGCTTTTTTTCTTTCTCTGAGCCGGTGCGATGCTTCCCGGCGCAGTTTGAAGGGGAGCGCTCATCCTCTTTCTCCTCTCGTAAGTTGAGTTTTTCGCTAGACACTTTGCGAGCGATATAATTGCGTCAGAGGTTTATTGATAGCGAATGCGCGGATCGATCACGGCATACATGACGTCGACGAGCAAGTTTAAAAGCAGAAAGACAACCACCATGAACAGGGTCGTTCCTTGCACGACAGGATAATCGCTGGTCTGTACGCCATTGATGATCAAACTGCCCAAGCCGCCGAGGCCGAAGGTGTACTCTACCAGCACGGTCCCAACCATCAGGAATCCCACTTGCAAGCCAGTAACCGTCAACAGCGGAATCAAGGCGTTGCGCAAGCCATGCTTCAAAATGATGATGTGGCGGGGCAAACCTTTAGCGATCGCGGTTTGCATGTAATTGGTGTTCAAAACATCGATCATGCCTGTCCGCGTTATGCGCGAGCTGAGTGCGATCATGTTGACCGCAAGCGCAAACGACGGCAGCAGCAAATGCACCAGATTGTCCACAAATCCGGTTCCCGCACCAAAGGCCGGGAGCCAATTGAGCTTGAAGGAAAAGAGCAGAACCATTAAGACCCCTGTGAAAAAGACCGGAGATGATACGCCCGCAAGCGCAACGAGAGAGGACGTATAATCCACCCAGGTTTGCTTTTTCAATGCCGACAGAATCCCGAGCGGAATGGCGAAAACCAGCGTCATGACGGTACTCATGACCACCAGCTGCAGCGTCAGCGGCAAGCGTTCCTTGATCATGCCGGATACCGATTGCTTCATTTTGAAGCTTTCTCCCAAATCGCCGGTTACCGCACCTTTTAACCAGTACCCGTACTGGTTCCAAATTGGCTCGTTGAGATGGTACTTTTCCCGGATGTTCTCCAGTACCTCTGGCGTCGTCTGGTGACCGCCAACCATGATGAGAACCGGATCGCCAGGCGCCAGCCGCGAGATGCCGAAGATCAGCACCGACACAAAAAATATGATCGGGATAAGTAGGAGCAAACGCCTTACCACATAGTTGAACACGTCCGTGCACACCACCTTCATCAGGTTTTTATAAAAGTTTCCCTGACTTTTTGAACATCCTCTTTTACTGAAAAGGGCAGGGAAGTCCCTGCCCACATTTATTCCTTATTGCGTCAGTTTAACGTCCTTCATGAAGCCTGCCCAGAAGTAGAGCGGGTCGATATCATACCCTTCCACGTTCTTGCTCATCGCCAGGAAGTTCTTTTGGTGGCTGACCACGATCCATGGGGCATCGTTTGCGACCAGCTTTTCCGCTTGGATCATCAGCTCGGTTCGCTTCGCCGGATCAGTCAGACGATTTTGCTCCTCGAGCAGCTTATCCACTTCTGGATTTTTGTAGTTGGCAAAGTTGGACCCACCATCAGCCGTGTTGGCAGAAAGGAAGAGCGGCACCAAGTTTCCTGCTGGATCCGGGAAGTCGGAGCTCCAGTTTTGCACCACGATATCGTAATCACGAGCGCCGCCCCATGCCCGGGTATTCAGCTCTTCACCTGTTACTTTTTCAATTTCCAGATTGATGCCGAGCGGTTTGACCGCTGCTTGCAGGGCCAAGGCAATATTCATCCGCAGGCTGTCGCTGTCGGTGAGGATTTTCGCATTGAATCCGTTCGGTGCGCTTGATTCAGACAAAAGCTGCTTTGCCTTGCCGGCATCAAATGCATAGTCTGGAATCTCATTGTAGGCTGTTTCCCACTTCTCTTTTTCAAACGTCCAGAGCGCCGGAGGAATCGGCACAGTTTTGCCGGGGATCCCTGCGGATTTGACCAGCTCGTTTACAATTTTTTGACGGTCCAGCGCATGGCTGATCGCTTGGCGCACCTTCACGTCTGTGAACGGCTTACGCTGTGTGTTGAAGGCGATGAAATCGCTCAGGAAGCTGTCGGAACGGCTGACTTTGACGTTGTCCATCTTCTCGACCACGTCTTGCAGATCGAGCGGCAGGTTCAGTGCCATATTGATTTGGCCAGTCTTCAAGCCGGTGATGCGGGTCATTCCCTCCGGAACGACCTTGTAGACGATCTTGTCCAGATACGGACCACCTTCTTTGTTCCAGTAGTTCGCATTCTTTTCCAACACCAGCTCGGAGCCGGTCTGCCAGCTAACATACTTGAATGGACCGGTACCCATCGTACCGCCATCCGGCTTGCCGAAATTGGTTTTATGCGCTTCAAAGTATTTTTTGCTGATCACATGGCCTGCTGATGTGGCCATCGAGTATTGCCAATTCGCGTCCGGCTCTTTCAGCGTCACTTTTACCGACCAGTCACCCGCTTTTTCGATCTTGTCAACGTTTGCGAACATCCAGCCGACATACGATGCTGTTTTCGGATCGCGCGTCCGCTCCAGCGAGAAGATCACGTCATCCACCGTCATCGGCGTGCCATCGGAGAACGTCACTCCCTGGCGAATTTGATAGATATACGTTTTCTGATCAGGATTCTCCACTTTTTCGGCAAGATTGGGGACAACGCTCTTCCCCTTTTCGAATCGCATGAGCGGCTCGGTAATCTGGTTTACAACCGGTCCCGTGGAAAAATCGTAGGAAAATGCCGGGTCTAGGGAGACAATCTCATGTTCCAGAGCAAATGTAACGGTTCCGCCCGCCTGCGCTTTTGCCTCGCCGCCTGAATTCGACTCAGATCCTGTCTTGCTCTCTCCTCCGCTCGTCGCAGAAGGAGAGCCTGAACAGCCTCCTGCCAATACGGACAGTGAGACACCGATCGAAAGCAGCGCTTTTGTAAGCCTTTTCTTTTTCAAATTCCTTACCCCCTGTTAGCAATAACGTTCTTAATGCACAAATTATATATAATATTCAGACTAATTAGCGTTGGAATTCTATCAACTTATCTTTAAAATTTTATCTTTTTTTCGAAATGACGGAATATTTCACATTGCCCTTATCCATTATTCGGTATAGCGGTGCATCTTCCAAATTCGCGGCGTACGGCATCATTGGTTTAAACAGGCGTAGATGCCTCAGCAGGTGATCCTTGTACATCGTGCCATGCTCACGGCTCCGGCGGACAAGGCCCAGATCAAGCGGAACGGTGACGAAGCTGTCTTCCTTACCGGCTTCCCACAGGAAATTGGCCTCGGGATCGACCACGGTGGAATGACCGTAATTGGTAGAGCTGCCATAGATGCCGCATGCGTTTATTGAGAGATAGTAAGCTTGATTTTCCACCGCACGGGCTGCGATCACATGCTTATACATGCGATAGAGCGGCTCAGGGTCCATCGCGGGTCGGATGATCACCTCTGCCCCCATCAGCGCCAGATTGCGGGAGATTTCCGGAAAGCTGAGATCGTAGCAGTTGGACACGCCGATGATCGTATCCTTTTCGGGAATGGGAAAGACGACGTATTCGTGGCCTGGCGTCGAGGTCTCCTCTGGATACCACGGACAAATCTTGCGGTAGACGGCGATGATTTCCCCTTGGGGATTGATCACGGGAATCGAATTGTACCATTCGCCATCGCCCAGCTTCTCATCGGTTTCCGACATGCTGCCAGGCACCAGGTAAATCCCATGCTTTTTGGCGATCGTGCAAAGCCTCTCGGCCGTTGGCCCGGGAATCGGTTCCATGACGTGGTAGCCGATCCCTCCTTCGACCCCGATCACGAGCTCCGGTTTATGAAAGCTTTTCATCAACGCGTTCACATAACACTCGAGCCGTTCGAGATTGGTGTCGGTATCGCCGGTAACAGCCATTTGGACGACTCCTACATGCAAAATATCCTTCATTCGCTACACACTCCTCTTTTGCGTAAATTGTCCGATGCCCTACAAGCATCACCATTATGCATAATTTTCAGAAATCAAGAGTGGATGATCTTAGCTTCTCTTGTTCAAGATTCTTGCATGGACAAGGTGCGATTGCGATACGGGCTAGAGTCTCTATTGATTCAACTGCATGTCTTTCAGGAAGGAATCCCAGTACCACAGCGGGGTGATCGTATATCCTTGGATTCCTTTTGTCGCCGCCATGATCTGCTTGGGATGGTTGAGCATGATCCACGGTGTGTCGGAAGCGATGATTTTTTCAGCTTGGATTAACAAATCAGCTCGTTTTTCATCGTCATTCAGACGCGACTGACTATCGAGGAGCTTATCCACTTGGGGATTTTTGTAGTTGCCAAAATTGGAGCCGCCATCGCCGGTATACTTAGAGTGAAAGAGCGGTAGCAGGTTCGAGGCGGGATCGGGGAAGTCAGCTCCCCAGTTGTTCATCATGATTTCATAATTCCGTTCCCCGCTGAAGCAGCGTGTACTCAACTCTTCGCCAGTGACTTTCTCAATTTCCAGATGGATGCCAAGTGGCTTGACCGCAGCCTGCAGCGCGAGTGCCCCATTCATGCGGATCGTATCGCCATCCGTGAGAATTTTGGCAGAAAACCCGTTCGGAACGCTTGATTCGGCCATCAGCTGTTTTGCTTTATCCAGATTGTAGGCGTAGTCGGGCAGCTCTTTGTATGCCGCTTCCCACTTGTCTTTCGCATACGTCCATATCGCCGGCGCCACGGGAACCGCTTTTCCCTGCGTGCCCGTATCTTTGACAATCTGGTCTTTGATCTTCTGCTTATCCAGCGCATAGTTGATGGCCTGGCGCACTTTCACATCATCCAGCGGTTTGACCTGTGTATTGAACGCGATGTAATCGTTCATGAAGCTGTCCACTTTGGTGACCTGCACGTTGTCCATCCCATCAACGACTGGCACCAAATCTAGCGGCAGGTTGATCGCCATGTTGATTTGGCCCGTTTTGAGCCCGGTGACACGCGTCGTCCCCTCCGGAATCACCTTTAACACCACTTTGTCCAGATATGGGCCGCCCTCCTTATTCCAGTAATCCGGATTTTTCTCCAGCACGATTTCCGATCCCGTCTGCCAGCTGGCGAATTTGAATGGCCCTGTGCCCATCAAACCGCCCTCAGGCTTACCGAAATTATCTTTATGCGCTTCAAAGTATTTCTTGCTGATGACGTGGCAAGCTGTCGTCGCACCCGCGAATTTCCATTGGGCATCCGGCTGCGTTAAAGTAACTTTGACCGTCCATTCGTCCGTTTTCTCAATCTTGTCCACGTTCTCGTACAGCCAGGCCACATAAGAAGCGGTTTTGGGATCGCGGATGCGCTCCATGGAAAAAATCACATCATCTGCGGTCATCGGTGTTCCATCCTGAAATTTTACATCCGTGCGTATATGGTAGAAGTAGGTAAGCGGATCAGGGTTCTCCCATTTTTCCGCAAGATTCGGGATCAGCTTCGAGTCCTTGTCAAACTTGAGCAATCCCTCGGTGATTTGATTCACAACCGGCATCGTGGAGAAATCATAAGCAAACGCGGGGTCGACGGCAACGATGTCCGAATCGAGCGCATAGGTGAGTGTCCCTCCTGCTTTCGTTGTCCCGCCGGTAGAATTCCCTGTGCTGACTGCATTCTGTCCAGTTGAACCCGCAGGTGGCGACGCAGCACCGGAGCAGCCTCCCACCAGCAAGACGGCAGCCATGACCCATGCGGAAACGATTTTTCCAGCTTTTTGTCTGTTCATTTTATCCCCCCTCAACGACTCCTGATCAATATTCTTATTATATTAAATTTTCTGAATGTTAAATTGCAGGATTCTATCCACTCTTCTTCAAGATTATTGCATGAATACGGACATGTCCCTATTATCCTTTTTTTGGGAATTAAAAACGGTGATGCCTTGCACTGCTCCTTCCAGAGCTGCCACCTTCGTCAATCAGATGACGCCGTGTTTGGCTCTGTTGTAGGCAGCCTTTCCGGCGAAGTAGCGATTTACCGCGCAAGTGAGGTGTCAGTTTGCACTTACAGTGTTCATCCAAACTGACATCATCGCCAAACATTGTGATGAATACGTTGCCAAAGCAAGCTTCCCCAATGGAATGCTCATGTGTGTAAGTCTAAACTTACAGGTGCATGGGCATTCTTTTTCGGTGTCATCCGCTTTTGCGGAGCTGGCATGGTTGTTGCATTTCTCAGATCGTCAAACGGATACTGCGCATACATGCGATTGCGAAAGGAGATTGATTGATTATGAGCAAAAAAAAACGAGGGCGCGAACTGGGGCTGCCTTTTGCCGGCACTCCCGGCACCTATAATTCGATTACCGATATTCCCGGCGTTGAGGTTGGCTTCACCACGCTGATCGCGGGGGATGGGCAGGTCGAAATCGGCATTGGACCGGTGCGGACCGGTGTGACCGCGATTTTGCCGCGCGGAAAACAGAAAAGACTGCAGCCGGTCTGGGCAGGGTTTTACAGCTTGAACGGCAACGGCGAGATGACGGGCACCCATTGGATAAACGATGCCGGTTACTTTGTCAGCCCGATCTGCATCACCAACACGCACGGTGTCGGCATCGCCCACCACGCCACGACCAAATGGATGATTCAGCATTACCGCGAGCAGTTTTCCCATGAGCATTTATGGGCGATGCCCGTGATTGCGGAGACCTACGATGGTGCGCTGAATGACATCAATGGGATGCATGTAAAAGAAGAGCACGTCATCGCGGCCATAGAGTCCGCCCAATCGGGGCCCGTCGCCGAAGGCAATGTGGGCGGCGGCACCGGCATGATCTGTTACGAATTCAAAGGCGGCACGGGAACATCGTCCCGTCAAATCTGGATCGATGGACAACCCTACACCATCGGCGCTCTTGTGCAGGCCAATCATGGCATCCGCGAATGGTTGACTGTGCTCGGCGTGCCGGTTGGCAAGCATTTGACCGAAGGGGCGCACATGAAGCAGGACCGCGGCTCGATCATCGTGACGATCGGCACTGATCTGCCCATGCTGCCACACCAGCTGAAGCGCGTGGCAAAACGCGCGGCAATCGGGATCGGCCGCAGCGGAACGCCGGGCGGCAACAATTCCGGCGACATCTTTCTCGCTTTCTCCACAGCCAACCAGATGGACTTGCCGCAGCTTTCGGGCAAAAAGCTGGCGATGGACTACATCAACGATGAAGCGTTTGACCCCATCTACGAAGCGGCTTGCCAAGCGGTCGACGAGTCGATCATCAATGCGATGCTGGCGGCTGAATCGATGACCTTCGTCAAACCGCATGGAACAACCATGGAGGCCATTGATCACGACGAGCTTTTGGCGGTCATGCGCCAATACAACCGCTTGTAAGAACATCGCCGTTTCTCTCTCTCGGCGCTTTTGCAGCTGGGCAGCCGCGTATCTGCGACTGTTTCCCGTGTGATACAATGACATCATCATGCTTAACCGGGAGTGAATTCGCCTGTCATGCTGAGTGTAGATGAATACAAAAATATACTCGAACATATTGAGGGGCTAATCGTCGTCGATGAAAACGCGCGCATCACCTTCATCAACCGACGGCTTGCCGAACTGGTGGGCGTCGATCCGAACGAGGTGGTTGGCACACATGTCCGCGATGTGATTCCAACCACAAAGGTGCACCTTACCGTAGAAACGCGGCAACCCTCCCCTGCCGACTTTTATTTTTTGAAAGACCACACCATTGTCAGCAGCCGTTTTCCCCTTTATGACAACAATAAGTTTACCGGTGTCGTCGAGTACGACCTGTTTGATAATTACACAGCGCTGAAGGACTTTCTGAAAAAGGTAGACAGTCTTTCCAATGAACTGAAGTATTACAAGCATGAGGTGAAGCGGCTGCAAGGCAACAAATATTCGATTGAAAACATCGTGGGGGAAAGCACCGCAATCAAACAGGTGCGACAGGAAATTCACAACGCCGCCCGCTCCAACTCCACCGTGCTGATTACCGGTGAATCCGGATGCGGCAAGGAGTTGGTCGCGCATTCCATCCATGCCTTAAGCGAACGCAGCAGAGGCAATTTCGTACGGCTCAACTGCTCGGCCATCCCGCTGGAGCTCTTTGAGTCAGAATTGTTCGGCTTTGAGGAGGGAACGTTCACGAATGCCCGCAAAGGAGGACAAACAGGCAAATTCCAGCTAGCGAATCGCGGCACCCTGTTCCTCGATGAGATCAATCAGATGCCATTCAAGCTTCAGCCCAAAATTCTCCGCGCCCTACAGGAAAAAGAGGTCGACAAAATTGGGGGCAAATACTCCATTCCGATCGACGTGCGCGTGATTGCGGCAACCAATCAGGATTTGCGCGAGCTCGCTCATAAGGGAGCATTTCGAGAGGATCTCTTTTATCGCCTGAATGTTATGCCCATTCGCATCCCGCCGCTGCGCGAACGCAAGGAAGATATTCCGATATTAGTGCACAGCTGCATCGAAAACCTGAACCACTTTTTGCAGCGCGCCGTCACGGAAGTATCGGATGAGGCGCTGACTCTCTTGCAAAGCTACCATTGGCCTGGCAATGTGCGGGAGCTACATAATGTGCTAGAGCGGGTATTAAACAGCATCCCCCTCGATGTGACCCGGCTTGAAGCGCGTCATTTTGAGCATTTTGCCACAGAGACGCTTTCTTCCACCAGCGTTGTCCCGCTCCCCTCCTCCCATCAAAATCCGTTGGAAGAGGTTAAGCGCCAAGCAGAACGGCAAGCCATTTTGCAGGCGCTAGCCATGTGCAGCAACAACAAGTCGGAAACCGCCAAGCTGCTGAAAATCCCCCGCCCGCTTCTCTATCAAAAGATGAAGCGATTGGGGATCGAGCAATGACGGCAAGAAGAAGCGCTTGGAGACACCTGCATTTTTGCAAAAGTTACGTAGTATAGGGACGTCATGAACAAAGAGCCTGTGATCACGTACAAACTATTGGAGGCAGCTGATCTAGAGGCTGGCATTCTGGACAAATTCAATCGTTATCAAGAGACAAAAGAGGTATGGTATAACATGAACGATCACTATAAAAGTGAAAGTGGACCACTTTGTCGAGCAATGGGATGACTCAAAAAAGCAGCCGGTCATCCAATCGTTGCGGGAGTGCCAGCAATCGGGCGGAGTCTTCGTGGCAGCCATAGCCTTCTTGTAATATATTGACCACTTGCCCTGCGCCAGAAATGAAATAAAGCACAAATGGCATGTACGACCATTTTGTGCTTTATTTTTCCTGTTTCTATTTGTAATGGGTTTTGTACCCCTGCCACTCATATGCATTGCCGAGGATCTCCAATGGTACTTTGTAATCGTCCATATTGTGTCCCCTCAATTGCGTCTTGTCATAGCTGGGATATCCCTTATCTACTCCAAACTTGAAACGAGGCAGGAAGAATACGTTGTAGGTGCCACGCTGAAATCCTGTCCAAACATCCCCCATCTTCATGGTGCCCACTCCAATCCAACTTTTACGAGATTGAGTGAGTTTCGCAGATCAGTATTCTTCCCGCCTCTTTCTTGCATCCAAGACAGCTTTACTCACTTCTGGATAATCCCATTGTTGAAACCTTTAACTTACTTTTTCGAAATTTTAACCGTGATCAAATGGGATGGAGGGAAATCGTGGACACTAATAACCATATCAATTAGGTCAAATATCAGGGAATAAAAACGCTAATAAAATCTATCGGTGTATCATCATTCCACTCTTTTTGAGGTACAAAGTGTATCCCTTTGACACCAGGTATATGAAATCTCTACCACATTGTTTCTTGTTGGTAGTCATCATCTACTTCATAGTCGAGTTCCCCTTTAACTCCGCCAGTACTGTTCCAATTCCAATCAATTCTCGAAACTTCCCCTTATAGTTATTCATGGTATAGATAGAGTAGAGCCCCTGCTCTTTACTCAAGTGAAACCAGTAATCATCGCTTTTGATTGAAACATATTCATCATGTACCCACTCACATGTGTATTCAAAATCCAAATGCTTTTTCAGAGTTCCCAGATCCCATCCCAATTGAAAGTTGCCTAAACTTTTGCCTGGTATAATTTCTAAGCCGTAATCCGATTTCATTGCACTGCAACTCCATGATAATAAAGTCTTAGACTGCCGCTGCTTTTATTCAACTAACGATCCCGTTAGTTGAATAGATTAACTTTACGTTTCCGCCCCATTTAACACATCGTATGTTGTGTTCAACTCTCAACATCTAAAACCGATATCTTTAATAGAAAAACGAATGCTTAAGGGTGAAAATAATATGGCATACCTTATTGGGTCACTTTTTTGGCTTGGACAAATCACTTTCAGCATATATTGTTTTTCTATTAGTGTTCATGGTTTACTACAATATATCTTTTTAACATGATTACCGTTGTGTTAAGATATCGTTTCTAATGCGGCCAAGCAGATTGTTTTTTCTTCACTTTGCTTTATGCTAATTTTGATGTTGATGAGAGGTGATGATTCATGAAAGTACACAATTGTCCTTCGTGTAATACCTACAGTAAAGAATGTATAATCGTCATCCAGAATGCGCCGCATCTTTCGGAAGAGAGTCTAAAGTGCAGAATCTGTTCCTGGAGCGGAAAGTGGTCGGACATGGAAGTAAAAGAGTATGACATCCCATTCAACGAAGGGATTACCGACTATCATGTACTTCATTCAGATAAAGATAGAATTACATATACGGGAGGTTTTTGCCCTCATTGTGGGGGAGATGATCCTTTATGCTGGTGCCAAACAATCTCAGTACTTGGAGCATCCTGCCCGTTAGATTACTGACGTATTGTCAGTCTACGACTGTAATTTCAGTGAACAATATTCCTTCTCGCTTTCTTCCTCAATAGTTGGGATTAGACATTCAACACATTGCCCAACCTGGAAAACTGCTTCTTTGCTGCAATAATATCAAAAATCCCGCAGGTGATTATATGATTAAAGTTCCACCGATTTTTAAGATTTTCTTACTAAACTTCGTGGCTGGTATCACTGCTACTATCGTAATCCTTATTTCTGAATTACTCGTCTTTGGCCTTGGGAGGCCGATATTTACATTGTCCCCAATAAAAGAACCGTTGGATCTGCCAGAGCCACCACCTTCACATCCTATTGAGTGGCAAGCAATTGGAATTTTGATATTCGTATTGTATTTCTGTCTAATTATTTTTGTGAACAAGTCGTTTATCTCTGACTCCCCGTATAAA
>JARDZO010000146.1 GCA_029240815.1 Brevibacillus sp.
TTTCCCGAAGAAAAGAGGTCGCGATCGTCACGTATAGAGAAACGTGCCCTTGTCCCCCTTATCTTCCAGACTACTTTTGTTTCTGCAGGAATTAGCACCGTGCACGTCGCCTTTGCTTCAGTCGCCTCGAGCGTCTGAAAAGCGTCATGTCGGTTGCCGGGTATCATCGGGCCAGTCCCTCCACCTTCTCTGGATAAGGTATCCAAACGTATGCAATTTTTAATTTAGTTTGAATCATACAACCACGCTCGGATGCTGTCAACACCCTTTTTCGGTTGAATAGGCTCTGGACCATTACCAGCTATATTGCTCCCCTGAAGCCGCTGGACGTTCCCAATTCGGTGAGGACTGCACCGTAGATGCGGACCCCATTTTCCGAGAAATCAGCTTGTTATAATCATCGTATGCAGATAGGCCGTTTCCGCTTCCGTCATTTTCTCATCAGACGAGTTCCATCTAGCCGCTAAATTTTCCTCTGCTCCTATGCGCAAACTCGGTAAAAAACAATTTGACTCCCGCTTCTGAACGTCTTATCATGAAAATATCGCACACACATTTTTCCGTGTGAACCACATAACTCTTATCGCGAGCTGGCTGAGGGACTGGCCCTATGATGCCCGGCAACCGGCGCTACTCTATCTTTTTCAGAGAGCGAAACGGTGCTAATTCCAACGGATGAGAGTCGAGAGCGGGAACCTTTTCCCCATGGCTCGACTACTAACCCGAGAGATGAGAGGTGACGAAGACGTTATGATAGTCGACAACCGCCTCCCTGATCGCTGGGGAGGCTCTTTTATTTTCTCTGAACATCAAAGGAGGATTAGTCCTAGCAATGAGTGCGCACCGTATCCTCGTCACTTATTTGACACAAGCCAAGGATTTGAACAAAAAAGCAGAATCTATCGCTGTTGGGATGACCGTCGGTTCCTGGACGGAATTGCCGGCTGCCAAACAAGCAGAATTGAAACCGTATTTGGGAGAAGCCGTCAGTGCTACTCCGCTCGAAACGTTGGAAAACGGGGAGACACGAGGTCTGATCACCGTCAGCTATCCGACCCGCAACTTCACCAACGATATTCCGTCTCTTTTGACTGGCATTTTCGGCAAGCTCTCCATGGATGGAAAAATCAAACTGATCGACGTTGATTTTCCTGATTCGTTCCTCGGAACGTTCCCTGGACCGAAATATGGCATTGACGGGCTGCGCGGACGACTCGATGCACAGAACCGCCCGCTGCTGATGAGCATTTTCAAATCTTGCCTCGGCCTGCCTTTCGATGATTTGAAAACGCAATTTCGCGCTCAGGCATTAGGCGGGGTTGACCTGGTCAAAGATGACGAAATTTTCTTTGCGGATGAACGCGCTCCTTTCCTGGAACGAATCAAGGCGTTCAAACAGATCGCGATCGAGACCGAAGAAGAGATCGGCAAGCCTGTCCTCTATGCGGCCAACCTGACTGGACCTGTAAACGAATTAAACGAAAAAGCAAAACGCGCAGTAGAAGCTGGTGCCGATTGCCTCTTGTTCAACGTACTGGCATTTGGCTTTGATGCCTTGCACCGTCTGGCTGCCGATCCGGATGTACACGTTCCGATCATGGCTCACCCAGCTTTGGCTGGAGCCTACTATCCGTCGCCTGATTACGGGATCGCCACTCCGCTGTTGCTGGGAAAACTGATGCGGATCGCTGGCGCAGACCTGGTGCTGTTCCCATCTCCGTACGGAAACGTCGCATTGGACAAAAACGAGGCGCTTCAACTGGCCAAAAATTTGACAGCCCCTCTGGATGGCGTTCGTCGCACTTTCCCGGTCCCTTCCGCAGGCATTCATCCCGGTCTCGTGCCGCAGCTGTTTGCTGATTTCGGACTGGATCAGATCGTCAATGCAGGTGGCGGAATCCACGGCCATCCGGGAGGTGCCACAGCAGGAGCACAAGCTTTTGTCGCGGCTATTCAGGCTGTGACTGCAGGCAAAACCTTGCAAGAGGCCGCTGCTGCATCCCCTGAGCTTGCGATCGCTCTCGAGAAGTGGGGTGGCGGACGATGAGCAAAAAACTCGTGCTGTTCTGCGATTTTGACGGAACCATTACGGAGAAAGACAACATCGTGGCAATTGTCCGCAAGTTTGCTCCACCGGAGTGGGAAGCGTTGACCGAGCAGATTCTTTCGCAGAAAATCAGCGTGCAGGAAGGGGTAGGCAAGCTATTTCAACTCCTCCCCTCCTCTCTGCGCGATGAAATCGTTGATTATATTGTAACGGAAGCGACAATTCGCCCAGGATTTGCCGATTTCGTCCGCTTTTGCCGGGAGGAAGGCATAGAGTGGCTGGTCACTAGCGGAGGCATCGACTTCTTCGTGGAGCCGATCCTCTCTCCCTTCGATCTAAAGGACGTTCCCATCTACTGCAACGGCAGCGATTTTTCAGGCGAAAAGATCACGATCACCTGGCCGCATTCCTGTGACGATCACTGCACCAATGGATGTGGAATGTGCAAAACGACCATCATTCGTCGTTACGATCCTGCCGAGTACTTCCGCGTTGTCATCGGCGATTCAATTACCGATCTGGCAGGGGCAAAGATCGCTGACTACGTCATTGCCCGCTCGTTTCTCGCACAAAAGTCGGAGGAGTTGCAGTTACCTCATAGAACTTTTGCCACATTCCATGATGTAATCGCCATTTTACAAGATTTGAAACACCAACAGGAGGTCGTCTGAATCATGACTGCAACCTTTGAACAACGCCTAGACGCTTTTCGCCGTCTGGATGACGCCAAGCTGACGTTTGCCCGACGGGACTGGTTCCCTGGCACCAGCGGCAATCTTTCGATTAAAATAGAAAGTGAACCGTTACAATTTGCGGTGACCGCTAGCGGCAAGGACAAAACCAAGCTTTCCCCGGAAGATTATCTGGTGGTGGACAGAGATTCCCACCCGGTGGATTCTACTTCACTCAAACCTTCCGCCGAAACACTGATCCACGCCATAGTATACAAAAAGTTTCCACAAGCTGGTGCCTGCTTCCACGTCCATACCGTGTGGAACAATCTTATCTCAGAGCTGTACTTTGGGCAGCGCGCCTTTACCATTCAGGGACAGGAGCTGATAAAAGGTCTCGGCATCTGGGAAGAAAACGCGCGGATTGCGGTTCCGATTGTTGAGAACTTTGCCGATATTCCGACCTTGGCCGCCGCTATCGAGAAAGTGATCACTCCGGAAGTGCCCGGCGTCCTGATCCGCAACCATGGGATTTACGCGTGGGGCGGCAATGACTTTGAGGCAAAGCGTCACCTCGAAGCATTCGAATTCCTGTTTGAGTACCACGCCCGCTTGCTGCAGCTGCGACAGGCAGTCGTGTCCACTACAACCACAAATTAAGGAGGATTTGAGCGATGGCACAAATACGTTTTCACGACAACAACGAGCGTATCAGTTCTGCGGAGGAAGTCATTTCTTTCCTGGATACGCAAGAAATCATTTATGAAAAATGGGGAGTAGATCGTCTAGATCCGAAACACCGTGACAACTACAGCCCTACTGACGAAGAAAAGCAAGAAATTCTGGATACGTTCAAGCCGGAAATCGATGCGATCAGCGAGCGTCGTGGCTATTTGACTGCTGACATCATCGTCCTGTCAGACAAGACACCAAATCTGGATGAGCTCCTCGTCAAGTTTAAAGGCGAGCATCACCACACCGATGACGAGTGCCGCTTCTGCGTAGACGGCCACGGCATCTTCGCGATCAAAGGCAACGACGGCCGCTACTTTGACGTCGAACTGGAGCCAGGTGACCTGATTTCTGTACCGCCGAACTTCCGCCACTACTTCACATTGATGGACGATCGTAAAATCAAGGCTATCCGCCTGTTCGTTACTCCAGCAGGCTGGGAAGCGATCTACTAATTCCCTGTCTGTCTGCCAAATGGGTCGCTCCCCAAACTGGTATACAATTGACATCACCCCGGTCATCGTGCACCGGGGTGTGTTTTTATGCTGTCCCTTTCATTTGGTAATCCCGTTCCCTTTTATAGACACTTCCGGATCGACGCTCACCGTGGCATCCGCAAAAGCTTCAGTCCAATTGTCCTGCACCTTCTTCCACTCCTTGTATTGATAAGCGCGGGCATACAGTCCAAAACCAAACGGATCCGTTTTCGATTGCTGGCATTTGAGAATCGTTTTGGCGAACTCCTTGCGCAACTCCTCCTCGATCATTTGCTCCATCTTCTTGTACTCTTTCTCCATGTCAAACGGAAACAAACGCTCCGCGATGGTAACTCTCATATCCAGATGGACATCGAACCGGAATCGTCCTTCCACAAAATCGGTCTTCACCTTCTTCGATAAACTCTTTACTAAAAATCCGACCCTTTTTTTTACGATTTTCTTGCCGCCTTCCTGGTCGGGCGTCGGGATGGTGAGCGAAATTTCTCCCTGCTTTCCATGGAGCAGCATCTGTAAAAAGAGGTTCTCCTTTTGTTGAAGCAGAGTCGCGTATCTCCCCTTTTCGTCCAGAAGTGCCGTTCCCATGATTTTCACGGCCTTTTCCTTCTTCATTTCCGTGAGGGTTGCGGTCATCCCCTTTTCAAACATCTGTCGGTGAAGTTCCTGCACGCGTGTTTTTACGCTAAGATTTCTTTGGTTGGCCGTGTCGATCAATTTGGTGAGATGAAGGGCAAGACGTGGTTTGTCCTTGGGATTGAAGTGAAACAGCTCATGCACGGGCCCGTCGAAAGCGACCATCCGCGCATTGACAGTGAATTTCGCATCGCGGAATACCACATCCATCAGTTTAAACCAATCCGGATGTTGCAACAGCCGTTTTCCAAGGACAAACACTTGTACTTTTCCTGGTACGGTCAACGCCGTTACCATTTCGTCCAGCCGCGCCCTTGACTGCCGCAGCGAGTCGGCTTTCACCCCAAACTCCTCTGCCTTTTTCTTAGCTTCCTTACTGAACACGGGACTGGATAAATAGAAAAGCAGTTCGTTCTTCTCGTTCAGATCAATTCCGATCATGAGGCTAAGCGTTGCATCCTCCAAGTAAATGCGGTCCATGCATCCAGGCAAAAAGGCTACCATGACTGAGAGCAATACGATTCGCAAGTGTCTTGTCATCCGTTCCGCCCCCCTGACAACCTTTGGAACAGCCAAATCGGACCCCCTAACAGAAAAGGAATCGCGTACCCGAAGACAAGTCCAGCCATGCTCCATGCCTCCGTCCACTTCTTCAAATCGATGAATGACGGGGTATACAGCCAAGATGCTACCACGATCAGCAGCAACAAGATTTTCAAATGGCCTTTATGCTCCTGTTTACCAAGCAATTGGCTGGTACAGAACACCATGAAATACGTGTACGGCAGTCCCGTCGTGGACAAGACAAACAGATAAGCAGCCAAAAAGATAATGTCGATCCGCTCCAAAAAACGGTATTCGATCACTTTCCATAAATTAAGCGTCGGCCAGGTGTATTGGGTAATCTCGTCTGGACTGAAAAAAGCGTAACTGAAGAGCGTCATATACAAAAAAACGAACATGGACAACGTATTGGCCACGACAATACCGAGCGGCGCATACTGCTTTTTCTGAAGAAACGGGTAGAGGAAAAACGCCAGTTCAAACCCCAAAAAAGACAGAACCGTTGATTTGCTGGCCAAAAATACAGGTCCCCATCCCTCTTTTATGACGGGAAGAAGGTGAAGCCAATTGGTATCTTTAATAGCTGTCATCAATACAATCGGTATCCAGAGGGTCAGATAAAAAATCAGTTCGGCATACCGCCCAAGCACGCGCAAACCGTTCTTGACGATTTGGTAGGCAGGGATGGCAAACAGCAATGTGATGATGTATCCGGGTGTCTGCGGCAACAGCCATACATTGAGAATCGCAACTGCATTGCCGAAAACGGTAGCGGATGCTAACAAACAATACAACGCGACGATTACGATGCACGCTTTCCCCAGCCACTTGCCCAAAAAAAGCGGAAGCAGATCAATGATGGTATGTTCGGGATAGCTCTTCATGATCCTGATAATCATCAAGCTTGCGGCCATTGCAATCACCCAGCCGATCAGGATGGATATCCATCCATCTGTTCCAGCCACTTCCGCAAGATCGCGCGGCATGCTCAAAACTCCGATTCCCACCTGTGCACCGTGGATCAGAAAGATATATTGCATGGCGGTCAATTCGTTAAACGCGTACTTTTTCATTGCCCATCATCCTTTGGCTGGTAATCCCCCTGCCGTTTTGATTGGATGGACCTTGCGCTTAACGGTCGATCCTTCATATTCCACAGCGGCATGCGCACGAAAAGGTCCTTCCAATCTTTGAACCGCATCGGCGCCAACGGACTTCCGTAAGGGACTCCCAAGGATTCCAGTGAGATCAGATGCCCAATCAACGTCATCAGACCGATCGCGATGCCGACAATCCCGAACATGGATGCAGCCCCCATCATTAGGAAGCGGATGAGCCGTACAGCTGATGCCATATCATAGTTTGGAATGATAAACGAAGAAATGGCTGTGAACGCAACCACGATGACCATGATATTAGAGACGACCCCGGCCTGCACGACTGCCTGCCCGATGACAATGCCTCCAACAATACCGACAGTCTGACCGATCGGGGCAGGTAACCGCACTCCAGCTTCCCTCAGCATTTCCAAGGTCAATTCCATCAGCATGGCTTCCACCAACGGGGGAAAGGGTACCTTTTCCCTCGACTCTCCTACGGAAAGAATCAAGTCAAGCGGGATCACTTCATAGTTAAAAGAGATCAGCGCGATGTAGATGGCTGGTAAAAATGTAGCCACAAGGAATGCCAGAAAACGAAGCAAGCGGATGAATGTCGCCACCAGCCAGCGGGTACTGTAGTCATCCACATTTTGGAAGAAGGATGCAAACGTTACGGGTCCAACCAACACGCTGGGCGATCGATCAACCACCACCACGCACCTGCCCTGCAGCAAATGGGAAGCCGCCGAATCAGGGCGTTCCGTCGTGATCAATTGGGGAAAAGGGGAATAGCGATTGTCCTCGATCAATTCCTCCAGTTCCCCCGTATTGAGAATGGCGTCAATCTGGATCATCCCGATCCGCCTCTCCAGCTCTTGGAGGACTTCAGGCTTACTCACATCTGCCAAGAACAAGACTGAAACCTTGCACACACCTCTTTCCCCAACAGTAAACTCCTTGATCTTCAGTTCCCGATTGGGAAGATACCGGCGGATCAAGGCGATGTTTTGAATCCCTGTCTCGACGAACCCTTGATGCGCCCCCTTCAGGGAGGCTTCCAATTGCGGATCTTCAATTGCTCGCTGCGGCCATCCATGCGTTTCGACAACCAGCACTTCTTTTCGGCCATCAACAAACAACAGACTGCTGCCTTGAAGGATTTCTTTTTCGACAGCCTGGAAATCATAAACAATCGATACCTTCCCCACGGATAGAAGGTCGAAAATGCTGGTATTCCCCCGTTCGCTCGGAGAGAGAAGCGGGCGAAGAAGATTGTTGTTGATGGAGTTCTTGTCTACCAGCCCAGCCATATAAACCAGCGCTAAACGTCCCTCTACGAACGTGCTCTCGAAGGTGCGGATGACCAGATCGGGGGTAAGAGTAAATATCTGATGCAGTTCATCAATGTTCACGTTCAATTGATCGCTGATGGCGGGCGATGGGGTAGAATTAGTGGTGACACCGCTCCGAACCAACGCTTTTTTCCTTCTCAACCATCCTCTCGCCTTCATCATAACCACGTTCCTTGCTGCAATTGGATTCTCCTGTTAGCGTTGGTACTGCCTGCCAAAATTATGCACACAGAAAAAAGAAGCCTCGGGAAGATCCCAGGCTCCTTGCTATTCCTGACTTTTGATCATCTTTACAGCACGTAACCGCCCTCTGCAATGACGCGGTCTGCGATCGTACGCTTCAGTTGTACGGTGTTGACTGGTGTACGACGAGTCAGCTTTTTCAAGATCGACAGGCGCAGACGCAGGTCGTCTCCTTCCTCCATCGCAGCCAGCGCTTCTTTGGCCCATCCCTCTACACGGTCAAATGCATCCTGCACGTAAACGGTGGTCAAATCCAGCTTTTGCTGTTCGTTTTCCAAACCATTCACAGCGATCGCTTTTTCTGTACGCTTCACAATGCTGTCCATCGCATACAGCTCGATCAGCATGTCTGCTGCAAATGCCAGCAGCTCCTGCTCTTTGGAGATGGCTTGCTGGTACTTCATCAGCGCCGAGCCTGCGACCATCAGGATGATTTTGCGCGTCATGTCGATCAGGTGCTTTTCAGTAGCCAATGGCGCATCTTCTATTTCTTGCGGATAGTAGCTCATCAGCTCTTGCTGCAGATTCGCAGCAGCTTGCAGCAGTGGCAGTTCGCCCTTCATCGCTTTTTTCACCAAAGTGTCTGGAATCAGCAAGCGATTGATTTCGTTGGTTCCTTCGAAAATGCGGTTGATCCGAGAGTCGCGGTACATGTTTTCGATCTCATACTCGGACATGAAGCCGTATCCACCGTGGATTTGCACGCCCTCGTCCACGCAGTAATCCAGCACTTCGGTAGCAAAGACCTTGTTAATGGAGCACTCGATGGCGTAGTCCGCGATCGCTTTTGCTACTTCTTGCCCCTCATCCGCTTTTTCACCCAGTCGAGTCAATGCCGTATCAAACAGTCCCACTGTACGATAAACCGAGCTTTCTGCCGCATATGTTTTCAGCGCCATGTTTGCCAGTTTGTTTTTGATCAGCGTGAAGTTCGCGATCGGTGTCTTGAACTGCTTCCGTTCCTTCGCGTAACTTGTCGCAATCTCCAGCGCGCGCTTGGCAGAACCAACTGCTCCTACCGCCAGTTTGTAACGGCCCACGTTCAAGATGTTAAACGCAATGACGTGTCCTCTGCCTGGCTCTCCCAACAGATTTTCCACGGGTACTGGAACATCCTGCAAGATCACCGTACGAGTGGAGGAACTCTTGATCCCCATCTTTTTCTCTTCCGGACCGAACGATACGCCTGGAAAGGTGCGCTCCACGATAAAGGCCGTGAATTTATCCCCATCGATTTTCGCATAGACCACGAATACATCTGCAAAGCCTGCGTTTGTAATCCACTGTTTTTCGCCGTTCAGAATGTAGTGCGTACCGTCTGCAGACAGCGTAGCAGTTGTTTTGGCACCCAGCGCATCCGAGCCGGAGCCTGGTTCTGTCAAGCAGTAAGCTGCGATCCGAGCACCGGTCGCGAGGTCAGGCAAATAACGGCGCTTTTGATCGTCGTTTCCGAAATAAACGATCGGCAATGAACCAATTCCTACGTGCGCTCCATAGCTGAGAGCAAAGCCGCGGGCGAGAGAAAACTTCTCCGTCACCAGTGCGGTACTGACCTTATCCAGTCCCAATCCATCGTATTTCTCTGGCACATCGCCGGCGAGCAGTCCGAGCTCTCCCGCTTCTTTCAACAAGCGCACAGAGATCTCAAAGTTGTGGTTCTCGATCTCTTCCAGATGCGGGCGCACTTCGTTGTTGATGAAGTCCTCGGTCGTCTTGGCGATCATCTTTTGCTCTTCGGTATACTCTTCCGGCACGAACACATCGTCTGCCGAACCTGCATCAATCAAAAAGCTCCCGCCACGGATCAATTCTTTTGTATCTGCCATTGCAATCCCTCTCCTTTATAGAAAATAGATGGATGGTTTTTACGATTTACAACAATTCGAAAACGCCAGCCGCTCCCATGCCGCCACCGACGCACATGGTGACGACGCCGTATTTGCCACCACGACGCTTCAATTCATTCAAGATCGAGATCGTCAGCTTGGCTCCCGTGCACCCCATCGGATGCCCCAGAGCGATTGCTCCGCCGTTTACGTTCACTTTTTCCGGATCCAATCCCAGTTCACGAATCACCGCAACCGCTTGGGAAGCGAATGCTTCATTCAGTTCGAATAAATCAATGTCCTCTATGCTGAGCCCCGCTTGCTTCAATGCCTTGGGGATTGCCACGATCGGACCGATTCCCATCACGTCAGGGTCTACCCCGCCCACCGTAAAGGAGAGGAACTTGGCGATCGGTTCTACGCCCAGCTCAGCTGCCTTATCTGCGGACATGACCAGCACAGCAGCTGCGCCATCACTCGTTTGCGAGGAGTTTCCTGCCGTGACGGAGCCTTGTACGTGGAACACGGGCTTTAGCTTCGCCAATGCTTCCAGTGTTGTATCCGGACGTGGTCCCTCGTCGATTTGAAAGACCTTTTCTTTTATTTGCAGCTTTCCTTTTTCGTCAAAGGAGTGTTGCTTCACTGTGATTGGCACGATCTCATCCTGGAATTTACCCGATGCGATAGCTGCCGTTGCTCGTTGATGGCTCTGCAGGGAAAAAGCATCCTGGTCTTCTCTGGATACGTTGTAGCGCTTTGCTACTTCCTCTGCCGTGTGTCCCATGCCCATGTAGGCCTCAGGCTTTGTTTCTACCAATGTCGGATTGAGTGCTACTTTATGGCCTGTCATCGGCAACAGGCTCATGCTTTCCACGCCGCCAGCCACGATGACATCGGCGCTACCTGTGATAATCTGTTGCGCTGCATACGCGATGCTCTGCAGGCCTGACGAGCAAAACCGGTTGATGGTGACGCCAGCTACACTGGTCGGCAGACCTGCGCGGAGTCCGACCAGTCGTGCCATATTCATGCCTTGCTCTGCTTCTGGTGTGGCTGTGCCCATGATCACATCATCTATGTCTGCCGGATTCAATTGCGGGACGCGGCGCAGCAAATCACTGACGACCGCTCCCCCCATATCTACCGGATGTACGTCCTTCAGGCTGCCTCGCTTTGCTCTACCGATCGCGGTGCGGGCACCTGCAACGATAACTGCTTCTCTCATCGTTATTTTGCCTCCTTCTCACTTGTGAAACTACCTGTCCTGCTAGGCGCATTAGTTGCGCAAAGGCTTGTTTTTGGTCAGCATGTGCTGCATCCGTTGCTGAGATTTTTGGGTCTTGATCAGCTCCAGGAACGCTTGCTTTTCCAGCTCCAAAATGTACTCCTCTGTCACTTCCGTACCCGCAGGAACATTTCCGCCCGACATGACGTAGGCGATTTTGCTCACAATGAGCTCATCGTGATCGGTGATATATCCGCTCTTTTTCATCGCGTACACATTCTGGCGCAGGTTGGCGTAGCCAGTTTCCCCGATGACGCGGATCTTTCGAGGTGCCGGTGGTGTGTAGCCTTCTTTATCCATCGCGACCACCAGCTGCTTGGCATCGTAGAGCAGATGGTCCGGATTGACGCTCACTCGATCGGTTGATCGCAGGTAGCCCAGATTGATCGCATCCTGGCCGCTTGTCGATACTTTTGCCATCGCGATGGTCTCAAATGCTTTCGCTACGAACGCGAACGAATCGACGGGAACACTGCCACCGTCAGGCATATTTTCCATGGCACGGAACAGCATTTCCTTGGTACCGCCGCCACCTGGCAAGAGACCTACCCCTACTTCTACCAGACCGAGATACGTCTCTGCCGACGCCTGCACTCTGTCCGCCAAATAAACCACTTCCACACCGCCACCCAGCGTCATCGCAAAAGGTGCTGCTACCACTGGCCGATGCATGTAGCGCAGCGCCCGTGCTGCCTTGTGGAAATTGGTCACGAGCATGTCGAGCTCGATCCAGTTTTCATCCTGTGCTTCCATCAATGCCATCGCCAGGTTCATCCCGACGCAAAAGTTTTTGCCCTGATTGCCGATGACGAGGCCGAGGAAGTTTTTCTGTACTTCTTCTGCGGCGATATTCGCCATCTGTAGTACATCCAGACCGAGTGCATTGTTCGGGGAAGTAAACTCCAGGCAGGCTACCCCGTCTCCCAAATCGATCAGAGCGGCGCCCGCATTTTTCCGAATGAGCTTGCCCTGCTCCTTCAATGCTGCCAGATTGATTTTTTCTTTTTTCTCTTCGACGCCCTTGTAAACGCCGCCAATGGAAAACGCCTCTACGCGCCCTTCCTTCTTTTGATAAAAGGAGGTTTTGCCACTCGCGAGCAGTTCTTCTACCAGTGCCGGGATCGTCTCGCCTTCTTCGCGCATGCGAGCAACCGATTTCTCTACTCCGATCGCATCCCACGTCTCGAATGGTCCCAGCTCCCACCCAAAGCCCCACTTCATCGCTTGGTCGACTGCTACGATACCATCCGCGATTTCGTGCGCCTTTTCAGCGGAATACAGCAGGACCTTTTTGAAAACGTTCCAGACGAATTCACTGCCTTTGTCCTTGCCGTACGCCAATGTCTTCAGCTTCTCTGGCAACGATTTGGCTGTCTTGGCGGCATCGAATGATGGGAATTTCGCTTTGACACTCGGACGATACTCGAGTGATTGGATGTCGAGCGCCTGGATTTCCTTACCTTGCGCCGACTTGACTTGTTTGAAAAAGCCTTGGCCCGCCTTTTGGCCAATCCAGCGCTTTTCAACCATTTGCAAAACGAACGGCGGTACTTCGAAAACTGCTTTTTCCTGTTCGTCTTGGCTCTTGTTTTTCACGTTGTTGGCTACGTGTACGTAAGTGTCTAGCCCTACCACGTCCAACGTGCGGAACGTTGCACTCTTTGGACGTCCGATCACAGGACCGGTGAGGGCATCTACCTCATCGACTCCCAAGCCGAGACGCACGAGCTCGTGTATGGAGACCTGGAGCCCGTATGTACCAATGCGGTTGGCGATAAAGTTGGGTGTATCTTTGCAGAGCACAGTCCCTTTACCCAGCACATGCTCACCGAAATTCATCATAAAGTCCACTACTGCAGGATCCGTGTCATCACCCGGAATGATCTCCAGCAGCTTTAAGTAACGAGGTGGATTGAAAAAGTGAGTGCCGAGAAAATGCTTCCTGAAGTCATCCGATCTGCCCTCTGCCATTTCATTGATGGATACGCCTGATGTGTTGGAAGAGATGATCGTGCCCGGCTTCCGGTGAGCTTCCACCGATGCAAACACGCTTTTCTTTACCTCCAGATTTTCTACCACCACTTCGATGATCCAGTCCACGCCAGAAAGTGCAGACATATGGTCGTCAAAATTGCCTACCGTAATCAGATCCAGGCTCTTTTTATCGTAGAGCGGCGCTGGCTTATCCTTTAACAGCCGATCCTTGCCCGCTTGTGCGATGCGGTTTTTCACAGCAGTGTCTGCGAGTGTCAGCCCTTTTTTGCTCTCTTCAGCGGTCAGTTCACGCGGCACGATGTCCAATAATAATGTGGGGATTCCAACATTGGCCAGGTGTGCTGCAATTCCTGCACCCATCACGCCAGAACCCAGAACGGCCGCCTTGCGAATTTTGCGTTCCATCTACATATCCTCCTCGATACAAAATTGACGCTACAGCAAATGCCCAATTTTCAGACAAGCAGAGTTTTCTTATAACTTCTCCTTTTCCATAGATATTCCTGTCAGCAGCAGCTCATGTATTTAATTGAATGAATGCTCATTCAGTGTGTGGGTGTAAAAA
>JARDZO010000416.1 GCA_029240815.1 Brevibacillus sp.
CACTCACTCCCTTTTACGGCGTCGTCGTTGGTTTAGTATCCCCGTCTTGAACGGTTATTGGTGATCGAAAAGTTCCCAGCGCTTCATTCAGGCAGTGAAGGCAGCAAATCACCAGTGATAATATGTTTATCCAAAATGAGCTGAATCGAGCGTTTACTTTGTATTACCAGCCACAAGTGAGTACATCGGACGGGACAATCGTAGGCATGGAAGCATTGCTTCGCTGGAACCATCCAGAGCGGGGACTCGTGTCACCCGATCAATTCATTGCTGTCGCAGAAGAAACGGGTTTGATTGTGCCGATTGGGGAGTGGGTCTTGCAGACAGCGTGTCAGCAAAATAAAGATTGGCAAGACCTTGGGTTACCGCCAATCCGCGTAGCTGTGAATCTGTCAGCCCGTCAGTTTTTGAAGAAAGACTTTACCCAGATGGTCGCAGATATTTTGGAGCAGACAGGTCTGCCGCCACACTATCTTGAATTGGAGATCACAGAAAGCACGATGATCGACGTGCACCGCGCAAGCAACACACTGGCGGAGCTAAAACAGCTCGGGGTGTATATCGCCATTGATGATTTCGGAACCGGGTACAGTTCTCTTTCTTATCTCAAGGAATTCCCGTTAAATCGTCTGAAAATAGATCGATCCTTTGTTCGGGACATGAAGAAAAGCGCCAGCAATCGGGCGATTGTCTCCACGATTATCTCCATGGCACATCATCTGGAATTGAATGTGATCGCGGAGGGCGTGGAAACAGACGATGAGCTCGCATTTCTTCAGGAGAATCTCTGCGAAGAGGTGCAAGGATACCTCTTCAGCGAACCGCTCCCACTGGAAGAAATCACGACCTATCTGCAAGAGCAAGCACTACATATATCGTAAGACAGCCGTCTTAAGCGCAGGGAGATGCTCCTGCGCTTTTTTTGTTCTCATCAAAGAATCTCATTCAGAATGAATCAGAATCAGCAAGAGTGGTCCATTCCAATGGTATAGCTGCCCATTTCATACGTACAATGTACTAATCTTGTAGCCTTGCCACGAGATGAATCTAGGAAAAAAGGAGGAGGACGAATGCTCTGGCTTGGTCTGCTATTGGTTGTAGTAACCATTGTAGTCGCGATCGCCATTGGGTATCGGGCAAACGAAAGTGTGCGCCGCTTTGATGAAGACGAGCACGAAAGCTTCATCGGCTCGAAGGCAAACTCGTGAGGGGGGATTGCGGATGCCGCGAGAACGGGAGAATCAACTGCTGGAGGACAAAAAGGATTTAAACAAGTTTGGCTACGCGCAAGAGCTTCTCCGTGATATGGGCGGATTCTCCAACTTCGCTATATCCTTTTCCATCATTTCGATTCTAACGGGTGCTGTTTCGCTCTACGGACATGGGCTGCTGTATGGCGGCTCAGGAATGATGGGCTTTGGATGGACGATCGTCGCCCTGTTCGTCATCTTGATTGCAGCATCAATGTCAGAACTGGCTTCTGCGATCCCGACGGCTGGTGCACTGTATCACTGGGCAGCCATTTTAGGGAGCAAAAGATGGGGATGGTATACGGCATGGATCAATTTGATTGGTCAAATCGGGATCGTAGCCGGAATTGACTACTCCTTTTCCTTGTTTGCCGACCCGCTGCTGGCGAGTGCATTTGGATACACCTCGACGGAAACAACGACCTTGATCCTGTTCGGAATTACCCTTCTCTTGCACGGCATTTTCAATCACATCGGGATTCGACTGGTCGCCCGTCTGAATGATTTTTCAGCCTGGTACCATATCGGAGTTGTGGTAATCCTCGTCGGAAGCTTGGTCTTCTTTTCCCGTCATGAATTACAGCCGCTCGATTACTTGTTCCAAGTCGGACAGACATTCTCTGACAAACCGTACGCGATCGCTTTCCTGATTGGTCTTTTGCAGGCACAGTGGACGTTTACTGGATACGATGCGTCCGCCCATACGATTGAGGAAACGATTAATCCACGGGTTCGTGCTGCATGGGGGATATTTTCTTCAGTTGCCTTTTCCTTTATTTTTGGCTTTATCATGCTTGCATTTGTTACGCTCTCCATTAAAAATGCTGCGGCAGCCAGTGAGGCACCGAACGCATTCATTTACGTCATTAGTGAAGCATTAGGTGGGACCTTTGGTTCCGTTGTGCTGTGGCTCGTAACGTTCGCCATGTGGTTTTGCGGTTTGGCGTCCATCACTTCCTTCTCCCGGATGCTGTACGCATTTTCCCGTGACAAGGGGATGCCGTGGAGTCGTCACTGGGCAGAGATTTCCACCAAGTACAGAACACCGGCAAAAGCGATCTGGCTCGTCATTATTCTTTCCTTTGCACTTGCCTTGTTTGATTACATCGTGAAACGGATCAATCCAGAAACGACGTACACAACACTGGCATTTTTGACTGCGGTCAGTGTGGTTGGACTCTACGTTGCATATGGCATCCCCTTATACCTCAAGCTCCGCGCTGAGGCAAAAGGGGTCTTTCAACGCAAGCACTACGGTCCGTGGAATTTGGGCAATTGGAGCAAGACGATTAACGTGTTGAGCCTGATCTGGATCGTATTCATCTCAATCATGATGGTCATTCCCCCAAACCAGACGGCTGGCTACGCGCTGATCGTCATGTTTATTGTCCTGCTGATCATGGATCTGGCCTATTACCAAAAGCATTTCCCCGGTCCTCAAGCTGCGTTGAATAAATCAGAGGAGGAAATAAATAGTCAGGAAGCGAAATTCCGAAATTCATAAGTGCTTGAGAATCCTGCAAAACAGCTTCTTTGTCGGTTTTAGTCCGGCAAAGGGCTGTTTTTTTGCATAGCAGGGGTAAGGAGGCGGGAACCTACAATCAGGTGAAAATTTCTAGGAGCAAAGGAGTATTGGCTATGTGGATACCAAAGAAAACGTTTATGGTGGTAGTCGCGGCATGTTATTTCCTGGTCACACAAATGTGGACAAGCTCGTCAGTACTGTTCACCCACGCACAAGAAGCGACGAACCGCTATGAAGTTGCAGGTATCACAGACCCACAAGCGTTCGAGACGTTTTACGGCAAGCTGCAGAAATGGGTGAGCAAAGGAAACAAAGAGGCAATCGCCCGTTATGTACAGTATCCGCTACGCGTGAACAAGGATGGTCAAAGTCGCTTTGTTGCCAATGAAAAACAGTTTGTAACTGAGTACGATCAGATCATGACGGAAAAAGTAAGGCATGCCTTGCAACAACAAGACGTAAAGCAGACCTTTGTCAACTATCAGGGGGTCATGGTAGGGAGCGGTGAGCTGTGGATCAGGCAGAATGGTGACAAGTTCGTGATCGTGGCAGTCAATCTGTAATGGGTCAACAAAGATCAGTCTCGGCACGAAATGACGGTGATGATGAGACTGATTTTTGTTCCATTATTCGTTCAGTATAAGTCCGAACAGCTTCGCAAACCTCTTATATCCTTTCTCCAAAGACGATGTTCCCTTCATAGGATTATACTTCGTGGTACGAAAAGCCTTTAAAAATAGTAATCTAAATAGTTTTATCATTCATAATGTTTGTTTACCATGGACACGCTCGACGAAATTATCTAAAATATCTTATAAATCGAGGGGGATGGAGGACGAATAGAATAGCATGTCCATCCAGAAT
>JARDZO010000417.1 GCA_029240815.1 Brevibacillus sp.
GCATCCTTCAATTGCTTGGCCGGCCAAGCGTTTCGACCGTCAAACAGCAATGGCGCCGCCATACTCGCCTTGATCTCTCCCCAATCCAACTGGACACATTCCTTCCACTCGGTGATCAGGAGTGCAGCGTCTGCTCCTTTAAAAGCCTCTGCAGGATTGTCTGTATACTCGATCTTTGGAAAAAGCGGACGAACGATGTCTGCTGCAATCGGGTCATAGGCCGCAACGGATGCCCCGGCCTTTTGCAGAGCCTCCAATACCTTGAGAGATGGAGCTTCTCGAATATCATCGGTTTCAGGCTTGAAAGCGAGACCCAACACCGCGATTTTCTTACCAGCCACATTATCCAGCTGTTTTTGCAGCTGCTCCAAAAACCAGATCGGCTGAGTGGCATTCACTTCGCGGACTTTATCCAGAATGGTCATGGATATTCCGTGCTGATGGGCGAGCTGAAGCAAGGCAATCGTGTCTTTTGGAAAGCATGAACCGCCATAACCCACACCTGCACGCAAGAATTCTGGCCCGATTCGGCTGTCTAGTCCCATCCCGTACGCCACCGTCACGATATCCGTCCCGAGTTCTCCACTCAATCTCGCCAACTCATTCATGAACGAGATTCGCGTAGCGAGAAAGGCGTTGGAAGCGTATTTGATCAATTCTGCGTTTGCCCTAGTCGTTAAAACACGCGTCGCGGAGACTCCACGATAGAGCTGTTCCATTGCGTCAGCTGCTTCCTTATGATCGGTCCCAATAACAATCCGCGCGGGCTCCAATGCGTCCTGCAGGGCACTTCCCTCACGTAAAAACTCGGGATTAGAGACAACATGCAGTCCGTCAATCTCACGCAATTGCTCCGCAATCCGGTCTCCAGTTCCTACAGGGACGGTACTTTTCATGACCACAGCTCGTTTCCGGGGAGCCTTCCGATGCAACGATTCTACTTCGGAAACAGCAGCAAATACATACGTCAAATCCGCGGTTCCATCTGCAGATTCCGGTGTACCAACACAAATGAACAGGATCTCTGCTTCCCATGCATCAGCTATCTTGGTCGTAAAGTGCAACGTTCCGCGCTTTAGCAACTCCCCTAGCGCTTCTTCTAATCCCGGTTCGTAGATTGGTGATTTCCCTTGTTGTAATTGAACAATTTTGGCCTCCACGAGATCAATCCCGAGAACATCATGACCATTGATCGCTAGTGAGACCGCCGTCGTCAATCCAACATATCCGGTACCGATAACGGCAACCTTCATTCTTTCACCCCATCATTTTTTCATCACGCGCAAGTAGAGTTCTTCCAGCTTGGCGCGTTGCTTGTCGATGTTATGATTCCGTTCCACTTTCGCTCTGGCTCGCGCGACGACCTCTGGCCATTCTTCCCGAGAGTTCAGGACTCGGTTGATCATTCGTCCCATTTTCGAAGGAGAACGCTCAGGCACCAAATAACCCGTCTCTTTGTGTTCGACCAACTCGGGGATCCCCGAATGATACGTGGAAATGACCGGACGCCCTGTTGCCATTGCTTCCATCAGTACGTTCGGGATGCCTTCCTGATCGCCATTTCGTGCCGTCTTACAAGCAATAGCGAATAAATGGCACCTTGCCAGTTCACGTTGTACTTCATGATGCGGCAACGCACCTTTTAGAACGACGTGACCCCCTAGCTTGTATTTATTAATTAGACGTCGCAGCTTGCGTTTTTCCTCGCCTTCCCCGACGATAATGAGCTTGGCACGAGGATGGCTTTTCCGCACACTGGCAAACGCCTTGACTAAGGTGTCCATGCCTTTTTTTTCTGTCAAGCGGCCGACACTGAGTATACGATACTCCCCGTTTGATACCGGCTTGGCAGGTTGCATGGGAAACTTTTGCAAATCGATGCCAGAGCGGACGAGAGTAATCTTTTTCGAAGGACAGCCTAGCCGCACCAATCTTTTTTTCATGTGGGTGCTGACTACTGTAAACGCCTTGCCCCTCCTGAAAAGTCGCTTCAACGCCCTCCGATAGCCTGGATTTCCTTTGACACGCTTGGTCGCATCAAAGCCATGAAAGGACGTAATAAGCGGTAATTTTGTTTTCCTGGCATACGGGAGCAGCTCCAGACCGGCAGGTCCAAAGCGAGCGTGCAAGCATTTTACCTTTTTTCTTCTCAACCATGTGGAGAGGCCGGCCATATGCTTGCGCACATAGACCGGCGAATAAGGAAACTGTTTGCGATTAAATGGTCGCTGTCTCGTCAATACGATCGGTTTCACATGGGTGTGCCCAAGCAACTGCTCGTAAATGAATGTTTCACTTCTAGGAAGGAATTTTCTTCGATAGACGAGTACCCGATGCATGCAACTAGCCTCCCGTTTTCTGAGAGTTATCCCTTGGCTTGTGCGCGCATATCTACTAATTGCAGGCGAAGACCTTCTTCTAGGGGGACTTGCGGTCGGTATCCCAGCCGAGTCTGTGCCAACTTAATATCCGCACAAGTGCGTAGAGAATCACCTGCCGGACCACGCTGGAAGGATAGATTCGGAGTGAGATTCAACAGGCCACTCATGATGTTCAACACGTCGAGCAGCTTGATTTCCCGGTCGCCGCCTATATTAAATATATCTCCAGGTAGCGCGTGGCGAGCTGCAAGCAGATTGGCCTGGACCGCGTCAGCCACATACGTAAAGTCTCTCGATTGCTGTCCATCCCCATAGATAACGACCGGCTCGCCTTTCATCATCTGTCGAAAAAATCGATGAAACGCCATATCCGGGCGCTGTCTGGGGCCATAGACCGTAAAATACCGCAGCATGGTGACTGGCAACCCGTGCGCTTTTACATAGACCTGACAGATTTGCTCCATCGCCTCTTTTGTCACCCCATAGGGGGAAACAGGGCGTAATGGTGACGACTCATCCGTAGACGTCCCAAGCATCGTTCCGTAGACCGATGATGAAGAGGATACGACTACGACCGGTGGTTTCGGCTGTTGCAAGCACGCCTCCAGAAGCATCTGCGTCGCTAGAATGTTATGGTTCACGTAATCGGTAAAGGCTTTGCCCCAGCTGTTTCGAACGCCTGGAAGTGCAGCCAGATGGTAGACCACGTCTACACCATCCAGCCACTCCTTCCACCGCTGCGATTGCAGCATTGTCGAATGAAAGGTAAAGGCGGGATGATTCCCGATTTCTGCTAAATTACGAAGTTTTGCTGCCACATCGTAATTATCGAGAAAACCATCTACCCCAATGACTGTCACTCCATCATTCAACAGTTGCTGAGTTAAATGGGACCCGATAAAACCGGCACACCCGGTGACAAGCGCTTTTGTCATCGCCGTCGCCGCCTCACTTTCTTCAAACGTCTGATGACCAAGTATCCGTTCTTGTACGAAAAGACTGGCTTGTATTTATTTCCCCACCGTTTTAAATAGTATTTAAAGGTCTTTCTTCGAAGGTGATTGCGCCTGCGCTTCATCTTGCCGTCCGTGAGCTGTCCGCGATGCTTGGTACGGTTATATAGCTTTTTATTGATAAACCGGACGCGATAACGCTCGATCAAGCGCAAGATGATCCGGCGGTCTTCCATGATCCGTCCATCGTACTTGTCGGACGTATCCCATCCTCCGACCTCCCGAAGTGCAGCTACCCGATA
>JARDZO010000418.1 GCA_029240815.1 Brevibacillus sp.
ATATCGCTTTCCCTTGCTTCCAATTGGCAAAAGCCCTCCGCAAGGCACCTCCGATGATCGCGACTGAGCTGGCCGGACATATTACTGGTGCTCCTTTGCGCGAAGCAACTGCGGTGGGACCGTACGTCAACCTTTTCCTCGACCAAGCAGTTGTCGCCGAACAAGTTATCGGAACGATCCTCTCGCAAGGCAGTGCTTACGGAGAAAGCAATCTGGGGCAAGGTCGCAAGGTTCCGATTGACCTCTCCTCCCCTAATATCGCCAAGCCTTTTTCCATGGGTCACTTGCGCTCGACCGTTATCGGTAACGCAATCGCCAACATCATGGAAAAACAAGGCTACCAACCCGTACGCATCAACCATCTGGGTGACTGGGGCACGCAGTTCGGAAAGCTCATCGTTGCCTACCGCATGTGGGGTGACGAAGCGAAAGTAAAAGCAGAACCGATCAAGGAGTTACTTACTCTGTACGTACGTTTCCACGACGAAGCGAAAGACAACCCGTCTCTGGAAGATCAAGGCCGTGAATGGTTCAAAAAGCTCGAAGACGGCGACGAGGAAGCGCAACATCTGTGGAAGTGGTTCCGCGACGAATCGCTGAAAGAATTCATGAAGATCTACGACCTGATGAACGTCTCCTTCGACTCCACCAACGGCGAAGCGTTCTACAACGACAAAATGGATCGTGTAGTTACCTTACTGGAAGAAAAAGGACTCCTGACCGAATCGGATGGTGCTCAGGTCGTGAGTCTGGACGAGTATGACATGCCGCCTTGCTTGATCAAAAAATCCGACGGCGCGACACTGTATGCGACTCGCGATTTGGCTGCAGCCCTGTATCGCCACGAATCGTACGATTTCGCTAAAGCGGTATACGTGGTAGGGAACGAACAACGCCTCCATTTCCAGCAGCTCTATAAAGTACTTGAGAAGATGGGCTACGCTTGGTCCCGTGACATGTACCACATTCCGTTCGGCATGATGCTTAAGGACGGCAAGAAAATGTCCACCCGTAAAGGGAAAGTCGTCCTCCTGGAAGAAGTAATCGCCCAAGCGATCGCAGATGTACAAAAAGTGATCGAGGAGAAAAACCCATCACTGGCAAACAAAGAAGAAGTCGCTCGTCAAGTAGGGGTCGGTGCCGTCATTTTCCACGACTTGAAAAACTACCGCCTGAACGACATCAACTTCTCTTTGGAAGAAATGCTGACCTTTGAAGGCGAAACGGGGCCGTATGTACAATACACCCACGCGCGTGCCTGCTCGCTGCTGCGCAGAGGCAGCTTCCAACCAGCGCAAGCGGCCTTGGCTGCTGGCGCTCTGGACAGTAAGGAAGCATGGGCAGTCATCACGCTCCTGAACGGATTCCCGGAAGTCATCGAACGCGCAAGCGACAACTTCGACCCTTCCCAAATCGGCAAGTACGTGATTGATCTGGCTCAGTCGTTCAACAAGTTCTATGCGAATGTCCGCATTCTCGCGGAAGAAGAAGACATCAAGGCTTCCCGCTTGCAGCTCGTCGCTGCCGTGGTTGCCGTTCTCAAGGAAGGATTGCGCCTGCTCGGCCTGTCTGCTCCGGAAGAGATGTAAATTCGCCTTTATGAGCAAAAGCCGTTACTCCCCTCTTTTTGTGGGAGCAGCGGCTTTTTCGTTATCATCGCTTCGGTCATGATAGAAACAGAAAAAAGGAGCGATGTCGATCATCGCTCCTTTGCCTAACTACCCATTCTTTACGCGTCAGCGTCAGTCTTCTGTTTTTTCCCAAACCATGTTTTGGCGACCAGCTCCACCACTTGCTTGGAGACGGACACAGGTGCCTGCGCTTCATTGCCTGCAGCATCTACACTGCGATACAACAGCGCTTTGTCGTCAGCCGGGTCTGACTTGGTTTGCAGCGTCAGCTCCCCGATCTGTCCCGCATTCGTCCACTCCTCGATCATAAGCTGGTACTCGCCTGGAGCCAGCTCGATATAGTCATCCTCCGAAAGGTCAATGACTGCATAACCGTCGTGTTCGATTTCGGCATCGTATGTATTTCCATTGGCTGATTCGTATAGGGCCAGCTCCGCCGGATCGTTCAAGTTTTCCTTGAGCGGCGCAAAATCTGTGATAGTGACTTTAATTCGTCTTTTCATCGGTATTCCTCCTCATTGACCACATTCCAACTCACACTGTACCACAAGTAGGTCATCCCTGCCAGTGATCGACCAATGCCTGTACATGCTTGATCTCGTCGCGGTGGCTCTCCTCCCCTTGCTTGGGGGTTTCCAGTACGAGCGGCAACCCTTGCAATTCAGGAGTTTTCAAGAAGGACGCAAATGCGGTATCTCCGATCATCCCTTTCCCGATGTTCGCATGACGGTCGCGATAGGAGCCGGTTGGATAGAGTGAATCGTTCAAATGGACGGCGCACAGGCTGGAAAAGAAATCGAGCACGCGCATTCGTTCTGCCACCTGCTCCCAGTCATCCCCCCTCCACAACCCGCTCGCAAAAGCGTGGCACGTATCGAGGCAAAAGCCCACCTTTTGAGGCTCATCCACCAGGAGACGCACCTGTGTCAGTTCCTCCAGCGTCGTCCCCATGCGATTGCCCTGTCCCGCATTGTTTTCTACCAACAGGCGTGCCTTTCCCTCCCAACCTGCGAGAATGCGGTTGACCATTCCAATCATCCGTTTGTAGCCTTCCAGCGCGTCGCTCCCTTTGTAATGACCAAAATGAACGACTACGCCAATTGCACCGCACGACTCCGCGATATCCAGATCATTTCGCACAGAGAGGATCGTCGCTTCGTAAAGGCCTGGATCCTCCGCGCACAAATTGACCGTGTATGGGGTGTGGGCAATCGAGAGGATCCCTTGCTGCTCACAAAAAGTACGGCATGCTGCGGCATCCCGCTCATCGAATTCTTTGACCCCCAAACTCCGCGGGTTTTTCGGAAAGAATTGATAGGACTGGGCCCCTAGACTGCTTGCCGTCCTCGCAGCTGCTTCATAGCCGTGCCGAATGCTCACGTGGATTCCGATCTTCATCCGTTTTCCCTCTCTTCCTTTTTACCCATTTTCTCCAGACGCTCCTGTTCTCAACCGAAAGTGCGACTGTGGTGAAGAGGGATTTCACTCAGCGAAAAAACAGCTGCCCGCGAGTTGGACAGCCGTTTCGTATCATTCCGATTTACGATTTGACGATGAGCAAAGGTGTCTGGGCACGATGGATCGTCTTGAACGTGACACTTCCCACCAAAGTCCCAGCAATTCCTCCCAGCCCATGATGACCGAGAGTGATTAGACTGGCTGCTTTTTCTTGCGCGGTTTCTCTTATCAGCGTAGCTGGATCTCCGATTAGTACCTTGCTCACATATGGAATCATCCTTGCTTGGAGCAACTCTTCGTACGGACGAAGCGTTTCGCGACCCCAATTCTCCAGTGTAGCTGTATCTTCCCATCCGACACCGTACATTCCGGTATACGCCACAGGAGGTGTGACAACTGTCAGCAAGGTAAACGAGACATCCATCCCCTCGCTTAACTGGAGTGCCGTATTAGCCGCTGCCATTGCTTGATCCGATCCATCGACAGTCAGCAAGACATTGCGCCATGGGAAATGGCTCGCTTCGGTTTCTTCGGAAATGAGGAAAAC
>JARDZO010000147.1 GCA_029240815.1 Brevibacillus sp.
TGTGTACACTTTGGCACGCTGCGCTTCCGTAATGACTTCCAGATTGAAGCTGTCACCAGTGGTATAGATGACATCTACGCCTTGGGTAATCATTTCCTGTGTCGTGCGTACAGCGCTCGCGATGTCATTAAAGTCCGGCACTTTTCCTATGATGACATTCGTTTGTGGAGAGGCTTTTTTGACACCTTCCAAGAACCCGTTGAGTTGCGCAAATTCAGTTGGCTTGTCCACAAGGATGTAGCCGACTTTTCCCGAACGAGACATTTTGGCAGCCAAAATGCCAACCAGATAACCTGCAGGCTTCATGTCGTAACGAATCGTCGTCTGATTGGGATGAGGTGCTTCGCCATTAAAGGAGACAAAGCGCGTATTCGGATAAGACTGTGCCACTTGTGTAAAAGGATCGGAGAAAATAACGCCATGACCGAGAATCAGGTCGTAATCGTTGGACGCATATTTAGTGGCGGCAGCCTTTAACTGATCAGGCTTGAGATTGTTGGCGATTTCCAGTGTGAACCCAAATCTTTTCTGGAGCTCTTTCATGCTTTCGAGTGCACTGCTATTCCAGCCTTGATCGTATGTCGGTCCTTCGAGAAGCAAGGCGACCCGCAGCTTGTCCGTTGAATGTCCACGTTCATTGATAACGTTCAGATGCGTCATGCTAATGAGAAATTGGCTCGTAATGAGCAATAGCAACCCAGCGACCAAACCGGTAAATAAGGCGGGGAATGGGTGCAGTTTGGGCATGGATGATTCCTCCAAATGAGAAAAAGAAAAATAAATGCAATTGAACAGATTTCTATAATGTAAGAAAAAATCCTGCTGGTAAAAATAGAAAACCCGCGCACGAATACGCGGGATTGTCGGTCACTTTAAAATTTGGTGCCTCGTTGCAAAGCATTCTGGTTGTCCGTTGTATGTGCGATTTGGGGAGACATGGACATCGACGAATTAGGAAGCGGGTATGGATTTTGGTATTGGTTCAGGGATTGCATCGCTTGTGGCGAAATGTTTCCCTGATAGACGAGAGCAGCTGGAGATACCTGGTTGTTGTAAGCCGTTGTCTTTTCATTGTAAGCAGGTTGGTTGTTAAACATCGTATCGTTTTGTGCGGTCGAGTAGGTATGAGCCTGGTTCTGATGGAATGTGGCTTGTTGGTGGTGGAACATGGCTTGTTGCTGATGAGCATCGGCGTGGTAGCGGTGTAGTTGTGCGTGCTGTTGATGGGCAAAAGCCATTTCGTGGTGCTGACGTGTATGCATCTGTATCTCCTCCAGAACATGCGTTTTCGTATATCAAATGGGCATCCAAGTCCCTTAAAAAGTATGTCCAACTATAAGAGGAACATTCGGTAGGAATGCATAGTTGACAATGGGGCAGGATAAAAAAAGAATACGCATGCATGAAGGAAAAAGGGAGGATAATGGAACATGGAAAAGGATCAGATCGAAATGCCGCAAATAGAGATTCCGGATGAAGTGAGACAAGTAGAATTACCTGAGATCGGCGAGACGACTCCGCATCCGAAACCGGAAAGTCCTCAAGCATCCAACGATTCGGCAGTTCATGCAGAAGGGGAAGCCACAGGAGACGTCATTCAACATATTGGCTTTGTTCCACCGAAAATGTGGTAGAAAACAGCTTTCAAACAGTAGATAAGAAGGTTTTTGAAAAAGTTCGACAACTTTTCTTTGAGTTCGACAAAAGAAGTCATTATCTCTCGTAGACAAGCGCAGCTATTTCTGCAAAAGTAGAAAGAAGATGTGAGTATTGAAGCGAGGGGATTGGACATCATGGCCCGAGTGCTGATTGTAGACGATGCTGCCTTCACGAGACGAATGCTGACTGACATGGTGGGTGGACAACACGAGATCTGTGGCGAGGCTAGCAACGGTTTGGAGGCAATTGAAAAATACAAGCTACTAAAGCCTGACATCGTGACGATGGATATCACCATGCCCGAGATGCACGGGATCGACGCGATGGAAGAGATTCTGGATTACGATGGCAATGCCAAGGTGCTGATCTGTTCCGCGATTGGACACCGGCAAAAGGTGCTGGAAGCCATGAAAAAAGGCGCACGCGACTTTGTCGTCAAGCCATTCCAGAAAGAACAGATACTAGATGCGATCCACCGGATTCTGTAACGATGAAAATGAACGACCGCCGATCCTGGAAAGGAAAGGCGGTCGTATTTTTTGTATAAATATTTGAGGAGGTGATATCAACATAGCTGAGAGGGGGAGAAGCAGGTTTCCGATCTCCGCTCCGGTCTTTACCCACCGAACACAAGCTATCGCTCGCGTTCGGCGGGACCCCGTTTACACCCTGCAAAGGAGTATAGACTGTCCGCTCCACAACGATTCACGGGGAAGCGGTAAAGCAGTAGGCGCTTCGCAGGGAATACAGAGGTACCGCTTCTTGATCCCGTGAATTCGTTGTTCCGCCGAGTAGGGTTCCGAAGTCGCTCCGATTACAGGTTGATACTCGTCCCCACTCCCGCCGCCAAAGCCCGCTCATAGACGGCCTTCGCCACGGCCGTATCCAGATAAGCAATGCCTACTGATTTGTAAAGCGTAATTTCGTCTGCATGCTCGCGACCCGCCTTTTTGCCAGTCACGATTTCCCCCAACTCGGCGTACAGCTCATCAAAGCTCCATTCCCCCTTGCTGACAGGGATGAGCAGATCGCCGGCTTCGTGCAGAGCCCCTTCTTCGGTATCGACGACGACCTTGCTGCTTCGGCGCACCGTCGTCAGATCGACCTCCTGCATATGAGGGAGGAAAGCGCCGATTGCGTTGATGTGAGTGCCAGGTTGCAAAAGTGCGCCGTCAAAGAGTGGAGTAGTCGCTTTTGTACTGCAGATCACGATATCAGCCTTCACGACTGCTTCATTTGCGTCTTCCACGACCGTGATCTCTCCATGCCATTCCGGATAATGGGCGAGGAGTGTTTCCTTCAGCTCGTCCGCCTTGGCTCTCGTTCGGTTGTACAGGACGATCTGTGTCAGATGGCGGACCTCCATCACTGCCTGTATTTGTCCCAGGGACTGAGCGCCACAACCGAGCACGGCGCAGCTGGAAGCATCCTCCTTGGCCAAGTATTTGGTAGCGACTCCGGTGCTTGCACCTGTGCGCATGACCGTAAGCAGGCTAGCATCCATCATCGCGACGTGCTGACCGGTTTTAGCCTCCGTCAAGAGAATCACACTCTGGAGCGCCTTGATCCCATGTGCATGGTTTTCTGGAAAGATGCTGATGATCTTCACGGCTGCGTAATCATCAGATTCCAGATATGATGGCATGTACAAGCTGGTCGCTCCGTATTTGGGATGATCAATGGCTGTGCGCACGGGTGTCACCACATGTCCCTCCATATGATCACGGAATACTTGCTCTACATCGTGCAAGCATTCTTTCATGGTATAGATGCGTTGGATATCCTCCCGGGTCAAGACGAGCATGTGATCCTTCCTCTCTTTTTCTTGCTTTATTGTTCATCCAGATTCAAGTCTTTTGTTTCCTTGGTTGCGGAAATTGCGATGAGTGAAATGATTCCTGTCAGTACAATATACAGGGCAATCGGAATCCAGGAGTGAAAAGCACCGAGCAGAGCGGTTGCGATCAAAGGAGCCGTACCCCCTGCCAACGCTGCCCCCAACTGATAGCCCACAGTGACTCCCGTGTAACGTACATTGGTACTGAATATCTCTGAAAACATGGTGCCCAATACAGCGGTGACAGGTGCCCAGAGAATTCCGAGCCCGATCACGGTAGCAACGGTCAACCACAGTGCGGATTTCAGAGACAACAGATAGAAATAAGGGAAAGCGAAGAGAATGATCGCGATTGTGCCGCCGATGTACAACGGTTTGCGCCCGATTTTGTCTGAGAGCTTACCCATGTACGGAATCATGATGGTCGTGATGAGAGTAGCGATTGTCACTGCATTCAGGGCAGTGATGCGATCGTACTCTAAATACTTGGTTGCGTACGCAATGATAAACGTAGAAAAGATGTAAAAAGGTCCTGTTTCTACGAATTTGGCGCCAACGGCAATCAGAACAGACTTCCAGTGATAACGGAACGTATCAACGATTGGAACGCGGGCGATATTACCGCTTTCTTTTGCAGCCTGGAAGGCAGGTGTCTCATGAATGCCATTGCGAATCCACAGACCGACAAAAACGAGTGCAGCACTCAGGAGAAACGGAATTCTCCAGCCCCATGCCATGAACTGATCGTCAGGAAGCGCGCTCATGAGAGAGATGGCGAGTGTGCCCAGCAGCATGCCGATGGTAACGCCCATTTGTGGAATGCTACCAAAGAAACCGCGTTGGCCTTTGCCGGAGTATTCGACAGCGAGCAGCAGAGCGCCTCCCCATTCTCCTCCGATTCCCAGACCTTGAATCAGGCGCATCAGGACGAGCAAGATCGGGGCCCATATCCCGATGGTGTCGTAGTCCGGCAATAGACCGATTAATACAGTAGCGCCACCCATGAGCGACAAGGTCAGCACGAGCGTCTTTTTTCGCCCGATTTTATCACCGATATGGCTAAAGATCACACCGCCCAAGGGACGGATAAAGAAAGGCAGGCCAAAAGAAAGATAAGAGAGCAGTAATCCTACGGTTGGGTCAGCGGAGGGGAAGAAGAGCTTGTTAAAGACGAGGGAAGCCATCGTTCCGTAAAGGAAAAAGTCAAACCATTCAATGGAACTGCCGATCAAGCTGGCGACCAGCGCTTTTGATTGTACCTGTTTGGAAACTACCGTTTGGTTTTGGATCATCGTAATGGGTATCCTCCCTTGTGGATGTAGGTTGACGGTTGCTTCGTGGGGTGCGAGTAGAGGTGGGTCACTTCCTTTCCAGGTCAGGTACGCAAAAAGCATAAATTGAAGTGCGACTTCAATTTAAGGGGATAAAAAAACGCGTGTTGCAAGGTATGTGATTAGTAAAGATTATAAAGTGTAATATGAATTGTAGCAATAGTAAAAATACTAGAACCAAGTTGCATCGTGTACCTTCCATCAGCGGGGGAAGGGGAAGGCGAATGCTTTGCACCTTTGACAACCAAAGAGTATGATAGAGTTATCCTGCTATTTCGAGGTATTGCTGATGGAATCAAACTTGGGAAATCTCATTAAAGCATTGCGTGTCGGCAAAAAAAAGACACTCAAGCAAATATCAGAAAAAACGGAACTATCGATAAGCTTTTTGTCCCAGGTAGAGAGAGGAAAGTCATCAATCACGCTGGAGTCGTTAAAGAAAATATCAGAGGCACTTGGGGTCAGTCCAAGCTATTTTTTCGCGGATGAGCCTGTACGCTCCAAAACCTTGCTTCGCAGAGGGAATCACGAACCGGCGCGGTCCCACTCGTCTCCTTTTGTCTACGAAGATCTGTCTGGTGATCTCGCCAATCCCTCCATGGAGCCGATTTTGGTCACGCTTCAGCCTCATGACGAAAAGGGTACTCCCTTCGTGCACAAAGGCCAAGAATTTGTATACGTTCTAGAAGGTGTTCTGACTTTGCTGCTCGGGGACGAGGAGTACGATCTCTATCCGGGTGACAGTATTCATATGGAATCTTCTACGCCTCACAACTGGTTTAACCGGACTTCGGAACGGGTCAGATTTCTCTGTGTCAACTCGATGTACAAAGCATGAGCGGGTCATTTGCCCTACGCTATCATCTATCGTATCTGAGGTGGAATTGTGTCTCTTCAACCGAATTTTTTTCAGCAGTATCAGCATGCTGATATCGATGAACTAGCCGATGTGATTGGAGAGCTCCTGCAAAATCCCATTACAATCGAGGATGCCGACCATAAATTGATTGCGTACAGCTCGCATGGGGAGAGTACGGATCAGGCTCGCTGGTCGACAATCATGGGGCGGAGAGTGCCGGAGAAAGTATTGACACGCTTGTGGAAAGACGGTGTATTTCAGGCACTGTTGACGCAGGATGATCCTGTACATGTACCGGCAAAGGACGAGATTGGACTGGGCAAGCGGGTAGCGATCGCGATCAGGCGTAACAACGATGTGCTCGGCTACATCTGGGCGCAGGAGGTAAACCGTCCGATCACGGCAGATGACGATGAAATCTTGCGCCAGGCTGCACGAGCGGCTGTTGCTCGCCTCATGCAGCGCCAGGGAAAACGAAAGGCAGAGGAACAGCGGCGAAAAGAATTCCTGTGGGAGCTATTACTCGGTAACCACAGCAGCGAGACCGCAATCCGGCAAAAAGCAGACAGTCTGCAGATGCAATTGCCCACCTCCTATCTGATCTGTATCGTCGAAGCAGCTGGTGCGAGGCTCGACCAATATTTGTATCCTTTGTTGATGCGCGACAAGCTGTACTGGGTCGTGGACGGCTCCCAGATCATTTTACTGATCGGATTGACCGAGGCGAAGAAAGAACAGAACGATGTGCTGATCCGTAAAGTGGAGCAGTTTCTTGCCGATTCGCTAGAAAAACTGGAGGCACACGTCAGTGAAGGCCAGGTTACGGCAGGATATGGACTCGGGTACAAGACATATACGGATATCGTGAAAAGCTACCGGGAAGCACTCCATGCGGTAAAGGTCAAAAAGCTGTTTCCGCGTGAGACAGAGGGCATCCACGGGTATCACGAGTTGGGCATTTACCGCTATCTTTTGCAGGTAAAGCAATGGGAAGAGGAGCAGGGGTACAGCAATGAGCGTATCGAAAAGCTCAAGCAATACGACCGGGACAATCAGACGGCTATGCTGGAGACGCTGGAAACGTTTCTGGATGCGGCAGGCAAAGTCAATGTGACCGCGCAGCGGCTTCATGTCCACATCAATACGCTGAGCTATCGACTGCGCCGAATCGAAGAGATCGTGCGGGTCGATCTGGAGAATATGAACCAGCGCGCCGCCCTTTATTTAGAGCTGAAAATGGCAAAGTTAAATAGCGAACAATAGTTCGTTTGTGGATTTTCACAAATAGGAGGACGACAAGATTAAAGGAATCCCCAAGGAAGCGCATGCAAAAAACGCTGTACAATGATACCAATCTCAATAAATCGGCGTTTCCAAGGAGGACTACCTATCATGATCGTCGGAATTCCAAAAGAAATTAAAAATAACGAAAATCGCGTAGCCATCACCCCTGCAGGTGTAGCAGCGCTCGTACAAAACGGACATAGTGTTGTAGTGGAAAACAACGCAGGTAAAGGCAGCAATTTTTCCAATGAAGACTATGCCGCGCAAGGTGCGAAAATCGTAGACAGCGCAGCAGAAGCATGGGCTGCCGACATGGTAATGAAAGTAAAAGAACCACTTCCTTCCGAGTACGGTTATTTCCGCGAAGGTCTGATTCTCTTCACATACCTGCATTTGGCTCCAGAGCCTGAGTTGACTCGTGCTCTGATGGAGAAAAAAGTAGTAGCTATCGCTTATGAAACCATCCAGCTGGACAATGGTGCATTGCCGCTTCTGATGCCGATGTCTGAGGTTGCGGGCCGTATGTCCGTACAAATCGGTGCACAATTCCTGGAAAAACAATACGGCGGAAAAGGCGTACTGCTCGGTGGCGTACCTGGCGTGCCAAAAGGCGAAGTTGTGGTAATCGGTGGTGGTATCGTAGGAACGAACGCAGCGAAAATGGCGCTCGGGCTGGGTGCAAACGTGACGATCCTCGACGTGAACGCAGATCGTCTCCGTCAACTGGATGACCTGTTCCAAGGCCGCGTACAGACCTTGATCTCCAACTCCTTCAACATCGCAAGCGCGGTGAAAAAAGCAGATCTGCTGGTAGGGGCTGTATTGATCCCTGGTGCTCGTGCTCCTCGCCTGGTAACAGAAGACATGGTGAAAGACATGACTCCAGGCTCCGTGATCGTAGACGTAGCGATTGACCAAGGCGGTTCGATCGAAACAGTAGACCGCATCACGACTCATGACAACCCAACGTATGAAAAACACGGCGTGATCCACTATGCAGTAGCAAACATGCCTGGTGCTGTCGCTCGTACGTCCACGCTGGCTCTGACCAACGTAACCGTACCGTACGCGGTTCAACTGGCAAACAAAGGCTACGCGCAAGCAATCCGTGACAACAAAGCGCTGGCAAAAGGCGTAAACGTCATCGATGGCAAAGTAAGCTACAAAGCAGTAGCAGACGCGCACAACCTGCCGTATGCATCTGTAGAGGATGTACTCTTGGTGAAAAACTAAGCTACCCATAGAAACCAACAGCCTGCCCTTCGCATGAGGGGCGGGCTGTTTTTACGTAAATGGTCACTGTGGAAGGAGATCATTCGGGTACTGGTACCAGTTTTGCTTCATCTTGCCTGAATCACTCAGGTATAAGTGAACAGTCACACCTTCCAACGAATTCGCGGTTATTTTGTTCGAGTGGTCTTTCGCGAACTGCTTCCAAGCGTTTACATCTTTCTTGTACAGCGCTTCTTCAAAGCTGAACAGGTCGACCCCGCGTTCGACTCCCTTCAGAAATGTCCCCCGAACCTGTTCTAAAACTTCTTTTTCCGCAATCCGCTTGATCTCCTCGGAGGAAATTTTCCCCATCACTTCCCGGACAAAAGCTTTCAAGTAGACATGTACATGGAACGTAGGTTTTACGCCCATGTGAACGGGGTGAACGTCCAGCCGCACATTCTTGATTCGCAATGTTGCTTTGGGCTTGCCATTTTCCCGAATGATCACTCCTGCGAATTCGGTATGCTCATTCATCCAGCGAAGGCCGAGCAAATCAGTGTTTGGAAAAAAGCCTTCCCACTGCCCTCGATGAATGGCATGGATCCCATCGATCGAGAGCCGGGAGACAAATTTGTTGTTTTCTTTCCAGGTTTTTTCGTAAATCGTGATGTTCGGCAAAGCGATCGTGTTGCTTGGCTCCCAGAAGCGTTCAATAAATTTGTAGAACTGAATCGGCTCGATAAAAGAACGCTGCTTATAGACCTCTTCAGGCTGATGCAGGAGCGAAATCAGCGGCGAAAAGCCTGTCAAGGCGTGATTGCTCAATATGTCCTCGAGAGGTTCTCTTGTTCCGAACACCCATTTCGTATAGCGCACAAGACCGTACCGATTCAAAATGTCGTAGGAAGGCAAAAGGTTTTTTTTTAACATCCGCTCATGGAAGATAATGGAGGAGACGAAGCCTGCGAACAACGGAACCTGGGAGTTTTTTTGCAGATTATCCAAGGCGTTTTGCGGCGTCTCCCCACGGCCAATAGAAACAACAGCGGGTGGTGACGATGGAGCGGGAGCTTCCTGCTTGGCAACACTGGCAAGATCGGAAGACTGGGCGTAAATCACGTATTCGTCATTGACGTAATCGATTCCGAACGCAGACAGGTAAATCATATCTTGGATGGACTTCTGATCCCAGCAACCGCTCAGCAGGGTGAGCAAGCAAGTGAGAAGGACACTGGCGATCCATTTGCGCCTCAATTGGCATCCCTTCCTTTTTTGGAGCCTTGCTGAAAGATACTGATGAGTGGTCGGAACAAAACAAGAAACAGGGTAGAGACAATGTTGGAAGACTTCAGCAGCAAGTAGGGTCTGCCTAGCGAGGTCAGTGTAGACAGATAGTAAATGATCATGATGATGCTGACGATAAAGCCGTATGTGCCGACTACCGCGGACAGCAAAAACACAAAAAAACGGGCAACGGTAACAGCGCCGCTCAACGATTGGTTGATCAAAGTAAAAGAAGCGACAACTGTGAGCGAACCGATGAAGAGCATTGAAGGGGATGTAAACCCGGCGCGGATCGAGGCATCCCCGATGATGAGTGCACCGACCAGAGCCAGCGTTTGTCCGACAGTCTTAGGCAGCCTAGCGCCGGCTTCACGCAGGAATTCAAAGATAAACAGCACGCCGAACAGCTCCATGGGCGCAGAAAACGGGAGTCCTTTACGGCCCTGGGTAACCGTCGCCAACAGCTGAAATGGAAACTCCTCGATGTTGTATGCGGAAAGGGCGATCCAAAAGCCGGGCAAAAACACAGAGATCCAGATGCCTCCGAGACGAAGGATGCGTTCCAGCCACACATAGCCAATCGGATACTGGTCGTCCTCGGGAGACTTGATCAGCTCTAGCAGTGTGACAGGGGCTAAGAGGGCTACCGGTGACCCGTCCACCATGACGATGGCTTTCCCTTCCATCAGCATAAAGACAGCAAAATCGGGGCGTCCGGTGTAATCCACGAGGGGAAATAGCGAGTAAGTCTGGTCGCTGAGCTTTTTCTCCAAAATGGCACTGTTGATGATCTTTTTCTGGTTGCAGCTGAGCAGACGCTCGCGGATGGTCTCGACGATGTCAGGCGGCGTTCCGTCCCGCATATAGAGAAGGGCGACTTTGGTACGGGAGCGAGTGCCGATCGTAAACGACTCGCAGGCGAGAGAGAGTGTCCGCATCCGCTTTCGGATGAGCGCGATATTTGAAGAGAGGTCCTCGATAAAACCGTCGCGCGGACCCTTGATGGATACTTCTGTATTTGCTTCTTCGGTTGTGCGTTGGGGACGACTGGAAATATCCCAGGCGAAAGGGGGAGCTTCTCCTAGAAACAACAGCAAATCTCCAGCAAACAAACGATCTACCCACTGATCTTCATCGTCGAGAAGAAAGGAAATGGGGAGAGCGCGAAGGTCACCTTCAGACAAGTGGCTGTCGAGCTGCGGAATGACAACCTCTTGCATGTGTTGAAGGTCGACGAGTCCTTGGCAGTACACGAGGAGCATAGGTTGGTCCTCTTGCGTTACAAAGCGCATCATCACGACATCGCCACTGTGAGAAAACAGGCTCTTCAGTTGTTCCTCACGCGTCATGTTCAGCGTTCCCCTCTCTTTTGCGATTCCACAAAGCAATGCCAGCGATTGCAAGCGTAACAATGACAGTGATGAGTAAGTAGAGAGGGTAATAAATATGGGTTAAAAACCCGACGAATTGCATGTCGCTAAAAGGAAGGCTGGTAATGACAATCATGCTTACTCCCAAGCAGATGAGGACAAAGGATCGAGCTTTTGGCGTACGTACCTCCAGTATCTCTGCCAGTAGCATTAGACAGAGTGATATGCGGACGAAGGAGCCCGACAGCCACTGGAAAATCGCAAAAAACTCCATGTTCTCAATATCTTTTCCAATCGATAAAAGACGCCATTGTTCAAAAGCGGGGAAGCGCTGCCTTGAAGATTCAATCGGACCGAACTCGACGATGGCTCCGGTGAGCGGGCTCAACGTTAGGATGATGACAATGCCGATCATCGTGACATAATGGACGAGCCGCAACGGTTTCCTCACGTGATGTTGAAGCAACAAAAGGAGTACCAATTCGGCAAAACCACCGCCTGCATAGATTACCCCTTGCAAGATCGGGGTAATACCGTGCTGATAGACTGGGAGCAACAGGCTGTAATCTTTTTTTGGCAAGTTGCCAAAAGCGACAAAAAAACCCAGCATGGCAACGATGGGAAGCAGGATTGACGCAGTGATGCCTAGCGGACCGATTCCTCCGAAGGCAGCGAGGGTGCAGATCCCCATTAATACGAGAGCCGTAAACCACTCTGGGGTCCGAGGCAGGTAATTTACTGTGGTCCACGTTTGTGTATCGATGAGGTGTACGAGTGCCATTCCATACAAAGAGAACAGGATCGGAATGAGTATGAGGTAGCTGACAAATTTACCGCTCGTACGCCTTAGCCATTGTTGTAAGGATTGCTGATGAAGACGGGTGTTGATGAATGAGAGAAGGCAGGCCCACCCTATGAAAGGAATGGAAGCTAGCAGGACACTCAACCATGCATCTCTTTTGGCTTCACTGAGCAGAAGCGGGATGACTGTAACGTGATTGGTAATCCCGATGGTCAGCATCATCGTCATGATCGCTTGGCTAATTCCGATTTTCCCGTCCACTTTCATATCGGTTCATTGTCACCTCCATGATGGTGGTACTGCTAGGATTTGCCTGCTCAGTTGGAAATATGTATCAAGGATAAAGGTTACCCGCCCTCTGAAAATGTGGTATTCTACTATGAGGTAAAACGGAGTGAGGAGTGCAACCACGATGTATCAGCTTATACGCAAGTATCTGTTTCAGCAGGACCCTGAAGAGATTCATGAAAAAACCATTCACGCCCTGAAGCTGGCAGAGGATTCCGCTCCGGGCAAAACGTTGCTGAAGATGATCTACCAACTGCGAGATGAACGTCTGGAGACAAAGCTGTGGGGGCTCAAGTTCCCGAATCCAGTTGGTCTGGCAGCGGGTTTTGACAAAAATGCAGAAGTGTATCATGCTCTTGGTGCACTTGGATTTGGGTTTGTAGAGGTCGGGACGCTCACGCCGCAAGGACAGCCGGGCAATCCAAAGCCGAGACTGTTTCGCTTGCCTGAGCACCAGGCTGTGATCAACCGGATGGGCTTTAACAATCTTGGGGCCTATCTCGCCTCTCAGCATTTGATTGACTTTGCCTATTCCGATGTTCCGATTGGCATTAATATCGGTAAGAACAAGATCACACCGAATGAAGAGGCGGCCAGCGACTACAGCAAATGTATGGACATGCTGTATGCGTACGGCCATTACTTCGTCATTAACATCAGCTCTCCAAATACGCCGAATTTGCGCGATTTGCAGGAAACGGAGAGTTTGCGCGTGCTCATCCGTGCCGTGCGGGAAAAAGCAGCGGAGATGGAAGGGCGCGGTATCAAGAAAAAGCCAATTCTCTTGAAAGTAGCGCCAGACATGTCGGACGAGCAGATGCACGACGTGGTTCATGCCGCAGTAGAAGAAGGCATTTCCGGCATCATCGCGACAAATACGACACTGTCCCGTGAGGCTGTCGCCAACCATCCAAAAGCGGATGAGGCGGGAGGCTTGAGCGGAAGACCGTTGACGGAACGCTCTACCGCTTGGATAAAGCAGATTTATCAAGAAGTAGGCGACAAAGTTCCGATCGTTGGCGTAGGTGGTATTTATACAGGTGAAGATGCGTACAACAAGATTCGCGCAGGTGCGAGTCTGGTGCAGGTATACACGGGAATGATTTATCAGGGGCCGGGTATCGCCAAGCAAATCAATAAGCAACTGCTGCGGTTGATGGCGAGAGACGGTTTTAGTCACATCGGTGAAGTGGTTGGCGTAGACGCGAATTAACCTGAGCAGCTAGTAGTAAGCGCAAAGACCGATGATTCCAGAAAGGAGTCATCGGTTTTTTATTTCTGAATCAGAAAGTATAAATTCCTTGGAGAAAAAGATGAGCTTATCAACATAGCTAGGGTGGGGAGAAGCAGGGAATTCGTTGTTCCGCTAAGTAGGGTTCCGGAGTCGCTCTGCCTGGAAACCTGCTTCTCCTGCGAGCTGTTGTGGTTTCTAGTTACCATGTATTCCGAGGTTCAAGGGAGCTAAGGGCGTTGGTGAATCAAGG
>JARDZO010000419.1 GCA_029240815.1 Brevibacillus sp.
GCCCATTTAGCTCCTATTTACGTGCGATGAGATGATGCCTTACAGCGTAAGCGGCGAGCTGCACCCGGTTTGCTAGCTGCAGCTTGTCCAAAATGTTTTTCACATGATTTTTTACCGTGTTTTCCGCGATGATGAGTGTCTCACTGATTTCTCGATTGGTTTTCCCTGCTCCGACGTACATCACGATTTCTCGCTCACGAGGGGTGAGGATCTCGGGTCCTGTGCCAGTCGGTTGATCTTCTTGACGGAAGCGGTGGAGGAGCCGGTTTGCCATTTCACGGGAAAGCTCGCTGTCTTCTCCCAGTAAAGCATGCAAGTAATTGATCCAGTCATCTGGCTCCAGATTTTTTAGCAAATACCCCTGCGCGCCAAACTGGATCGCGGTGATCAGGTCGCCGACGTCATCGGAAACACTTAAAATAACGACTTTAATGTGGGGATACGCTTTTTTGACTTCGCGCGTGGCTTCCAGCCCGCTCCACTTTGGCATATTGATATCCATCAGCACGAGATCTGGCTGCAGCTCTCCGCATAAGTGGAAAGCCTGCTCGCCGTTTTCAGCCTCGCCGATCACTTCAAAAGAAGGGTCAGGGTCGAGCAGGCTTCGTATGGCGGATCGTGCCATCGGATGGTCGTCTGCGATTAATACTCGATAGCCGTTCATTTGGCAAAACCTCCAGTGTGAGATGTCAAGGTAATGATGGTGCCGCCACTCGAACGTGTGCAAATATCCAGTGAGGCATGCAGCTGCCTCGCGCGGTCCTTCATCATGGACAAGCCGTATTTCTTTGATGTTTCACTGAGCCCAGACATGCCGATACCATCATCCTCGATGGCAAGTGTCCAGCCCCGCGGTTCGTTTGTCGTGAGCTGAATCCAGGCGTGCTTGGCTTGCGCATGCTTCCGGATGTTGGCAAAGGCTTCCTGGATGATCCCAAAAAGCTGAACCTCTTCAGCTGGTGTATAGAAGTTTTCCTTTATTTGCAGCTGCGGGGTAACATCGACACCGGATAGCGCACTCCATTGCGTCAGCCATTTTTCAAGGCGCTGCTCCAGGCTGCCTTCCTCCGGGAGAGAGCGCAGGTTAAAAATAGCTTGGCGCACATGATTGTCTATGGCGGAAACGGCGACGCGAGCATCGTCGAGCTGGCCCTGCTTCAATTTGACATTCAAAAAAAACAGAGATTGGGCAATCCCGTCGTGCAGCTCGCGAGCGAGACGCTCTCTTTCTTCGTAAACCGCTCGCCGGGCTTGTTCTTCCACGATTTTCGCGTTCATTCGTTCGATGGTTCTAAACATCCAGGTGGCAAACAAAAAGGACAGGAGCAGGGTCAGCAGGGTGATATATACGTTGCCAGTCTCCATGGACATGTAGGGCAGCAAAAAGTCATGCCGGACAAACTCAAAGCCACCAATGATGATGGTGGGGATCAGAACAGTCAACCAGTAAAAAATGCGGTAGCTCATTGTGGCAATCCCTTCCTTACCTGTAGCAATCAATCCTAGTATACCGAAGCAGGCGGCTGGATGATATACTCGGTATCAGAGCAAGCGTCAGGAGCAGGAGGGAGAACATTGGGCAAAGTGGCAACAGCGTTAACGATAGCAGGTTCCGACAGCGGTGGAGGAGCAGGGATTCAGGCGGATCTGAAGACCTTTCATCAGCTGGGTGTTTACGGAATGAGTGCAATAACAGCCGTTACGGCTCAAAATACATTAGGGGTAGCAGGCGTTTATCCACTTTCTGTGGAGGCCGTATCCCTGCAAATTCGCGAAGTCCTGCGAGATATTGGGGCGGATGCAGCCAAGACAGGGATGCTGTTTGATGCCGCCATCATTTCGGCCGTGGCAGAGGAAGTGAAAGCATTCGGTATTCAAAAGCTGGTGGTTGATCCTGTCATGGTGGCAAAAGGTGGTGCAAAGCTATTGCTTGATGAAGCGATCGTCGCCTTGCAAAAGCATTTGCTGCCGGTATCCGAAGTCGTGACACCGAATCTGCCAGAGGCGGAGTGCTTGACAGGCATGCAAATTCGCACACCAGAGGACATGCGAGAGGGCGCCCGAGCGATTCACGCACTCGGTGTACGGAATGTGCTGATGAAAGGCGGACATTTGGAGGGAGACATCGTCGTCGATATGCTGTTCGATGGACAGGCTTTTTACGAACTCTCCCATGAGCGGGTGCAGACTCGACATACTCATGGGACAGGCTGCACCTTTTCGGCGGCACTGACCGCTGAGCTGGCGAAAGGCACCCCATTGGTAACGGCAGTAGAGAAGGCGAACCGCTTTATCTTTGAAGCCATCAAAACCGCTCCACAGCTGGGTGGAGGGCATGGTCCGACAAACCATTGGGCTGTGATCGATGAATAGAAAAGAGAGCCCTTTTGAGGGGGCTCTCTTTTTCATTGGCCGGTAATCGGCACGGAAAATCCAGTGGAGAGTCGGGAGGTGTAATCCTCCAGCGTGAAGCGGTACTCTTGTGGAGCTCCTTTGTCGGTTGTGCGCTTATAGAGAATGCTGCTGTTTTGCAGATACCCCTTATTTGGCTCTTCGGCAGGACGGGATGAAGTGGAACCACTGACGTACTCATATTGATTTCCGCGATCATCCGTCAGATCATTCCCGACCGAAAGCATTCGATTTTCATCTTGACTTCCCACCTGAAGGGAGAGGTCGATGCCCACAACGTCTTGATTTTGCCGAATGGCTGACAGAGTGAGACGGGAGTCGGGTGCTTTGATCAGTTTGCCTGTTTTGGCATCAATGACGACCTGCAGCTTGTGTTTGTCCAGAGCACGGATCCCGTCGGCTATCAGCACAAGCTGTTTGGGCTGTTCAAAATAAACGCTCTCCAGGTTGTAGGTGACGCCAGTTTCCCCATTTGGCGTGGAGAGAATCCCGTTGCCCCAGAAAGTGTACGTCCGTCCTTTTTCATCCTCCAGCCGCAGCTGGTCAAATCCGAATATGCGCTTGGAATTGGCTGGATCAAACTGAATAGACACCTCGGTCTGGGTAGGGTAAACGACGATCTTGGTAATGGTAAATTGCTGGTCATCTACGGTAACCTTCTGATTAAGCGGATAAACGATTTCTTTTAGCGACTCGTACTTGCTCTTATCGATCGGAAAGGAAACTTGAAAGGGCGTATCCAGCTGCTTCTGATCTACTGCAAGGGTAACATTTGCAACCAGTGCATCCGGAATGTGGGTCGTATCCTGCCAATAAACATCCAGACGATTTTGTTCCAGGCTGGATCGGCTTTCTGCGTTATCTCCCCGAGACGACCAGGAGTATCCGGCAGTCGTTTGCTCACCGTTCTGATTGTAAAATTTGACTTGATTCAGGTCCACATGATGACCAGGCTGCTCGTGGCGAATGGTATAAAAAAGCAGCATCCGCTTTTGATCCATCAGAACCTGATCAACGGTAAAGCGGACACCATCATGCTCAGCGCTGGCGCCAATAGGCTGTATCATGTTGTGCTCAGCGGCCATCTGCAGGCCTTTGTCATCCCGTATTAGCTCAACCAGCTTCTCCATACCAGGCAGGTGGCTGACATAAGCGGCTACTGCAGGTGAGAGACGAATGGAAAAGAACAGCCCTAGCAG
>JARDZO010000420.1 GCA_029240815.1 Brevibacillus sp.
ATCTCCAAAAGCGGTTTTACATCTTCCTTGGCTTCATCCAACTGAATCTTTTCAACACTCTGCCGTCCCAGCTTGTTCACGACATGGCGTGATGGGAATGGCTGTATGACATGCAGGATGGTCAATTCATGCTTGTCTCTTGCATAGGCGGTCGCAAAACGGACAGCCTGGATGGATTGTGCAGAAAAATCAACGGGTACCAGAATACGGGACACACGAACACGTCCTTTCCTCTAATCATGGTCAAGGGCCAGCCCCTTGCCTGTTTTCATTGTAGATCAGGTATGTTTACCCGTATGTAGGGGTTCTCCCTGATCTTGGAAGGAAAAAACCCTGACTTTTGCCTTACTCCATGACCCCAGATATAAAAATGGTTGGTTTTTCACTCAAATCAATGTCACGGATCTCGTGCTCCTCGACCATGTGCTTGCTCGCTTGTTGTTCTCGACGGATCACCCTCACGACTGGACGCGTTGGCAATCCACGATTCTGGTCAATGACGACCCCTATTTCCCCTGTGCTCAGCTTCAATGAAGTCCCTGTCGGATACAGTGCGATCGAACGTAAAAAATGAATCACCATTTTGTGATCAAAGCGTTTTTCTGCCAAGCCCATGATTTTTTCGCACGCTTCATAGGGAAGCAGCGTTTCCTCTTCCTCGGATAGCGGCGAGATCAGATTGTCGTAGTAATTACAGATCGCGACGATCTTGGCGAAGTCGTGAATGTCATCTCCCACCAGTCCGCGCGGGATGCCGCTTCCATCCACCCACTCATGATGCTGCAGAGGCACATGGGCGGAGACAATGCTCATCTCATGTTTTTTTCGCAAAAGGTGAAAGCCTAGCCAAGTATGATGATTTTCCATGCTGTTTGCCTTGTAGGCAGGTGCGTTCTTATCTACACTCAGTTTCCCGATATCGTGCAGGAGTGCGCCGATTGCCAGCTCTTTTAATTGGGTCGTGTTGTAGCCCAGCCCCACTCCAATCACAGTCGCCATCATACAAACGTTTAACGCATGGATGTACATCGCATTGTCCGCTGTCCGGATTTCGCCTAAATTCAGAAGCACACGGCGATTGCGCAGAGTTTCATCCACGATGCTGGTCACTGACTTGTGAATGCCGCGTACATCCATATGTTTGCCGCTCTGCACACACTGGATGGCTGCTGAAAGATTGCGTATCGCATCTTTGCGGGTCGCTTCTGTCACGACATCCTCTTCTTTTACCTCATCTAGCAACGGATCTTTGATACTTAGCATGGTCACACCAAAACGGCGCAACTTATGAATCATTCCGACAGTTAACTGAACGCCAGCGTGTAAGAGAGTCAAGCCTTCACTCGTATAAATACTGCGGGACAGCACATCGCCCGGTTCCACTTGCTCGGCATTTACATATTTCATGGGGCCTTCCTCCTGATTCCTTCCTCCCCTGTGTTACTACCCTATCTTACCACTGGGAAAACCTCTTTCGTAGTCCAATGTACTCAGGAGGGACGTTTTCAGGCATTACTTTGCCACTTGAAACGATGTCGAGATGCTCGTGATAAACGCAGCCATCTGAGCATATTCGGCGGTCAATTTCTCATTTTGCGGATCATACTGAACATCTCCTGGCCGGCTCAGTGTAAAGATGAAATTTCCGCTTTCTCCGATCTTCTTGGTTCGTCCGACTTCCATTTCGCTTGATTCGCTCGCTTTCCAGTCATCCCGCTTCCAAACTGATAGAGAAAAGAGGATGCCCCCATAGCTTTTGTTCGCACGATCGATAAAATGGTACGTCATCTCTGTGGCTTCATTACGCGCTTCTATGACCTCATACTTTCCTACCCAAGTTTTCGGTAGTGTAAGCGAAAAATGATAGTCTTTGTTTTCATAAAGGATACCCAGCTCTTCCGCCACTTTTTTGTCATTTACGGATTCCACTTGGACCGTTACCGTTTCGTATTCACGCACATCTCCAGTTCCCTGAGCGATGAAAGTCTGAGCATCTACCCCGAAATTCCTTCCCCGGATTACAGCTTCACCCACTTTTTGATTCGCCGCATTGTAAAAAGTAAGCTTGGCTTCGATTAAATTTTGGGTGTTCCCTACTCCATCTAATTTGATTTGACCCGTTACTTTGGAATGATTCCCTTCTTTCGTGACGATCAGATTTCCTACTGATATGTTCTTGTAATTTGGGTCGACGAGGTCCAACTTTTGATTTTTGATCATGATCTTCTTTGTAGATGAGTCATAATCAATCGTCGCTCCCAAATTATCTGCAACGAAGCGAATCGGTACATAAGCCCGGCCATCCACTTGCAGTACCTTGTAATCGTTTGGCATGGATACCGTATTGTCATTGATCTCAAATTGAACAGGAAACAAGAACGCCTGAATCGAATTCGAAGCCAAAGCGACAGATGAGCTGGCAAGTGCCACACCGCAAACAAGTCCCCACACAAATTTTTTCAAATCTACACCCTCTTCTCATCTTAATGAATGGTTAGACGTTCTTCCCGTAGATTTTGTTGTAAAAAAATAGAAATAAAAAAAACGACCTCGAATGGTCGTTCTCACTCCTCTTTTTTCATCACACTGTATTCGTCCCTCACCATGGACACGTTATCGCCCTGCTGGGTCAGCTCGAGCTTATGCAAAATATCTTCTAGCACAGAAGCAAAAATCAGAGTTAAATCTCCTGTATGGACCGGCTCGCGAAAATACGTACCGATCATTTCATAGCCCTGCCGCTTATGCAGCGCTGTATCTTGCTCGTCCAGTGCTTCCTGCAGCTCATCCATCAAATCCACCAGCGCGATTCGCGCCTTTTCGTAAACATCAGGCTGAGTAGTTGAAGCGGGGTCCATCTCTTTTTTCGTGTCCATACCGTCCCTCCTCCTTCCCTCAATAGGGTGGAACAGGTACGTCTTCTTTATGCACCCTCTTGCTCCATTTTTTGTCCCTGGCCTGTACGAATACCGGTGTGTGCCTGAAAAAGCACGCGTTCGAACTGAGCATCGGCTCCAGGCTGAGGGCGACTGCAAATCGTACCAAACCAAGCCCCCAAGAAGCCGAGCGGGATCGAGATCAACCCGGGATTGGTCAGCGGAAAAATAGGTGGTCGCTGGATCAACCCATGCTCCACATCCATAACAGCTGGCCCCATGACGACCAAGACAACAGAAGAGATCAGACCCGTCAAAACACCCGCGACGGCTCCCTGGACGGTAAACCTCCGCCAATATAAGGTGCAGAGGAGCAAAGGCAGATTGGAGGACGCCGCTACAGCAAAGGTCAAGCCAACCAATATGGCTACGTTCATTTTTTCTGCCCCGATCGCCAACCAGATGGAGACCAGTCCGACTGCGACAGACGAAAACTTGGCGACTCTGACCTGTTCTTTTTCGGAAGCCATCCCTCTGCGAATCAGATGGCTGTATACATCGTGGGCAAAAGCTGACGAGGCTGACAAGACCAGACCGGTAACTACAGCGAGGATCGTCGCAAAAGCAACGGCTGCGATGTAGGCCATCAAAAACTCGCCACCGAGTGAATTCGCCAGCAAAGTCACTGTCAGATTGCCTCCAAACCCG
>JARDZO010000148.1 GCA_029240815.1 Brevibacillus sp.
GGGGATTCCTAATGAAGGTACTGGTCTTGGGAGCAGGAGGAATTGGGGGCTATTTCGGAGGGCGCCTGGCAGAAAAAGGAGTAGATGTAACCTTTCTTGTTCGGGAACGTAGGTACAAGCAACTTGCGGAAAGAGGACTTCGCATCCAGAGCATTCATGGAGATTTCCATCTAGAGCAGCCACAGCTGATCAAAGCAGGGGAAGAAAGCGGACCGTTTGATGCAGTCTTGCTGTCCAACAAGGCCTATCATCTCGCTGAGAGCATCGAGGACATCGCTCCGTACGTAGGTGAGCAGACCGTCGTCATTCCACTGTTGAACGGGATTGCCCACATGGAGCAGCTGTGGGAGCGCTTTGGCAAAGAACGTGTACTCGGTGGGCTTTGCTTTATTGAGACAACCCTGAATGCAGATGGTGACGTGGTTCAGACCAGTGCCATGCATGAAACAGTCTTTGGAGAGTGGGAAGGCGGAATGAGTGAACGCGTAGAGCGGATCGCCGATGCTTTCTCCGGTATCAACGGTTCGATGCGAGCGAGTGCAAATATCCAACGCGACGCATGGCAAAAATATTTGTTCATCACCACGATGTCAGGGATTACAACTTTGATGAATTCGGCTGTCGGACCGATCCGTGATTCCATTTACGGAGTCGAACTGACTCGTCAGCTGGCAGAAGAATGTGCGCTGGTCATTCGCGCATTGGAAGCACCGATCCGTACCGACATCATCGACAAGCAGATGGAAACGTTCCAGAACCAGGGAGCAGCGATGAAATCGTCCATGCTCCGCGACATGGAAAAAGGCTTGTCCGTGGAAGGTGATCATCTGCAAGGCTATCTCCTGGAACATGCGGAAAAACTCGGCTTGTCCACACCTTTGCTCAAAGTTGTTTACAATAATTTGAAGGTTTATGAACAGAAGCGGAGCGCAGGTAAATAAGGTATAATAAGTAGGCGTGACGTCATTCGAATGATTAGGAGGGGTATAAATGGAAGTCATCAAGATTTCCCCCCGCGGATATTGCTACGGTGTCGTAGATGCCATGGTATTGGCATTGCGGACAGCGCAAAACTTTGACCTTCCTCGCCCGATACACATTTTGGGCATGATTGTACACAATGCTCATGTCGTCGAGGCGTTTGAACAGCAAGGGATTAAAACATTGGATGGGGAAGATCGACTCGCCCTGCTCGATCAGGTGAACGAGGGTACCGTCATTTTCACGGCGCACGGTGTTTCTCCGGAAGTCCGAAAAAAAGCGCGCGACAAGGGTCTGACTGTCGTGGATGCTACGTGCCCGGACGTGACCAAGACACATGACCTGATCCGAGAGAAAGTGGCGGACGGCTATCATGTCCTATACATCGGTAAAAAGGGTCACCCAGAGCCGGAAGGAGCGATCGGGATCGCGCCTGACCACGTGCATCTGGTGCAAAAGGTAGAGGATCTTGAAGCATTGCAGGTACCTACCGACAAACTGATTGTGACCAACCAGACGACGATGAGCCAATGGGACGTCAAGCATCTCATGGATGCGATCGTCAACCGGTTCTCTCGGGTAGAAGTGCACAACGAGATTTGCCTGGCCACACAGGTGCGCCAAGAGGCAGTCGCAGAACAGGTAGGGGAAGCGGAGCTTTGCATCGTTGTGGGCGATCCCCGCAGCAACAACTCGAACCGCCTGGCTCAAGTATCCGAAGAAATTGCGAATGTTCCTTCTTTTCGGATTGCGGACCTCTCGGAGCTGGATGTCGAGTGGCTGAAAGGCAAGAAACGGGTAGCGGTCACATCGGGTGCTTCTACACCTACGCCGTTGACCAAGGAAGTCATCTATTTCCTGGAACAATTTGATGAAAATAATCCAGAGACCTGGGATAAGAAACGTACCGTTAACATGGCGAAAATATTGCCGGCGGTTAAATAGGAGAGCGATATGTCAGGATCACTTTCTGGCAAATTTCAAGGGGGCGCTACAGGTAGATTTATCAGCTTCAGCGCCCTCTACCTTTTTATTTACTATGGGTTTGGCGCATTTTCTCCGCTCATCACCCAGTATTACAAATCCATTCATCTAACGGGCACGCAAATCGGCATGATCAGTGCGGTAGCGCCAGTGGTTTCGATTATCGCTCAACCGATGTGGGGGTTCATTTGCGACCGTTTCCAAATCAGGAAGACCGTCCTTTTTGGGACATTGCTCGTATCCGGTTTGGTGGGACTCTTATTTTCGACTGTTTCTACATACGCATTTGTCTTTCTCTTATACATTCTTCTGTCGTTTTTTCAAAGTGCGGTCATCCCGATCTCAGATAGCCTGGCTTTGGGGTATGCGAAAAAGAACCACTTGCAGTTTGGTGACATTCGCCTGTGGGGAGCCGTCGGATTTGCTCTAGCAGCCTTTCTCACCGGACTTCTGGTGGAGAAGTGGGGCCCGTCCGTTCTTTTTTATTCGTACTGCTTGGCACTGATTACGGCGATGCTGTTCCTCATTAGAGTGCCAGAAGAAGTGACCGAATCTTCCCGCTTTACAGTCAGCGTGTTCAAAGGAATGAAGCAGTTGTTGCGAATCCCGCGTTTTTTGCTATTTCTCATGGCATCCTTCTGCATGTTTGGAGCTGTAAACGCTAACAACATCTGGTTTTCCCTGTACTATCAGGAGATTGGAGGAACCGTTGCGGGTGTGGGGCTCGCTTTTCTGCTATTCGCAGGAAGTGAAGCACCGTTCATGAAGCTGGTGGGCTATTTTGTCCGACGCTGGGGCTTGGAGACTACTTTACTGCTGGCTGCGACCTTTTCTGCCCTTCGCTGGTTCTGGTACAGCTCGGCTCCGAGTACGACAGCCGTTCTCATTTTGTTCTTCGTTCAAGGGGTGTCGGTCGGATTTTACTTGGCGACAGCGGCGCAGTTTGTTCGAGAAAATACGCCCGCTTCCCTCCAGGTAACAGCACTTGCTGTTTTTTTCTCCGTAGGAAGCGGGCTGGGCACGATGCTATGCAATCTGCTTGCTGGCTGGATTAAAGATGAGTTTTCGACACTCGCGATCTATTTGTTTTTCGGTGTATTGACTACATTGGGGATCATTCCGCTCTGCGTGATCAAGTTTGGTCCATGGAAACAAATTGAGCACGAGCAAGAATGGGAAGCTACTCAATGACGATGATCCCTTGGTAACCGGCCTCCGGATAACCTGGGGAATCGGAAACAAAGGAAAACTGACCCTTTTTCTCAGCGGCAAATTGAAGCATCGTGGATTGAGTAGGCTTTAATTCCGTAGAGGAAACATTTAACTCACGAATGGCGAGGTTATGCGGGCGCATGTCCGTATTCACGACCATCAGTGTCACTCGCTCTCCTTCTCGCACAGATATGCGATTGGGCAAAAAGCCTGAACTGGAAATCGTGACAGTCTGTGAACGTTGCGCCGCTGCATAAGAGGTATGCAGACGATACTGATGATGCGTCCCGAGCAGCGTTAACGTAACAGCCAACGCGATGAGGGGATAACGCAACTGCCGGAACCGTTGACGAGTCATTACACTTCAGCTCCTTTGCGGGCCATAATCCTTGAGTATGTTACCATTATCCTGTCCCCGTAAGGTTTTGGATAAACAAGAAAAAGTGTGAGGAAATCACATGGCGGAATAATGGAGGCTCTCGCTATCGGCGCTACGTCGCATGCGAGAGCTTTTGTCTTGGGGCGAAAAATATGATGGTAACGGAATAGTCGAGTATATTGAAGTAATCCTATTTTTGTAGTAGGATTACTTTAATTTCTTTCCTCGCAATTTTCATTATTCTTAGCCCCTAAGACAAAGGAGAAGAGAGCTATGAAATACGGCTTTTGGTTACCGATTTTTGGTGGATGGCTCCGAAATGTAGAAGACGAAAATATGCCCCCGACGTATGATTACGCCAAGACGGTCATTCAAGCTGCAGAGCGCTGGGGATACGACACGACTCTGATAGCAGAGTTGTACCTAAACGATATAAAAGGCCCCGAATCTGATTCGCTCGAAGCGTGGTCGACTGCGGCTGCGCTGGCCGCGGTAACAGAAAAAATCGAGATCATGACAGCGGTGCGCCCTGGCTTTCACAATCCTGCGGTCGCTGCTAAAATGGCGGCGAACATCGATCACATCAGCAACGGACGCTTTACGCTGAATGTGGTATCCGCCTGGTGGGAAGAGGAAGCCCGTCAGTACGGCGGCATTTTCACCGAACACGACGAGCGCTACGAGCGCACCATGGAGTTTCTGGATGTGCTAAAAGGTCTGTGGACCGAAGAGACGTTCAGCTATCATGGCAAATATTACGACATTCATGACGCCAAGCTGGCACCGAAGCCTGTCCAACGCCCAAATCCGATCCTGTATGCTGGCGGAGAGAGCGAGCGCGGCAAGCAAGTCATTTCTGCTACATGCGATGCGTATGTGATGCACGGCGGCACGACTGAGGAAGTGGCACGGAAGATTGAAGATATGAAAGAACGCCGTCAGCAGACGGACAAAGCACCATTCTCTTCTTTTGGGATGGCAGCCTATGTCATTTGCCGTCCGACAGAAGAAGAAGCGATGGAAGAGCTGGCAAGGATCACGGATGTAAAGAAATCGAGCGGTTACGCCGGTTATCAGGATTTTATCAACAAGTCGCAGCTCGAACAGCAAATTCAATTGCGCGATTATTCGGTCTCAAATCGAGGTTTGCGCCCCAACCTGATCGGGACTCCAGAGCAGATCGCGGAGCGAATTTTGGCCTACGAAAAAGCAGGTGTCGATCTGTTGCTGCTCCAGTTCTCTCCACAGCTCGAGGAGATGGAGCGCTTCTCCAAAGAAGTGATGCCTCTCGTTGAAAGTCTGCGTGCAACAGAGCCCAGCCTGTCCTAGTCGCTTGTCGGGCAGAGAAACGTAATAAGAGGAGAATCGAACAATGAAAAAGATCTACGTCATCCATGAAAATAGCGAATGGACCGTTCATTTGACCAAGCGTCTGCAAGAGCTGGGACTTCCATACGAGGAATGGCATCTGGACGAGGGGTCCGTCGATTTGACAGAAGAACCGCCTGTGGGTGTATTTTACAGCCGGATGAGCGCTTCCTCGCATACGCGTGACCATCGATATGCACCAGAGTTGACTTCCGCTGTGCTGAGCTGGCTGGAAAGCTACGGTCGCAAAGTATTTAACGGGACGAGTGCACTGCGTTTGGAAGTGAGCAAGGTTGCCCAGTATTTGGCCTTGGCTGGACACGGAATTCGCACTCCTCGCACCATTGCGACAGTAGGGAAAGAACAGCTATTGAAAGCGGCACGCGCGTTTGAAGGTCAGCCCTTCATCACCAAGCACAACCGCGCCGGGAAAGGACTTGGCGTGCAGCTGTTCCATTCCCTGCAAGGGCTGGAGTCGTATGTGAACGGACCGACCTTTGATGAACCGGTAGATGGCATTACGCTGATCCAAGAGTACATTCAGGCTCCGCAACCATTCATTACACGCTGTGAATTTGTCGGTGGAAAATTCGTCTATGCGGTGCAAGTGGACACATCCGAGGGCTTCGAACTCTGCCCGGCGGATGCATGCCAGATCGGTGACCTGTTCTGCCCAGTAGGGGAAGAAGTGCCGACCAAGCCGAAGTTCCAGATCGCCCGCGGTTTCTCGGATCCGATTATTGAGAAGTACGAGCGCTTCCTGGCAGCTAACGGCATTCAGGTGGCGGGGATCGAGTTCATCCGCAATCAGGAAGGCGAGATCTTCACCTATGACATCAATACCAACACCAACTACAATTCGGACGCAGAAGCTGTAGCTGGCGTCTACGGTATGCTGGAAGTGGCCAAATTCCTGGGCCGCGAACTGGCAAGTGTCCAGGAAACCGAGAAGGTAGAAGCGTAAAACGATACAGCGAAACGGTGAAAGTCCCCTGGAAACAGGGGGCAATCAATAATCGAAAGGCTGGACGAAAGAGAGCCCTCGCCAAAAGCAATGAGGGCTCTTTCATTTGGGTTCAAAAGAACAGGTGCAGGATGCTGTAAATGATCGCTGCGATCACCGCGGAGATAGGAAGGGTGATAAACCAGGTGATAACGATTCGCTTGGCGACACCCCAGTTGACGCTCTTAAGCCGTTTTGCCGCCCCGACTCCCATGATGGCAGAGGAGATGACGTGGGTAGAGCTGACGGGCAAGCCCAATTGGGTAAATGTAAAAATGATGGAGGAAGAGGTGAGATCGGCAGTCGCTCCGTTAATCGGCTCGATTTTCGTGATTTTTCCACCCACGGTCTTGATGATTCTCCATCCACCAACGGAGGTTCCCAATCCCATAGATACGGCGCAAATCAGCTGGACCCAGAAGGGGATGACGCTCGCATCCGATTGCAAGTCTGCGGCTACCAGAGCAAAAACGATGATCCCCATGGCCTTTTGCGCATCGTTTGTCCCATGGGTAAAGGACTGGAGGGCAGCGGTGAAAATCTGAAAGTAACGAAAGCGCCTGTTGACCTTGGATGGGGGCGTAGCGATTTTTCGAAACAAGAAGTAAAACAGGTTCATGAGCAAATAACCAGCTACCAGCGCAATAATGGGGGAGAGGATTAATGCCTTAAAGATTTCGGAAAAGCCATTCCAATTGATATGCTGTCCCCCCGCAGATGCGAAAACGGCTCCGACGATGGAACCGATTAGCGCATGGGAGGAGCTGCTGGGAATCCCGTACCACCAGGTGATGAGATTCCAGAAGATAGAAGCGAGCAGGGCGGCTATGACGATAAGCACCCCATATTCCAGCTTGGCTGGATCCGCGATTTTTCCTCCGATTGTTTTGGCGACACCAGTAAATGTCAAAGCTCCGACGAAGTTCATGATCGCAGCCATGACGATGGCGATTCTGGGCGGCAATGCTTTGGTCGACACGGTCGTCGCGATTGCATTGGCTGTATCATGAAAGCCATTGATAAAATCAAAGGAAACAGCTAGCACAACGACAGCGACGATGAGTGGAAAGCTCGTATGCATGGGCAGAGTCTCCTTGGGTTATGTGTTGCTCATGATGACCGTCTCCATCGCGTCCGCGACGTCCTCGCAATGGTCCATGACTTCCTCCAGCACTTCGTAAATTTCCTTGAACTGCATGATGTGGATAGGATCTGTAGAGGAGTGAAAGAGGTCTCGAATGCTACGGCGGACCAGCTCATCTCCTGCGCTCTCCAGATCGTTGATGCGGATAATGTACTCTCGCATATCCGATAACTTCTGCTGTTTCAGTAATTCCATGGCAAGCAGAATTTGCTGGGAGGAGTCCTCGATGATCTGGCCGAATCTCACCATCGTTTCATCGGGCTCCATGATGTCGTACATGTAAAGGCGGGACGAGCACGTTTCCAGACCGTCCAGCACATCGTCCATTTTCACCGCCAGCTCCATGACATCCTCGCGTTCGATGGCGGTAATAAACGTTTTGTTGATGCGAATGATGATCTCGTGAATCATCTTGTCGCCTTTCGATTCGTACTCCTTCATGGTTTCCGAAAAGGTTTTTAAGGTATCCATAGAAGAGATTTTATATTGATTAAAATAGACCGCAGAATCGTGAACGTTTTTGGCGATTTCATACAGGTCTTCCAGCAATGCGTCTGTTTTTGTAAAAAGCATGGCAACCTCCGCTTGTGAATCCGACTAGGAGTATTTTGTTTGGAGGAGGTGCGGATTATTCACCCAGTACGTTTTAAAAGGAAAACATCATCCACGCCATGTAAGCAGCGACACCCCACATGATGATGGCGGATGCCAGATTCAGACCGCGCAGCAATGTTCCTGATTGATCCAGACGTCCAATCATCCGGCCAGCCAAACAAAGGCTAAAAAACCAAATGCAGGAGACCAGGATGCAAGCGATGGCAAATCCCCATTTCTCCCCACCGGTATAGCTGAGCGAGCTGGTTCCAATCACGCCGATCGTGTCCAAAATGGCATGCGGATTGAGCAAGGAAACGGAAGCTGCGAACATCACCTGACGTTTCGGGGAAAAGCGCTCCGCATCTTCGGAAGCAACACTCGGTTTGTTGCGCCAGGTCAAAAAGCCCATGTACAACAGAAAGCAAACGCCAACTGCGTATAGAACGGTCTTTAACCAAGCGACAGTCAGTACCACGAGAGAAACGCCAAGCACAGCGAGCAAAATGAGCAAAGCATCGCAAATAGCGGCGGTAATAACGACGGGGATCGCACGCCACAGCTTCGGCTGAACGGCTCCTTGATTAAAAATAAATACATTTTGTGCCCCGAGCGGCAAAATAAGTCCAAATGCAAGTATAAATCCATGCAACATCGCTTCGATCACGAGTCGCCCTCCTTTGTACGGCTATCCGTGCAGCCTGCTTCGTTCATTATGACGGGAGCTGCGATTGCTGTCTCCAGCCAATTGGTTTACTGCCAGACCAACCAATTTGTACAATGGAAGAATCGAAAGGGGGCAACTAGATGCTCACGATTGACTGGAAACCAGACAAATCTTCAGACATTCCGGTTTATATACAGATTATTTCTTACATAAAAAGGAAGATAGCCGCTGGGGAGTGGCCGGTTCATAGCACATTGCCCACACAGCGCTCTCTCGCCCAAGGCTTTGATGTAAACCGAAGCACCGTCGTGACGGCACTGGAAGAATTGAAAGCGGAGGGCTTGATTGAATCAACGGTGGGGAGTGGGACGATCGTCAGTAATAACACGTGGTCGTTGCTTACGACCGCACCGCCGCCTGATTGGTTGGGGTATGTACAGGCAGGGATTCACCCCCCCAATATCCCGACCATTCAGGATATCAATCGTTACGAACCAGACCCGAGCTATATTCGATTAGGGACGGGGGAGCTGTCGCCACAGCTGCTACCGACGAAACAGATGGAAGACGTCTTGGGCAGTTTACGTGGCAAAATGACGCATCTCGGTTATGTGGAGCCAAAAGGGCTATTGCCGCTACGTGAAGAAATCAGCCGTTACTTACGGACTCGCGGGGTAGAAGCATCCCCTGCTTCCATTCTCGTCGTCTCCGGCGCTTTGCAAGCTCTGCAGCTGATTTCTCTCGGCATCCTGCAAAAGGGTTCCGCGATCTTGCTGGAGCAGCCGTCCTATTTATATTCGCTGCCGTTGTTTCAAACATCAGGAATGCGTTTGGTTGGGGTGGCGATGGATGAAGAGGGAATTCGTCCAGATGCCTTGGCAAGGCAAAAGCAGGTTCACAATGGGGCATTGCTTTATACGATACCCTCCTACCACAATCCGACGGGGATTCTCATGACCGAACAGAGAAGAGAGCAGGTGATGGCAGCTTGTGCTAGGGAAAGACTGCCGATTTTGGAGGATGACGTCTATGGGGAGCTGTGGTTCGAGCAGCCTGGACCTTTGCCTTTAAAATCGCGTGATCAAAACGGTCAGGTGCTCTATTTGGGAAGTCTCTCCAAAACATTGAGCCCGGGACTGCGCATTGGCTGGATTGTCGGGCCGGAACCAGTCATCGAGCGGTTGGCTGATGTGAAAATGCAATCCGATTACGGCACCAGCAGTTTGTCCCAGTGGGTAGCAGCGGAATGGCTGTCCACAGGAAAATACGAGCAGCATATGGTCGGAATTCGCCACGCACTGCGGGAGAGGAGAGATCATATAGTTGCACTATTGACTCGCTGGTTTATCGATTTCGCAGAATGGGACGTTCCGTCAGGAGGTTTTTACATTTGGCTGAAGCTTCGTCACGCTGTCTCCATGCGTACCTTGTTCACCAAGGCGTTGGCAGCAGGAATTTTGCTCAATCCTGGCTATGTGTACGATCAATCCGACAGCCACCACTTGCGGCTGTCCTATGCCTACGCTGATGAGGAGCAGCTGGAGAGAGCATTGCTTGTACTGGCCAGACTGCTGAAAACATAGAGAAAGGACATCCTGTCCGGATGTCCCTAAAGTAGCGCAGCTGTGTATCAATGGTAAGGGAACTGAGTGGAGTATCCGCTGAATTGCTGAAAAGCCTGCTGCATTTTTTGCTGCTCGGCTGCCTCCAGCTTGTACCAGCCTTTGCGGAACATTAATTCATACGCTTCGCGAGCGCTTTGATGAGTCTCGTTCAGGATTTGCAGGAAGTCTTGATGCAGCTGTTGGTGACTCGCTTCCCAGACCGCTACATTGAAGCTGTCCGCCAAATATTTGCACGTGGTCAGACAGTCGTTCATATAATCACGGTCATTCATTTGCGGACCCTTTACCTGCGGCAGCTGGCTTGATTGCGGATTGGCAATTTGATTTTGGTTTGGCATCCGGATCTCCTCCCTTACTGCATTTGGGGTTGCTGTTGTTGGGATTGTGTCTGCGGGACGGTAGCCATCACAGCGGTATTGTTGTGTTGCAGATGGGTCAGCAATTTTTGATAATGCTGTTGATGCATACGACCCACTTTGTCCAGACATTGCTTCACTTCCGGATCTGTTGCTTGTTGCGCGAATGCATGCAGCTTTTTAAAAGCGTCAAGCTCCCATGATAAGGCGTCCTTCAAATAACTCAAGTCCTTGGTCGTAATGACTCTTGGCGGCTCAGGAATCGGTACTTGCGTAAAAGGCGCGGAAGACATGATGGTTGGCATCAGACTTCTCCTTTCGTGTGGGGATACACGTATAGGATGATCAACAGCCACACGACTATCCGCTGTGGATTACAGGCAAAAAAAGATCCGGCTGTTTAGGCCGGATTTAGAGCGGTTCACTTACATATGGGCAATTTCCAGACCAGCGATCTTTACATCAATACTGGCAGGGGCGATATTGAGGCAGTAACTTGTTTCTTTGTACAAAGCGTGCTGGATATCCTTTGCCAAGGCAGGGATGTCTGTGCCGTAAGGGAGCTTGAGGGAAAGCGTCACCTGTATTCTAGGTAGATCTTCGAACGTATACTCCGTTTTCTGAATCTGGTTCACTTCTTCAAAAACGTTGCAAGTACCTTCCACGATTTTGCGTAGTACCTGTGGATGAATGACGATGCGTCCTCCGGAAAAAGGAGGATGGACCACGGTTGATTCGCCAATAACTTCCTTTTTAGAAGAAAAGATTTGCTGCGCTGACGACACGAGGCGTTGCAAGAAATCTCTTTCCACTTCCACGCGGGGGATTGGAATGACATGCTTGCCCATCGTCTCGCGAACGTAACGAGCGGCCTCGATTTCTTGAGGAGGCTTGATGGATTCGATGGGAATGTATTCGATCGGTGATGTTAGTCCCAGTGCCTCTACGATGCGTTCGATCATCCGTCGCGAAGTGCCGAGGATGAGAATGCGCCCAGGCTGCAGCTGCTGCAGGGTGCGGCGAACGTCAGTAGCGTGTTCGTCATAATGGAAGATCGCCCGTTTCACTGCCTGGATTTTGGTCTTCTCATATTTGGCGGAGGTCCCAGCCACTTTGCGACCTTGGTGTATGAGGATCCCATCGTCGATGATTGCATCTATGTTCATTCGATGTGCAAGCTCCAGAGCGCTGGAGCTTTTTCCCGTTCCGCTAGTTCCGTACAAGGCGTAGATTTCCATGGGTACCTCCTTCGATGATGCTGTCCTCCTAGTATACATGACAGGCAGTAAAGCAAACAGCTACTGATACCCAGCGCCCATTTCCCGCGAGCGTTCAGTAGCGCGCAGGATCGCGGACGTAACGGCCTCCTGGAACTGATAAGCTTCTAGCACTTCCAACCCGGCTTGGGTCGTTCCACCAGGGCTGGTGACCTTTTTGCGTAGCAGGGCAGGTTCTTCGCGGGTGTCCATCAGCATGTGTGCCGCACCAAGCAACGTTTGCAGGGTCAGCTGACGCGCCATTTCCCTGTCTAGGCCAGCGGTTGCCCCAGCGCCCATCATTGCTTCGACGAGGTAATAAATATACGCAGGTCCACTGCCGGAAAGACCCGTGACGATATCGAGCTCTTCTTCAGCGACTGTATAGACGGTCCCAATCGCTTCGAACAGGCGAGTGGCGAGTAAGAGCTGGTCCTCGGTAACCATTTGATTCGCTGCGAGGCCCGTTGCCGACAAGCCAACAGCAGAAGACGTATTCGGCATCGTTCGGATGATCGGGCAGTTCACTCCCAGCCATTCTCCGATTAAGGTGGTGGAGACACCGGCGATTACGGAAATCACCAATTGACCGGAATGAACCGCACCGGACAGTTCCTTGAGCGCTTCTGCCGAATCCTTTGGCTTCATCGCCAGGATCAGAATATCGGCTGCCTTGATTACGTCCATCTTGTCATGGGTAGTATTTACCCCGTATGTTTCCGTCAACAAATCCAGTCTTTCCGAATTGCTCCGGTTAGTTACGTAGACCCGATCGGCGGAGAAAAGTCCTTTTTTCAAAATGCCGGACAGCATCGCCTCCACGATGGAACCTGCACCGAGAAAGCCGATTCGTCCTTCAATGGAACAAGCTTGCTGATTGTTCATGGTTAATTCCCTCCTGTTGGACTATCTGATTTGTCCGGTCCCACGTACGACGTATTTATAAGAGGTCAGCGCTGGCAGGCCCATTGGACCTCGGGCATGAAGCTTCTGGGTGCTGATGCCGATTTCTGCACCGAATCCGAATTCGCCGCCATCTGTGAAGCGAGTAGACGCGTTGTGGTATACGGTAGTGGCATCGACTGTGGCGAGGAAGCGTTGTGCCGACTCGCTGTCCTCTGTGACGATCGCTTCGGAATGTCCAGTGCTATGGCGCTGGATGTGTTCCAACGCGTCAGACAGGCAATCGAGCGTACGCACAGCCATGATGAGCGTGGAGTACTCGGTATCCCAGTCTTGGGCGGCTGCTTCCTTTAGCTGGTCCGCTAGATCAGCGTGAAGGGCTCTTGTTTGTTCGCAAGCCCGCAGCTCCACTCCAGCTGCGAGCAATTGCTTGAGAATCGCCTTTTGATGAGCCAATGGCCAGTCATGGTGCAGCAAGAGAGTCTCAGCAGCATTGCAGACCGCTGGACGACTCGTTTTCGCATTGAGGACGATCGCCTCTGCCATCTCATAAGAAGCGTTGCAGTCGACGAAGATGTGGCAATTGCCGACGCCTGTTTCCAAGACAGGCACGCTGGACAGCTGCAGGACTCGCTGGATCAATCCCGCACCCCCTCTTGGAATGATGACGTCGATCAAGCCGTTGGCGGTGCACAAAATATCGACGGAAGCGTGCTCTGCGTAAGGGAGGTATTGTACAGCTTCAGGAGGGAGGCCGCCCGC
>JARDZO010000149.1 GCA_029240815.1 Brevibacillus sp.
TCCAGCACGAGAACGATCAAGAGCAGGATCAGGCCGAAATAGACAATCAGCCGGGTCCTAATTCCCTTCATCAGAAACTTCCTTTCGCCATAAATACCCATAGCCCCATACCGTCTCCAGGAAGGAGGGGTGGGCAGGGTCGTGTTCGATTTTTTGACGGATGCGACGGATGTTGACATCGACAATTTTAAGGTCGCCTACGAAAAATTGCCCCCAGACGACAGTCAGAATTTCGTCGCGACTAATAGCTTTGTTCGCACTCTCTGCCAAGAGCTTGATGATCGCGAATTCTTTGGGGGTCAGGACAATCTCCTGGTCTTTTTTGATCAGCTTCCGTTCGTCCAGGAGCAGGGTAAACGGATGAATGTCGATCTCATTTTTTTCAATGGGAGAGTCGATCGGGGAGAGTCGGCGATGCAGTGCTTTTACGCGAGCCAACAGCTCAGCCGGGCTAAATGGCTTCCCGACGTAGTCGTCCGCCCCGAATTCCAGTCCCATCACCTTGTCCAACTCCTGGCTTTTGGCCGTGAGCATGATAATCCCGAGACGAGGGTACTTTTTCCGCAAACGCCCGCACACCTCGAAGCCGTCGATGCCGGGCAGCATGACATCCAGGATCGCAATCTCGATATCCTGCTGACTGTCTGCCAGTTCCAACGCTTCTTCTCCAGTCGTTGCTTCTACTACCTCGCAGCCTTCCCGTTTCAGGTTGATACGGACAAAATCACGAATAGACTTTTCATCTTCCAACAGCAGTACTTTCATCATGACGTCTCCTTTCCTGATAAATGAGTCGGGGTAACGATTTCGTGATTATAGTCGTGTCCGCAACGGCTGGTACAGCTGGCGGATTTCGTCCGGCGTCAAGAGCATCGTTTTATATTCCTGCATAGCAGATTGATTCAATTCAGGTGAACCCTGCGGTTGAATGGCTACGTGTACCTGTTTTCCCTCTTCCTTCAGCAATACGTACGGGACATGCTTTTGCTTGAGGTCATCCTCAAATTGACTCCAGGACTTTTGCGGGACGATTTGTAACGTGAGCAGCTCCGCCTTTTTCTTGGTCTTCTCATTAAAATAGAGCATGTGGATCGGTGGGGAGTCGGCATCTTGCCCAACTTCCACGGTGTACTTTCCGTCCCATTTTTGAGGGATTCGAAAATCGATTCCGAAGCCGTAATTTTGATAATGGTCTTCGACGTGGGATAGTCCTGTTGTCCCGTCCCATCGGAAGTAGGAAGAAATCCACGGGATAGCCGCCATGGGTAAATCGTCGGTTCCCAGTGGCTGGGTCTTTGTGCCGATCTCAATAATCCCATCGCCGTTGATGTCCTCGCTGTACAGCGGATAAGGCTTGAATGTCAGGTCCATTTGCCCGTCCATTTTCGCCAGTGGGTTCCGCAGCTGACCATTGTCCCACACCAACAGATCGGTGGAGGCCGAGTGCGCTCCGATGCCGGCTTCTATGAAAAGTCCATTTTGATGAGCGGAAGCCTTTCCGATCACAGCTTGTTCATAACCGTTTACCGAACCATCTAACTCCAGCTCTGTCAGCTTACCCAGTTTTTCATCGATTAGACCATAAATTTGCGCCTTGGAGGTGAAGTTATTGTGGTCGTGTATTACCAGGGCCAATTCGGAAAGAGGATCTCCGTTCAGATCACCCACCGCCATGACGGAATACGTCTGTTTTAGCAGCTCTTGCAAGCTTCCCTGTGCAATCGAGTAAACGGAAAGCTCCTTGTTCAGATCATCCCCCCCGCCAAAACCAATCAGCATTTCAGGGATATGATCACCAGTCATGTCCAAAAACCTGACGTAATCCAGCTCACTGCCGATTCCAGTGAAGGAAGCGAGCTTGGTCCAGCTTCCCTGTTTTTGAGAGAGGATCAGTACGCCGATTTCGTAATCGGTTTTTTCGTTCTTGTAGAAAGCCGTGACTTCCGGGGAACCATCTCCGTTCAGATCCTGCAAGGAAACGGCACTCGATTCGTCAGGATGGAGAGGAACGGTTAATTGGGACCCTGGTGGCAAAAATTGCATGACGGCCTGATTAATGGATTGCTGGTCGCCATCTGCGGAAGGTGCGCGCATTAGTTCGTTGGGCGTATCTGTAAGTCCGCATCCACTGATCAGCGTCATGCAGATCGCGGCAGAGTATAGCCAAGCCTTTTTCATAAGGAAGATTCCTTTCTGCTTCTAGGTCGATTGACTCTATTTTAGCCCGACAGACAGGTGAAGTTGTTGCAAACCGGTAAAAAAACGGATTTCGAAGCAATTTCATGAAGAGCGACCGCGTTTAGAGGAAAGTTTTTATGCGCTTGCGCGGAAAAAAAACAAGAAAAAATCAGGAAAATATTACTTGCAACATTTGTCGCAGTTCTTTCGTTAGATATACGACAGGGAAGGGTATACATGGGTGTAATCATTTGGAAATAGAGAAGAACCCCATCTAAAAGGAGGACGATAGTATGAAAGCGTGGCATAAATCTTTGGTGGCTGTCGCATGCAGCGGCGCGATTCTGCTAGGCGCAGGCCTGGGAGCCGATCCGGTTCAAGCGAAAGCACTCAACACACAATCTTTTGCATCCGTTGTCCTATTGCAGCCTCAGAATAACATTCCGTTTACGATTCAATTTGTAGATGGCTTCAAAGTGAATGTCACAAACGGTGTGACAAAAGCAGTGAGCACCTTTGATGTGTCTGCCAATAAAGCGACCTATGTTCGACAAGGAGTTTACCAAGGAAACGGCAAACTTGCAAAGAAAATGAGTGGGTTTTCACAAAAGCTGGTGCAGTTGGTACCGTATTATGATGCCAATGGCAACCTGCGTTGGAAAGGCCAGCAAATGATCTGGGGTGTGAATGGTGAAGATCGCATCGCCGTTGCAACCAGTGTATGGAACATCGTCGACCAAAAACCGCAGCTGCTCAGCGTCTCGGTACAAAAAGGCGATTGGGACAACATGCCGTCTACTGAGGTAGACGTCAACAGCGGATTCAGCATGGGGAAAGATATTACATACGTGCTGGATACCAAGTATGCGGATGTGACGGGAGATGGCGTAGAGGACCACATCCTCCTGATCGGAGACAAAATGGGAAGCGCGATGAATCTGCGAGCCGACCATTTGCGTGTCGTCGTACGAGAAGGAAAGTCCAATCAGCAAACGTTCATTTCCGTAGGACAAAGAGACAGTGGACACATGCCAAAACTCGCGATCGCCCATGGAAATCCGGATGGAATCAAAGACATCTTGGTAACCATGCCGAATGCTACGGGCAATACCTACAGCCTTTTGACCTGGAAGGACAATCGACCTGAAGCTATCGTCGATCAGGCGCAATTGAACGTGCGAAGCGTCTACCAGCCAGTCATTGGGACCTATGGGGAAGCCATGGCGATGAAAAAGCTGAAATAATTGCGGGGAAACGGCAAGGTGCTTGAAACGTAGCGGTTGTGGGGAGAAGCCTGTTTCCATTCTGCGCTCCGGGCTACGTCCGACAAGTAGAGTAGACTGTCCGCTACGCCATGATCCCGAGGGAATCGCAAAACGGCGCGCAGCTCCGAGGGTTACACATAGATAGCGATTCTGTTGCCTCGGGCTTCATGGCTCCGCTGAGTCGGACTCCACAGTCGCTCCGCCTGGAAACAGGCTTCTCCTGCAAGCTGATCCTACTCATTGAGCTTTTCTAAAACCTTTTCGGGACATTCTCGGGTTGCTAAACAATAAGGCCACCTTACTCTTTGGTATCCCTCTCACGAATTATGCTAACGACGTTCTTTATGTCCAATAACCACACATCAACAATCTAACGACTCCTTTTTCACAATGTGAAGAAGGAGTTTTTACGTTTAAGGGTTCAGTGTTCCAAGATGCTTCAAAAAAGCTCTCAACCAAAAAAGCTGTCCAGGAAAAAGGAGAAAAAAGCGAAGGTATTAGGGGCACAGCCCAGGCGGAGTGGAAAAAGCGGAACCTGCCCTTAGCGTCCACCTCTGAGAGACTTCCGCGAGACGACTACTTTGGACGCGGGTTCCGCTTTTGGAATGGAGCCGAGCAGGGATGACCCCCGAGCAAGTGACCCTACTAACCTGGAGCGTTTTCTCCTTTTTCCGCCCCGCCACTACAGCCAATCAACAAACTGGGACTTTTCTTATAAGCATTAAATCGTAATAATTACGTTTTATCTTGACAAAGACATCTTGTGGTGTGTAGGATAGATTTTAAATCGTAATAATTACGGTTTATTAACCTTCAAGGAGCGATTTCTGAATGGAAGATAACCGGATACCCGTAACGGTGTTGAGTGGCTATTTGGGAGCAGGCAAGACGACCTTGCTCAATCATGTGTTGAACAATCGGGATGGACTGCGCGTGGCAGTCATCGTTAATGACTTGAGTGAAGTGAATGTGGACGGTGCGCTCGTTTCTCAAGGTGGGGGCATTTCTCGCGTGGAGGAAAAGGTCGTAGAGATGTCCAATGGCTGCATCTGCTGCACCTTGCGAGAGGATTTGCTGACGGAAGTAGAGCGTCTGGCTTTGGAAGGTCGTTATGACTACATATTGATCGAGTCGACAGGGATTGGCGAGCCAGTCCCCGTCGCGCAGACATTTACGTATATGGACGAAGAAAACGGGATCAATCTCTCTGCACGATGCCGACTGGACACGATGGTGACAGTCGTGGATGCGTATCGGTTTTGGCACGATTTTTCCTCGGGGGAGAGCCTGTTGGACCGGGAGCAAGCAATTGGTGCCGATGATACCCGGGAGGTCGTCGATCTGCTGATCAGCCAAATCGAGTTTTGCGATGTCCTCGTCTTGAACAAATGCGACATGGTCGACCCGGACGATTTAATGCAGCTGGAGGGAGTCCTGCGCAAGCTGCAGCCAAATGCTCGATTGATCCGCTCCAAGCGAGGTCAAGTAGAGCCTCACGAGATTTTGAATACAGGCTTGTTTGATTTTGAGCAGGCCAGTCAATCAGCGGGCTGGATCGCGGAGCTGCAAAAGGAAGAGCACACTCCCGAGACGGACGAATACGGAATCTCGTCCTTTGTCTATCGGGCAAAACGACCTTTGCACCCCGAACGATTTGGAAAATGGCTCAGCCAATGGCCAGAGGAAGTCGTGCGTGCAAAGGGGTTCTTTTGGCTGGCGACCCGCAATGATGTAGCGATGACCCTGAGTCAGGCGGGACCTTCTATTGAAGTAGGGATGGCCGGGTTCTGGACCGCAGCATTGCCGGAGGAAGAGCGAAGCATGTTGTTGGCAGAAGATCCTGAGTGGGCACATACGTGGGATCCGGTGCATGGCGACCGGATCACTGAGCTGGTGTTTATCGGCATTGACCTGGAACGAGAGCGAATCGAGAACGAATTGAATACTTGTCTGCTGACAGACGAAGAGTACAGCTCAGACTGGACACAGCTTCCAGATCCGTTGCCAACAGCAGATACCGTCGTCGAGACGATGATCTCATAAGGAGGAGTAACATATGCGAGTCAACATTACCCTGCAATGCACGGAGACAGGGGATCGTAACTACATCACGACGAAAAACAAACGCAATCACCCTGAACGTCTGGAGTTGAAGAAATACTCTCCACGCTTGAAGCGCCACACTCTACATCGGGAAACGAAATAAGTAGTGTAAAAAAAGCAAATAGCTCTCCACCCCGTCAGTTTGTGGCGGAGGAGGAGAGCTTTGTTTTGTATCGAGATGTGCGCCACTTTTAGAGCTGATTACTAGCAAAAATACGCACGACCTGTTCGGCGGATTGTTCCAGCAGCTTGGCCGTTTGCAGCATAGACTGTTCAAGCGACATGGGTTTATTGGTAATACTCAGTACGGCCGTGACACCCTCTTGGTATAGCGAATCGATCCCTTGCCCGACTGAGCCGGCTAGTACAATGACGGGAATGCCGTATTGTCTGGCCAGCTGTGCAACGCCACAAGGAGTTTTTCCCTGGGCGGTCTGAAAATCTACCTGCCCTTCGCCCGTCAATACGAGGTCTGCCCCTGTCATAGCTTCTGCCAGTCGGGTAGTCTCCCTAACGATCGTAATACCTGATTGCAAGTGGCCATGCAAAAAGGCTAGTAGAGCGCCAGCTACACCGCCGGCTGCACCTGTACCAGGCAAATCATGAATGGCAATGCCTTCTGTAGCGTGGATCAGATCGGCAAAGTGACGCAGATTGTCATCAAGTTGAGAAACCATGTCAGCCGTAGCCCCTTTTTGTGGACCAAAAACATAGGAGGCACCGTTAGGACCGACGAACGGATTGGTTACATCGCAGGCAATAATGAATTGGCAATCTTCAAGCCTGGCGTCTGCATGACTACGGTCGATTCGTCTCAGCTTTGATAGCTCACTACCTCCGTAGGCCAGTGGTTCGTCATCTTGATCGAGCAATTGAAAGCCGAGTGCTTGCAGCATACCAGCGCCAGCGTCATTGGTAGCGCTGCCTCCGATACCGAGAATGAAGCGACGACAGCCAAGATCGAGCCCGGCGAGGATCAATTGTCCGAATCCGTAGGTAGTGGTGAAGAGGGGATTTCTCTCCTCAGCTGCAATCAGATAGAGACCGGATGCAGCTGCCATCTCAATGACGCAGGTGACTCCATCGCCGAGAATCCCAAATTCAGCAGTGATCTCGCGACCTAGCGGATTTTTGACGGTTGCCTGCAACAGTTTGCCATCCGTAGCGTCCACCAGGCATTGCAAGGTTCCTTCACCACCGTCCGCCATCGGCTTGATGACGATCTCGCTGTCTGGCAGAGCTTTGAGAACGCCAGCACGGATGGCCTCTGCTACTTGCTTGGCGGTGAGACTTCCTTTGAAGGAATCAGGGGCAATGACGATTTTCATGACGCTGTACCTCCTCGTATTGCTGATGTCTCCGGGATGAAAAAAGATCCATTTCCATTATACCGAAACGTATAACAGGATCGCAGGAATTCTGGATAGCAAGGGGGATCGAGGTTCTATTAAAAGAGCCCTCCTGCTGAATCGATCTTTTCACAGATCCAGCAGAGGGCTTGCATGATCGGGTTTACGCGTTTTTCTTCAGCGCTACGGATGCGCCTTTATTTCCTTTATCGGAGAAGAAAACCTTCATCATCGGTGGCGTTACGATTGTGGTTACCAGTACGACGATGATCAGTATGGCAAACATGTCATCTGTGAGCAGTTGGCTCTCCAGACCGATAGCGGCGATAATCAAGGCGACTTCCCCACGCGAGACCATCGCTGAGCCGATAGCCATAGAATTTCTCCATGGAAATCCGGACATTTTTGCACCGAGCGCTCCACCCAGCAATTTGGATACGATCGCCAGAACGCTGAGCAGGACGATAATCCACAGGTGTTCCAATATTCCGGCAAACTGGGCCGTTACCCCAACCGAAGTGAAGAAGACAGGGACGAATATCGAATAGCTGACGGTTTCCACTTTGTGCGTGATTTCATCTCTGTAGTTGGTCAGGCTGATGGCGACACCGGCAATGTACGCACCGATAATGGCGGCCACACCTGTATATTCGGCAAAATACGCAAACAGAAAGCAGATGATCAGACCCGCGGATATCACGGATTCAGTAACTTGGAGAGGCGCGAATTTTTTCAATACCCACGGAACCACTTTCCAGGAGACCAGAATGATGATCGCAAAGAACGCAACTTTTTTCAGGATCACCATGCCGAGATTCACATCGCCGCCAGCAAAGCTCATCAGGAAGGCCAAGGCGATAATGACCAGGACATCGTCGATGACGGCGGCACCCATGATCGTCGCGCCCTCTTTGGATTTTAGCTTGCCCAATTCCTTTAGCGTTTGTACAGAGATACTTACGCTTGTGGCAGACAGTAGAAGGCCGAGGAAGACAGACTCAATAGAGGAGAGCCCCAAGGCGAGTCCGGCCGCATATCCCAATGCCAATGGCGCGATGATCCCCATCACCCCGACAGAAGTTGAGGCTTTGCCTGTTCGTTTGAATTCATCGATATCGGTTTCCAGACCGGCAATAAACATCAGGAGAATAACACCAATTTGACTGATTTCCTGAATCACTTCTGTGTCAGTAACAACACCGAGCACACTCGGTCCAAGTACAATCCCGATCAACAGCTTTCCGAGTACGGAAGGCTGCCCAAGCCGTACACTAATGTCTCCCGCTATCTTAGATGCGATCAGGATCATGGCTAATTGGAAAATGAGCATGAACGTTCCCCCCTTTTAGGTGTAATAAAATGCAAAAGGAGCCTGTAATCACAGGCCCCTTTTTGTCAGTAGATCGAAAAAAAGACAAAAAGAACCCTATGATGACAGGCTCCTCCATTAACACAATCGCTATTCATTTTTCTTAACAGTTACATTTTAGCATGGGGTGTGGTAAAAGTAAATCCATAGAGCGAAAACGGCAATTGGTAAAAGTATCAATCCATACCTATAAAGAGGGGGAGAGGGAAATGACTACAAAAATGAGCAAGGAAAATGCAGAGCACTACGTGTGGGGAGGCTCGTGCGATGGCTGGCACTTGGTCAAAGGCCAGGAGCTGAGTGTCATTCATGAACGGATGCCGGGAAATTCAGCCGAGGTACGTCATTACCATGAACGATCCCGCCAATTTTTCTTTGTCTTGTCTGGACAGGCTGTTCTGGAGGTGGAGGGTGTCCGCCACAACATCGGGAGTCAGGAAGGTGTGGAAGTACCTCCCGGGGCTGCACATCAAATGAAGAATGAGGGCGAGGATGCCGTGGAATTTCTGGTCATTTCCCAGCCAACGACTCGTGGGGACCGTATCAACGAGGAGTAGTCAGAGGGAGCGGCACAAAAAAAGCCTGATCGTCAAAAGGGACGGTCAGGCTTTGCTCTTTTTATTTCCAGTTTACGAAATCGGACATCTGCGCGAACGCGTCAGCCAGAGCGTGAAGGCTCTCTGCCGTTTGAAAGGCAAAGATGGGCAGGCTAACAGCAAACAATAAAACTTCTCCGATGTATTTGGCGATCATAAGATCTACCTCCTTTTGGTTTTTCCATAGTGGATTTATCCAAAAATCAGGTGATCGTATGTATCTGATTCGCCATCTGCATGCTGCATGCGCCGGAACAATCGGGTACGCAGCGGTTGCCTTGCCGCCATCGGATAAGTCTCAACCATATCAGGATTAATGCTGGGTTGATAAGCATCACTCAGGTGCCATTGAATAGCCAGCTTTTGCGGGGAAAAACTTCGTCTCAAATAAAAAATCGAAGTAAAGCATCCCACAAACAGGGCGAGCAAGGCGAAGAAATCCTCCAATGAAAGCAGGAACAAAAAGTCTGCCATGGCGATTCTCCTCCTTTCTTGTGGCAACGCAAGAACCTGGGTTCTTGGTACCCATCATTCTATCCCTGTTCACATAATCAGGCAACCCTTAAAACTGCGGAAATGGATTGCGGTCGGAATCGTTTATCCTATTTAATCTTACCGATCGAGAGGCTGATACGGTAGTTTCCAAAAGGCAGCAGCTCGTCCAGCAACGCATTGAGAGCGGTCTGGTCAGAGATGCTCACGATTAGAGAATAACAGCCTTCTCCCGTGGTCCGATGTGCCTCGATGACCTCGGGGCAGTTCGAGATAAAGCGAATGAATGCCTGGTGATCGTTTGATTTCATGAACATCGAAATAATCGCGGTCAGCGCAGGGGCGAACTTGTCCGTATCGATGATGGTAGTATAGCCCTGAATAATGCCCTGTTCTTCCATCCGTCTAATTCGGTTCCCTACGGCTTGACCGCTCAGGTGAACTTGTTCCCCGATGTCCTTCCACTGCAGACGGCTATTTTCACACAGCAGGGCGAGGATGTGCAGATCCGTTTGATCGAGCATGACGATCTCCTTTCACGGTGAAAGTGAACCTACGCCACTTCTTTCGCGGCAACCGCCACGTCCGGCGTACAATATGGCTAGTGATACTTATTATAACGGGCAAAGGAGAGATCGAACATGCACATTCAGCTCGTTCGACATGCAACGTTGCGAGTGGGATACAACGGACACACTCTATTGGTGGATCCGATGCTGAGTCAAGCAGGAGAGATGCCTGCAACCGTCAACACGCCAAATCAACGGCCGAATCCTGGCGTGGAGCTACCAATATCTGTAGAGGAAGTATTGAATGGTGTAGATGCCATCCTGATTACTCATACGCACATGGATCATTTGGACGAAGCGGCGGTCAAACAGCTCCCCAAACATGTGCCGCTCTTCTGCCAGCCGCCCGATCGAGAGAAGCTGCAGAATCACGGCTTTGAACAAGTCATCGTGGTCGAGGCTGATTACGAGTGGGAAGGCATCCGCTTTTATCGGACAGGGGGACGCCATGGAACGGGTGAAATTGGAGAGAAAATGGGACCGGTTTCGGGATTTGTACTAAAAGCAATGGATGGTAAAGAGCCGACACTATACATGGCGGGTGATACCATCTGGTGTGAAGAAGTGGAGCATGCCCTGAAGTCCCATCAACCAGACGCCGTGGTTCTATTTGCCGGAGCTGCCCAGTTCTTGGTGGGAGATCCCATTACGATGACAAAAGAAGACATCGTGCAGGTAGCAAAAAACTCTGGCAACAGTCAAATTTTCGTCGCCCATATGGAAGTGTGGAATCATTGTCTGCTCAGCCGCAGCGAGCTGCTCGAGTACGTAAGGGAAAATCAATTGTCAGATCGGGTACAAGTACCACAAAATGGCGAAACAATCGAATATCAGCGATAAATTTTCACCCCATGCTGTTATCGCATTAAAAAAGCTCCGCTGGACAAGCGGGGCTTTTTTGTACAGATAGGAATTTTATGATGCTCCTATCCAGTACAAGTGCAACTAAGGCTCCGCAAAAAATGGGCGTAGCCAAGTTTTTTTGGGCGCGTCCATCATTTGACAAACGAAAAACTACGCAATAAACTATTTTTACGTAAATGATTAATGTCATGAGGTGTTTTTGTGGCACATGAACAGCTGGAGACCTATGTAGTCGAAGCTCCTGAGCAGGCGATGGCATTGCTCAACCCGTTACGGGCAGAAATATTGAGCCGATTGGCAGAGCCAGCCTCAGCAGCAGAAGTGGCGCGTGGAATCAATGAAATTCCCCAACGCGTGAACTACCATTTGAAGGCGCTGGAAAAGGTGGGCTTGGTACGCAAGGTCGGAAGTCGTCAGGTGCGCAATCTGGTCGAGGTGCTCTATCTGGCGATCGCACGGACATATGTTTTATCCGAAGCGTTGAACTTTGCGAACGAGACGGTACAGCAGATGAAGGATCAAGGGGCGCTGTCGCATCTGGTCAATACGGCTGAGAGGATCAAACGGGATGCGCTTGCACTGATGGAGCGCTCTGATCGGGAGGAAGAAATCCCGAGCGCCACGCTGGATACCAGTATTCGACTGGCAAGCGCCGAGCAACGCGGTGCGTTTGTGGAAGAGTACGTGCAGCTAGTCAACCAACTGGTGAAAAAGTATCAATCTCCAGTAGAAGGACAGGAAACGTATCAAGTCATTCTCGCTGTTTATCCCAAAGAAGGAGGAGAAGAGGCATGAGAACAGAGTCCACCTCACCAGCCAAATCCAGACCGGTAGTCGTGTGGGAGAGCCGTCCAGAGCGTCAGTCGGGGAACGTCATTCCACTGCCTTCCCGAACAGGTAATCAAGGAGTCGTGGAGCAGGAGGCATCCGTCAAGGCATGGACAGTCGGACCCGCTGAAAGTCCAGCTGTCATCACGGAAGTCTCTTCCGGATTTCACCGAAAAAGTGTGCCGGCTACGACGCCGCAGGCGACACGCATGAGCTTGGCGGCGTAAACCAACTTATCCTCACTTTTAAAGGAGGCGTTATGCATGAATCTCATTCCTGTAGTTGTGGAGCAAACCAGTTACGGCGAGCGCTCGTATGATATCTACTCCCGTTTGCTAAAGGATCGAATCATTTTTCTGGGTAGCGCTATCGATGATCAAGTCGCCAATGCTATCGTGGCACAGCTGTTGTTCCTCGCGGCGGAGGACCCGAAGAAAGACATTCATCTGTACATCAATTCGCCGGGTGGATCGGTAACGGCAGGTATGGCCATTATTGATACGATGAATTTCGTGCAGCCGGAGGTGTCCACGATATGCACGGGCATGGCTGCTTCCATGGGTGCCATGCTTCTGGTGGCTGGAGCGCAAGGCAAACGGTATGCACTCCCGAATGCCGAAGTGATGATTCACCAGCCATGGGGCGGCAGTCAGGGTCAGGCGAGCGATATCAAGATCGCGGCTGACCGGATTCTGCGGCATCGCCACATGCTTTATTCGATTATTGCCCAACGTACGGGCAAGACAGTCGAGCAAATCGAAAAGGATGCGGACCGAGACTACTTCCTCTCGGCGACGGAAGCGTTGGAGTACGGTCTGATCGACAAGGTCATCGAAAAGCTGTAGGAGCCGGAGGTGTCGGGATGAAGATCTTGTTTTTAGGCGGAACGCGATTTATCGGTCCACATGCGGTCAAGCGAATGGCTGACCTGGGTCATGAGATTGCGGTGTATAACCGCGGGCAATCTTCCGGCGCGAATTCTCTCCCCACAGGAGTTACCCTGCTCACAGGTGACCGAGCGAGACTGGGCGAAGCCCGTGAGGCTTTCCGCGCGTTTGCACCAGACGTGGTCGTTGATTTGTTTCCTTATTCAGAAGCGGATGCCAGTCAACTCATGGAGACGTTTGCGGGAATAGCGGGTCGTGTAGTCGCGATCAGCAGTTGCGATGTGTATCAGGCATTTGGTCGGGTGAACAGGATCGAATCGGGTCCGTTGGAAGAAGGGCCGTTGACAGAGCAGTCGCCCTTATGCGAGACACGGTATCCGTTTCAGGGGGCACGGGCTGACCGCAGTGACTATGACAAAGTGCTGGTGGAGCAAGTGGTAATGGGGCATGAGAGTCTCCCGGGCACGATCCTGCGTCTCCCGATGGTTTACGGGCCAGGCGATTACCAGCATCGTCTCTACCCTTATTTACAGCAAATGCGAGATGGTCGATCCGTGATTCTCATGGATGAAAGGTTTGCTTCGTGGCGCTGGTCTCGCGGCTACGTCGAGGATATCGCAGAAGCCATCTGCCTGGCAGCGTTGCAAGACCGGGCTGCGGGACAAATCTATCATGTCGGTGAAGAGTCAGGCTTGCCGATGCTGGAGTGGGTCGAACGCATTG
>JARDZO010000421.1 GCA_029240815.1 Brevibacillus sp.
CCTGATTTATCTCTTTTTGTACATGCCGATCGCTATCTTGATTCTCTATTCCTTTAATCAATCCAAGCTGAATGCCGTTTGGGCCGGCTTTACGCTTGACTGGTATTTGAAGCTTATGCAAAACAGTGACGTGCTGGATGCAATGAGAACGTCCCTGCTCGTAGCTTTGATCAGCACGATCGCCGCCACCATGATCGGAACCCTGGCAGCTGTCGGAATGTACCGGTACCAATTCCGGGGTAAAACGGCGCTGGATGCCATGCTGTACCTCCCAATCGTCATTCCCGAAATCGTGATGGGCATCTCCCTGCTCGCCTTGTTTGCGCAGCTACAGGTACCACTTGGCTATTTCACGCTTATCGCTGCCCACATTACCTTCTCTGTTCCCTTCGTCGTGGTCGTCGTCCGGGCACGGATGGCCGGATTTGACAGGAGCATCGAGGAAGCTGCTATGGATCTTGGCGCAACTCCATGGCAAACGTTCGTGAAAGTAACCGTTCCCGTCATTGCGCCAGGGATCCTAGCCAGCAGCCTCTTGGCGTTCACCCTTTCGATCGACGATGTAATCATCAGCTTTTTTGTCGCAGGTCCATCCAGCGCCACTTTACCGCTCAAAATATTCTCAATGGTCAAATTCGGGGTCACCCCCGAAATCAACGCGCTGTCCACCTTGATGCTGATTGTCACACTGGTTTTGGTCATTATCGCGGAACGCATCCGGATGAGAAAAAATTAGAGAAACAAGGGGGTTCATTATGACGAAATACTGGAAACATTCGATTGCGGCCTCGATCACTGCGATGGCACTGGCAGTGACGGCAGGATGCGGCTCATCCTCTCCTGCCACGCAGGAAAGCGGCCCAGGCAACGGGCTGGACAAGGAGCTGAACGTCTTCAACTGGTCGGAGTACCTGCCTGAAGAGGTGATTAAAAAATTCGAAGACAAATACAGCGTGAAGGTCAATTACAGCACTTTCTCCTCTAATGAGGAAATGCTCGCCAAGGTGTCGGCAGCCGGGGGTATCTACGATCTGACAGTGGCAAGCGACTACTTCATTCAGCCAATGGCGCAACAGGGCCTCATCGAGCCTTTGGATCTGAACAACATTCCCAACATCAAGAATCTCTCCGAAGAATTCGTCAACAAAGAACACGACCCCGGGAACAAATTTAGCGTTCCTTACATGGGCAACACCGTCTCGCTTGCTTATAATCCAGATAACATCAAAACAGAGATCAAAAGCTTCGAAGATCTCTGGAATCCGGAATTCAAGAGCCAGATTGTCATGGTCGATGATCAGCGGTTTATCCTCGGGATGGTGTTGAAGACGCTCGGATATTCAGGGAATGATACGGATCCTGCTCACCTCGAGGAAGCAAAGCAAAAAATGCTGAAATTGATGCCGAATATCAAAGCCTTTGACAGTGACAGCCCGAAAACGATGATGATCAACGGCGAGGTGAACATCGCATTTGTCTGGGGCGCGGAAATCGCTCTTGCCCAACGAGAAAAATCGCAGATCAAGACTGTCCTTCCCAAAGAGGGGCTGATGCTCACTTTTGACAACTTTGTCATCCCAGCCGGCGCCAAGCATAAAAAGACAGCGGAAGCCTTCGTCAACTTTCTGCTAGAGCCGGAAATCAGCGCGGAAATCGCCAAATCATTCCCGTATATCAATCCGAACAGAGAGGCACGCAAGCAGATTGACAAAGCCACACTGGACAATATCGCCATCTATCCACCCGCTGAGGAAATGAAAAGGGTAGAGAGCCTGAAAGATATTGGCGATGCCGTCCAGCTGTACGATCGTGCCTGGTCGGAAGTAAAAAGCTCGCAGTAGCCAACCACTCCGTGCGAAAACCATTCCTTTGTCAGCCAATCCATTCATTCAACGCAAAAAGGCGGGGAAGATTGCCCCCGCCTTTTTGCTGCTCTGATTCAATTGCGGAACCAGCCGCTTGGTTTCACGTTCAGATTGATGTTGATCTGCTTGACCTCGGTGTACGCTTCATAGCCGTACGTCCCCAGCTCACGTCCGATTCCGCTCATTTTGTACCCGCCCCCTGATTGGCGAAAATGGCGAACAGCGCATAGTCGACTGCAGTCTCGAAATCAGCATCGGCATGCGGAGGAGACCCACTCCCCATCAATGAAAAGCTTTTTTGCTTCCTGCATCAGCCAAGCCTCCCTTTCGTGGGTGCCGTTTACCGGGCAACTTTCGTCTCTTTGGACAATTGAGCGATCCCTTCTTCGATGCAAGCAAGCACGTAATCCAGTTGTTCGTATGTGATAACGGCAGGTGGTTCGATGCGGATGACTGTCGCGTTGTTGATCGTACCGCCAACCAGGATCTTCTTGCCAAAAAGCATTTTGGCCAATGAATACCCGAGGCTGTTGTTGGCAAACTCCATGCCGATCAGCAGTCCTTTTCCGCGTACGGCTACCAGGATTTCCGGATAATGCTCCTGAATTTCACGTAGGCGAAGCATGATATAATCGCCTTTTTCCTTGGCTACCTGCGGAATGTTTTCTTCCAAAATGGTCTTGATGCCTGCGATCGCTCCTGCGCAGCAGAGAGGATTCCCGCCAAAGGTAGAAGATCCAAGCAGGAAGGGATTTTCCTCCATTTTCCCCCACCACTTTTTCTTTGCTACCATCGCGGCAATCGGCATGACACCACCCCCAAACGCCTTTCCCAGCGTCATGATATCCGGCACGACATTCCAGTGGTCCACGCCAAACATAGTGCCGGTGCGTCCCATGCCGGTCTGTACTTCATCAACGATCAACAGACATTCGTATTTGTCACAAATCTCACGCAGACGCGGAATATAATCATCAGGCGGGATATTAACGCCGCCTTCCCCCTGAATCGGCTCAATGATCACACCGGCTACGGTTTCTCCGGTAGCAATCAACATACGGATCGCCTGATCAACTGCATCCGCATCCCCATACGGAACATGCTGGAAGCCAGGAACGAGCGGCGAGTAAGGCTCCCGAAACGTAGACTTGCCGGATGCGGAGAGGGAGCCAAGAGTTTTGCCATGGAAGCCTTTTTCCATCGAAATGAAATATTTTTTGCCGGTCGCAAGCCGTGCCAGCTTTAGAGCCATCTCATTAGCCTCAGTACCGCAATTGACCAAATACGAGTGTTGCAGATCACCCGGTGTGATTGCGGCAACCAGCTTGGAGAGGTAGCCGCGCAGCGGATCGATCATTTCTTGACTGTGCAGAGCATATCGCTTCAGTTGGGCCTCGACTGCCTTTACCACGTTGGGGTGGCGGTGACCCAGCAGATAGACGCCATATCCCCCGAGACAATCGACGTACTCATCACCCATGGTATCGCGGAATACGGCTGCCTCATCCTCCCACTCCACGACGGAGTAATCAGTCGAGACCGACTTGCGGTGCGTCAAGATGGCTTTTGTCACGTGGTTGGTAAAATTCTCAACGGAATCCGATACGATTTTTTTCTTCTGCTCGACAGTCAATGTCTCACTCTCAATGAATTCCAGCATTTCCTTGGCCATCGCAAGCGACTCTTCACGGGA
>JARDZO010000422.1 GCA_029240815.1 Brevibacillus sp.
TGGGCCCCCCTTAGGATTCACCTGCAATCAGAAATGGCTGAGTGACGAATTCCGTATACTCCCTAGCCAGTTTTTCAAGAGCTTCGTCATTTACTTCTCTAACACCACTAATTTCAAAGGAGGGTTTATAAAGCATTCCAGCCATTTTTTCAACAAGTAAGGTGCGCCGTACCAGTAAAATGGGAATTGAAGTACAATTCGGTCGTGATTTTCCAAAAGTTGGCGTTCTTTTTCCACGTCGATTTGTTCGTCAGGGTAAGCTTCATACAGCAGGTGGACGGTGACTTCTTCATGTATTAATAGTTCTTCGGTCAGCCGTTTATTTATTCTTGAACTATTTAAGGTAGGATGGGTTACAATGACCAATGTTTTTTTCGTTTGGTTTGTCATCAATCTAAGTTTCTCCTTATCCGGGTTGATTTTTAGTTGAATTAATGCTGTCAACGGACAAGCATACTCATATGATTCAAAAACTTAACAAGCAATGGTGTCAAGAACTTAATCTACAATGTCGACGACTCTCTAAGTTCTTATCACGGAAATTACGAGATCCAGCATCGGATCGGCCCCATCAGGGGTTGACGCCTATTCATTCAACGTGACAATTCCGTATTGAGTCGCAACACATCGACAATCTGGACATCCGTTTTTGTTAAGTTCCCTCGGTACAAGGAGGTTTACAAAAGATAAAAAAATCACAAATCCTTGAAGCATAATTTAGCCGTCGGCGTCTTTTGGCCTCACATGTTCAGCAACTCTGTCAAGCCACCGGGTGTGAGTATGTTGCCAACGTAAAACTGGCCGAATTCTCCGAAGCGTGCACTAGTCTCGTCGAACCGCATCTCATAGACGAGCTTCTTAAACTGCAGCGGATCGTCGGCAAACAGTGTAACACCCCACTCCCAATCGTCGAAGCCGACCGAGCCGGTGATAATCTGCTTGACCTTGCCTGCATAAGTGCGGCCGATCATACCGTGACTGCGCATGAAGTTTTTGCGCTCCTCCAGAGAAAGCATGTACCAGTTATCGTTGAGCATGCGTCGCTTGTTCATAGGGTAAAAGCAGATATGTTTCGCCTTGGGTAAGATTGGCTTAAGGCGAGCGGCTACTTCGGGAACTTGCATCGGATCGGAGCCGGGAGGTGCTAAATAATTGCTCAGCTCGACGACACTGACGTATGAGTAAACTGGTTTTACGAATTTGGCGAACCGAGAACGATTAAATACGTTCTCCGCTGAGTTCAGCTCCTCGAGTGTCTCGCGTAGGTTTATAAACATAATGTCTGCCTTCTGGCCGACGATGGCGTACATTGCCAAACTGCCTTCCATCCGGGATTCGACCGCCGACCATTCGTAGATTAGCGTCTTCAAATCATGCTTTGCATACTCGCGCTCCTCTGCGGTTGCACTTTTCCAGGCAACCCAGTCGATTGTGCGGAAATCATGCAGCGCGTACCAACCCTCTATCGTTTCTGCTGCCTCACTCATCTTACTTCAGCTCCCCTGGTTGTTGTGGCTTATCCCATAGCCTTCTTTTTGTATTTCATTATCTTCTTGAAAAAGCTTAGCACCCTTTAACAAGTCATAGGAGCCGCTGCATAGAAAAATCCTATTACCAACATAAACCTCATGAAATAAAAATGGCTCGGCGATATTTCATTCTAGAATAACATGTTGTACAAATAAAAGGTACCGATCGGTATTTTTTATTGTAGCATGATTCTAGTGAAAGGCAAGGCCGGAATCGTATATTTGTTTATTTCGTGACGGGATTAAAGCCGGGGAGTTTAGGGGGGATCTGGATTTGGAGGCGTTTTGCTCAGCCAATTGGATGGGGATAACAAGCACATGCTAATGAATATAATAATCTTCTCGTCTTATTTGCAGCAATGCTGCTTCGCAAGGAAACACGAGTGATTGAACAACCATTGCGTATACGTATGACAAAATTGGTAACCTATATCGAAGGAGTAGCAAAAAGAGTTTGTCGAATCAACCTTCCCAAGTTTAAACAGTCTAAATCGGTAGAAGGATTCCGGCCTTGCCTTTCAATGGAATCATGATACAATAAAGATACTGATCGGTACCTTTTTTGTTTGAAACAAGACGGTCTCGAGTTTGAATTTATTTGTGTTGTTTGTAATTTATCAGATCTTGAGATGGCACTACGCGAAGGCTGGGACGATTACGTGCGCTTCGCGGCAGCTCATCCACGGTTCTACGCGGTGATGAAGGGCCGCGTTCTCAACGACGCTGAAATTCCCGCCGCCGAGCAGGCCTTTGCGCTCCTCATCCAACGCATACGCAAAGTGGTGCCACCCACTTCAGAAATCCTGGAGCACATCCGCGAGGGTACCATACGGTCCACCTAAACCCTGACAGAAAGGACGAACACAATGAAAATTCTCGTCACGGGAGGTACTGGCCTGCTAGGCGGTCGCCTAATCCCGAAGCTCATAGAGGACGGTCACGAGATTTTCGCTCTCACACGCTCCATATCATCTCACGCCAAACTCAAGTCCATGGGTGCTACACCAGTCGATGCCGATCTCGAAAGCAGCACGCCACTCATATTGCCGGTGGTTGATGCGGTTGTGCACGCGGCCGCCCTGTTCCGCTTTTCGGGGCCTCGCGAACCCTTCTTCCGCACCAACGTTGATGGAACCGTAGCCTTGTTGAAGGCAGCCGAGTCCGCCGGTGCGAAGACATTCGTCTACATCAGCGCAGCGGGAATTCTCATGGATAATGGCGGTACGCCCATCCGCAACGTTGATGAAGGCACGCCGATTTTCCCGAACCACTTCTCCGCCTACCTGGCGAGCAAGGCACGAGCCGAATCAATGGTTCTGGCAGCTAACAAACCCGGCTTTCGGACCATCGCGCTTCGCCCGCCGGCTATCTGGGGGCCTGGTGATCCGTTTAGTCAAGGCCTTCCCGAAGCAGTCAGATCTGGACAGTTCGCCTTCATCAACCGCGGCGACTACGCTTTTGCAACCTGCCACGTGGACAATGTGGTAGAAGCCATACAATGTGCTCTCAAACGCGGAGAAGGCGGTCATGCCTTTTTCATCAAAGACCAGGAAGGGCAGACTTTCCGTGAGTTCGTCACCTCGCTCGCGAACTTGCAGGGCCTGTCCATCGATAAGCTGCGTTCGATGCCCTACTGGCTTGCCTCTGCCATTGGCCGGCTGCTCGACACTATCTGGGCCGTCACGCGGAAAGACGGGGATCCGCCGATCTCACGCTCGATGATACGCATGATCGGGCGTGAGTTCACAGTCAATGATGCTGCTGCACGTCGAGAGTTGGGCTATGTCGGAAGAACTTTGCGCGACGCGGGCTTGAAAAGCTATGAGGAACGATCTGCTCGATGATAGTGCTTGGGCGAACGCCGGCAATCGACGGTTAGTCGTTCTCTGGACTTGCTCCCTTTTGTCGATGTGGCAGACAGCAGCGAAGCCGTAGCAATCCCTTGGATTTGGGTTCAAACTGATTAATGCTCTGACTATGACAGTTTGCTTCGCCTACTTTAACGGACAAAGGAATTTGC
>JARDZO010000150.1 GCA_029240815.1 Brevibacillus sp.
TGCCATCCGGTCGATCAAAACGTCCCCGGAGGTAAAGGTGAGAATTTCACCAAACGTGAAGAAGACCATCGCGATGATGAATACGAGCCACGAGTTGGCAAAGGCGTAGCCGATATCGCCAATCACATACATGACGTTCCCCACGATAATCGCCGTGAGAGGCGTCTTTTTTTCTGCCCAGCTGGTCAATGGCAACTGCATCACCACGACCACAATCGCGTTGATACTCATCAGGATCGCGAACAATTCAGTCCCGTTGACTACCGTCATCTCGGCGAATTTGGCCAGCGTCGACGACATTTGCGAATAGCCGATCGCTCCCAGCATCCCTGCGATCATGTAAAAGCGGAATGCCTTGTCGTTCACCACGACGCTAAATGCACGACCGAACGATACAGCCTCTTTCTTTTGCCCTTCGATTGTTTTGATGCCAAACTTGTTCAGCAAGCCCTGCAAGCTGATCACATAAATAAGGTAGATGATAGCGGTGATCATGAAAGGCAGTGCGACCGAAGTCTTCGCCAGCACCGCACCTGCGATCGGCCCTACCGCTACCCCTACATTGATGGCTGTGTAACGAAGGCTGAAGACTCGAAAACGTTTTTCAGGCTCCGTTACGTCAGCCATTAAGGCTTGGGAAACTGGTTCGTAAAACGATCGACAGAGCCCACCAACGATATTCAGCATCAGCAGCATCATAGGATTTTTACTAAGCGCAAATCCTACAAATACGAGTGTCCATACATAAAGGGCTCCCAGCATCACCCTTCTGCGTCCAATTCGGTCGGACAGTGTCCCCGCAATAAATCCTCCCACTGTCCCCGCTAGTGGTCCTGCTCCAATAGTCAAACCAATTGTCGCCAAGTCCATATCCGTATTGTTGGACAGATATAAAAATAAGAATGGCATGCTCATGGAACTAGCAGCCCTGACAAAAACAGTCCCAACCACTAACGACCAAACGATCGGATGAAACTCCCTCAACATCGACGTGACCCTACCCATATTTTTCTCTCTCCTCGGCAACTGTTCTGCTCGTACCGTCTGCCAGAACAGACACTTTACAATGTACTCATTGTAGAGAGGAGGAACCGGTTCGTCAATGAGCATTCAAAATTTTTGGATTATGAAAAATTTCTATTAGGTTTATCAGTTTTTCGATAGTACATAAAACCAGGAAATTCTCCCACGGCCTTTGGTTGGGGGTCAATCGGACTGTGGTGGAGGAGAGGAAAAAGGAGAAAACGCTCCAGCGATAGGGACACTGCTTGGATGATTGACTGTCCAGCTCCATTCCAATAGCGAAACGGCGTCCAAAGTAGCCGGCTTGGGGGAGCTTCTCAGAGGTGGACGCTCAAGTGTGTTTCGCTTTTTCCCCTTTTTCCTCGGCCAGCCTAGACTATCCAACTATCCTTTTCGTGGGGGAATTCTAGGGAGTCTCTTTGAAAAAACGCTATATGGGGCAATGCCTACGATGAACCGAAGCTTGCTTCTCTCTATCCCGTAGCTATCGAGAAACGTCGAACAGACATATTGGACGACTTCGTTTTTTTCTTGTTTCACTTAGCGCCGTGCGATGCAAAATCGATTGGGAGAATAAGCTTTTTCCCGTTGAATGACCGCTAAAAAAGGTGGCTAGAAACCACAAAAGCTCGCAGGAGAAGCAGGTTTCCAGGCGGAGCGACTCCGGAACCTAGCTTAGCTGAACAACGAATTCACGGGAACCAGAAGCGGTACTCTGTGTTCACTTCGAAGCGGCTACTACTTTACCGCTTCCCCGTGAATTCGTTGTGGAGCGGACAGTATATGTTCCTTTGCGGGGTGTAGGCTGGAGCGGAGATCGGAAACTTGCTTCTCCCCTCCACCGCTATGTGGATTACAAAGAAAAAACCGGGCTTTCACCCGGTTCGTTTTTACAGGTCAACATCAAGTTGATCAATGATTTCGCCCTTCTCATTCCATTGCACGACACGGTAGATCGCATCATGGTAAAACGTGAACCATGCACCTTGCGCGATTCCGTCTTTGATCCACTGTTCTTTTGCGAAAATGGAGGTCATCGGGTAATCGTCGTACGCCATCACCCACAATGAGTTTTGATGGGCATGTGTTGGCATGATGTCAGCGAGGTGTAGCACCAGCTTGCCTTCGCTCTCCATCCGCACGATTGCGTGTCCTTGACTATGCCCGCCTGTATGATGGAGAGAGATCCCTGGCAATACCTCATGCTGATCCCCATACGTCTGAACTTGCTGTTCGATCGGGCGCCAGTTTTCCTCCCAATATGTATTCCGCGAACGGATGTTAGGCTCACGCATCTCGGCCCATTCCTGCTCCTGGACGTAAATCACAGCACAAGGAAATGTCGAGACGAGCTTGCCATCCCGCAAGCTCACCAGACCATTGCAATGGTCGTAATGCATATGCGTCATGATGACGATATCGATATCTGCGGGAGTCAGTCCTTTTGCCGCCAAGGACTCGATCACTTGGGACTCTTCCTCTAATCCAAAGTTGCGTTTTTGCTTGTCCGTCAAACGACCGTTCCCCATACCTGCTTCGATGAGAATCCGCTTTCCATAGACTTCCACGAGAATGGGGTCTGCGCGCAGTGGAACTTGGTTGAGCCCATTGAACGGATATTTTCTGCTCCAAAGCGGCTTCGGCACCACACCGAACATCGCTCCACCGTCCAGCTGTGTGAGTCCGCCCTTTAACCATGTCAGTTGAAAGGCTCCTGCTTTCCATTCATTCAACTTCATAACCTTGCCTCCTACGTCTAACGATCTTTTATCACTTCCCCGTGTTTACAGCAAAAAAGCACTCCGTTAAGAGTGCCTTACTGCTTCACTGCCACACTTACGGTTCGTGTCGCCGGGGCTATTTCCAACAAGATCTCACTGGAGACCGCTTGCACCGTCACATCGGAATCAGAGCGTCTATGGTTGAGTACGAGTTGGGCTACCTTTTCATTTTCACGATATACACTAATCAGCGTTTGCAGGGGGTTTGCACTACCGCCTGCGATCACTTTAAAGCCCGGGGCAACGGTTAACGTCCATCCTTCCACCTCTATTAACGGTGAAAGCGAGTACAAGAAGTGACGTTTTCCAAGCAATATGCCGTTATGATTCATCAAGGCGAGTGCCCCCAATCAAATGAATTTGAACAATATGCTATTATTTTGCAAGAATTTAAGTACGATGAAAAGTCTTTCGACAAAACTTCTTAAAAGGTGACATCTGTATCCATCATACACTACGTTGCTTATTTTCGGAATAAAAAAACATTGGTTGAGCAATGAATCAGATAGCTCTCCCGACAGCAGCCCCTTCGTAAATCGCTCTTTTGGCATCTAGCTCCCCCGCTTCCTTGGCCCCTCCGATCAGATGGACTGGCAAGCGGCCTTGCAAGGCGTGGAACAAGCTGTCATTGGAAGTCGCACCCGCAGCGATGATGACGGTGTCTGCCTGCACCAGCTGCTCCACTTCCTGATTGCGGATGAGGACGCCCTCCCCTGTAATTTCCTTATAGTCAATCTGTGTCATCATCTCTACTCCATGACGTTTCAGATTGGCGAGCACAGCCCAACGTGTCGTTTTCCCCAGTCCTGTCCCTACATGTTTTCCGCGACGGAGCATATACACCTTTCTTCCGCTCTGTTGCAGGTGATGCACGGCTTTGGTATCGAGAATCCGGTATTCCAGCAAATACTGAGCAGATTTGGGCGAAATGACCTGATCTTGCACAAGCAAATGAGACAAGTCACAAGCGATTCCTCCCGCGCCCACGATCGCTACGCGGCGACCGACTTTTGCCTGCTTTTCGAATACACGGTCATAGCTGACGACATGCGGCAGATCCACCCCAGGGATCTCAGGACGACGCGGGATAACTCCAGTCGCTACGACGACTTCCTCAAAACCTTCATCGGCCAATGAATCTGCAGTCGCAGCCGTCTCCAGCCGGACCTCCACTCCCAATTTGTCCAGTTGCGCTCGGTAGTAGCGAAGTGTTTCATTGAACTCTTCTTTGCCCGGTACTTGACGAGCGTAGTTGAGCTGGCCTCCGATTTGATTTTGCTTTTCAAATATGACGACCTGATGGCCTCGCTCTGCCAGCACGCGTGCCGCTTCCAGCCCAGCTGGCCCTGCTCCTACGACCGCCACCTTCTTGCTCACCTCAGTCCGGACTAGCGCCCATTCCTTCTCCCGGCCCACGACCGGATTGACCATACAGGAAGCGATCTTGCCATCAAAAATATGATCCAGGCAAGCTTGGTTACAGGCGATACATGTATTCACCTCGTCGAACAGACCCTCTCGGCTTTTCCGGACGATTTGCGAATCAGCCAGCAGCGGACGAGCCATTGAGACCATATCGCTACGTCCTTCCTGGATGATGGCTTCCGCCTGACGCAGATCATTGATCCGATTGCTGGCAATCACCGGGATTCTGACCGCTTCCTTTACCTGCTGCGCTACCCAGACGTAAGCACCTCGTGGCACCATCATTGCAATCGTAGGTACCTTCGACTCATGCCAGCCAATCCCCACATTGAGAGCGCTTACACCAGCCTGTTCAATCAACCCTGCGAATTGCAGCGTCTCCTCCATTGTCGTACTGTCGGGTACCAGATCCAGCCCCGACATGCGGAAGATCACCGGATAATCAGGACCGACAGCTGCTCTCACTCTTTTGGATACCTCAACGCCAAAACGTGCCCGTCGAGCAAAATCGCCGCCCCATTCATCTTCCCGCTTGTTGGTGACAGGGGACAAAAATTGATTAATCAGGTAACCTTCTGATCCCATAATTTCAACTGCGTCAAAGTCTGCTTTTTGGGCACGAACTGCTCCATCCGCAAAGGATTGTATCGTCCTTTCGATATCCGCTGCATTCATTTCACGCGGTCTGTGACGATTGATAGGAGCTTGCAGGGCAGAAGGAGCTACGGATTCAACCCCAGTCGCATCCTGATTGGTGTATCGTCCTGCATGAAAAAGTTGAAGGGCAATCTTTCCACCTGCCTCGTGAACGGCTGTTGTAATCACCCGGAGGGGCTCGATATGTTCATCCATATAGACGTTGCAGTACTGATCTCCCATTCCGCCTTCCTGGCAAACCGCTGCTCCACCTGTAACGATCAACCCAACTTCACCTCTCGCACGTTCCGCATAAAAGGCTGCCAGGCGTTCCACCCCATCCTCCAGCTTTTCAAAGCCTACGTGCATCGAGCCCATCATTACGCGATTCCGCAGCGTCATCGATCCGATCTGAATCGGTTCCAATACGTTGGATATTCCCATGCCCTTTCCCCTCCTACTGATTTACGAGTGAACATTCATTCATTTCGTAATGCATTCTCTTCTCCTCCTAAAAAATCCTCCCCCTCTATTTCAACATTACGAAAATTCATTTTCCAAGATGCTGATTATCATAAAAAACAGCTCGGGAATAAGACCCGAGCCCTTCCTCATCCAAATCCCTGACTGGGAGTCAGGCCATTCGAACCAATTTTCCTAGATCAGCAGCAAATCGTTCCAGTGTGCTGGAAAAATGCTGCACCGCTTCCTCTGTAAGTGGCTGTTCCACAACAAAGTGGTAATCCAACGTCCGCGTTTCCTGAGCAGGCTTTTCTGGCTCGAGGAATCTCCTTTTTTCCGTCAGAGAAATTTCCGGTACCAGTCTTTTCGCCTGTTCCCAAAGGTGGCTTGTCTGCTCGGCGGACATATGCCCTCGATACTCCACCTCTACTTCCACTTCACAGCTGTTCTCTTCAGCCAATTCAAAAAGATGGATAGTCGCTACAGGTTTACCGTCGTCTTCAACGTCTGAGAACGTGAGAATTACCTCCCGTATTTCTTCCTCCTCCACTAACGACTGATCCGAACGCAAGATCACGTCGACAATCGTTCCATGCAGAGATAAGTGTTCATTTAAATGTTCCACCATAAATTGCAGCACGTCGTTTGGCTCCTCCCGTCTCTTTGTGGCTCTCTAAGCAGTATATCATGAGGGGGGAAGTCACGAAAAACCCCTTCACGAGGAAGGGGTTGGTGTATTATTCATATTTTTTTGATTCATAAATTCAGATAGCCACGCTCTGCGAACTTCTTTGTTCGGGCAATACCCTAAAATATAACTTTCTCCACGCATATATTTTTCCTTAATCCACTCCTTGTGTTTACGGAAAAAAGCGTGTTGGAAATCAATCGGCATCTGCTGATATTCTTCCAGGGCTGAGGGGTTCTGGAGGAAAAAATCTTCATCGTACACAAACTCTTCATTTTGTTGGCGGCTGATCAGGTACACAAAGGCAATCACCAGGAACAGATTCACCAAGAAAATTGTCATCCAAATCCCTCCAGTCAAGTGCTATAATTATCAGATTAATCTGTCTTATCAGCATATTATTATTGTACCATGCTTTTGGTGTTTTCTAAACCTCTCCTTACAATATTTTATATAAAAACTTTTTTCATATGAGTATATAGGACGAGTATAAATAGAAAAAAGACACTCGCTCTGTAGAGAACGGGTGTCTTTTCGCTTCAGGAATTCGTTTTTGGATTGCTCGTAACAGGATTTGAATTCGAATCCTGTCCCGAAGGCTGGATAATATCCGGTGGAGGTGCCACACCTGCATCAGGTGTTGTTGGAACGGTTCCATCTGGATTTGTAGTCTCCGTAGGTGTCGTTTGTCCCTGTTGTTGTTCCGGGCTTACGACATCCGGAGGGGGTGTATCACCTACATTTGCATCAATAGGTGCTTCAGCCACTTCCTCTTCCTTCTTTGGTTCTTCTACCGGAGGCTTGGGCTTGTTTACCGCCTGTGTCGCCGATTGCGTCGTTTTCTTTTTCGTAGTGCTCTTGTTGTTGCTCGAGGCAGCTACTGCTGCTTCGCTGGAACCCAATACAGGAGAATTGTTCAACTGGGCAACCACATTGCCGGTAACTCCCATTTCAGCCTGCAAGGAGTCACGGATTACTTCCAGTTTTTCTTTTTCCAAATACGTGTAGCCACCTTGCCAGTAAGCACCGTTATCTAGAGCATTGACCATAGAAGCACTGAAGCCTTTGAAGTCAAAAGCCAACCCTTTAATCTGGTCTTTGGATAGATCCGTATGTATGTTTTTCGCTCCAACATCCATGATGTTAAAGATTTTCGTCAGACCTTCCAATGAGCCCGTTTTATCCACGACAGCCTTGATGACTTCTTGCTGACGGCGATTGCGGTCGAAGTCGCTGGAGTAATATTTGGTACCACGATTGTCATGACGATGTCTTACATAACCCAAAGCTTGTTCGCCATTTAATGTTTGCACACCCTCGTTCAGGTTGATGTGCGTATCATCGGTCGGATCATCGTAGACCAGTCTGCGATCTACATTTACTTCGACTCCACCCAACTCGTCAATCACTGCCTTGAATCCATCAAAATCAACAGCAACGTAGTGCTCAATTGGAATTCCCAGAATTTCGTTAATCGTCTTCTTTGTCAACGAAATTCCATCTTCCGTCGGCGTCTGGTTGTTGCGCTCCGCTTGGCGACGTTCCGCTTCTCCGTTTGCGTATACGGAATTAATTTTGTGATAGTCACGGTAACCAGGGATCTTTACCCTCGTATCCCGAGGGATGGACACCATCGTCACTTTTTTCGTGGATGGATTCGCTACAGCTACGATCATCACATCGGTGTTCATCGATCCTGTCTCAGGACGGCTGTCCGATCCGAGGATGACAAATGACATCGGCTTGTCGTTGTGATATTCGGGGTCCACATTTTGTGAAATGTTCGAAACAAAGTTGTCGTTTGGTTTTGTCACCGTATTTAGAGTGTCATCAATTTTCCAATAAATTGCTCCCGCCACACCCCCGACTAAGAGCAGGGCTAGTAAACTAAAGAACACCACGAATCTGCGAAGTTTGCGACTGCGTCCCGGTTGCTTTTTGCGGGGAGCGGAGGCGCGTTGTCTAGTTACCTTCTCAGGCATATGTATCAGTCTCCTTGTTCGCGCACGCTTTTTGAAAAGGGAAAGGGAGGCACAATTGTAAAAAGTGCCACTCGACAAGATGCACTAATATTTTCTTCTGATGGTAATACTCTGATTACGGTATTGTAACATACCATTGTCTGCATTTGTAGAAAAATGTTACCTGTACGTAAAAACCCCTATCATTTTGTCGATAGGGGTCGTTCCTTACGTACTATTGCAATCCGCGCGGTGCCTGGCTAAATCCTTGGACAGGACCTTCAGGACGCTTTTGAGTGGAGCGATGAGAGTCGCCTCCCTGACGAACGTGGCTCTCCTGCTTTCCATTTACATCATTTGACTTCTTTTCCACGAGTACACTCCTCCTTGTATGTGAAGCTACTCGGTAGTGTTCGTCAAGGTTCCTTCTCTCATACCGTTCCTTCCGACTCCCGATTCATGATATGGATCTGCTTGGAAGCGAAGTGCTCTTTTCGCAGCAAAAATTCATTCAGGTCGAACTTGCCTTTTTTCTGCACGCTCATTTCTGCCAAAGCGATACCATAAGCGGCTTGCTCGATCAGGAAAGGCGTTTTGCTTTGTGCGAAAATCACACCGGCAGCAAATGCGTCTCCAGCCGTTTCTCTGATGGGGGTAGGAGGTGCCGGCAGCCAGAGTGATTCAGACTCGTTGCACAAGTACAAGCCGGCTTCCCCGCAAATCACCATGACTTGGGTAACACCATCTGTCACTAATGCTTGGGAACATTTCTCCACGTCATTATAGGAATGAAGCGACTGTCCACTCAAGGCCTCCATCTCATCGATGCTGCCAACGAGCGAGAACATTCCCTCCAGTCTGCCCCTCCATTTTTTCGCCTTTTTAACGGAAATTGGGTCACCGATTACTTTTTTCCCTCTTCGGTTCGCTTCGGCCAGCAACGCTTCCATTACATGAATGGGAAGATTGGCGTCCAGAAACAGCCCCGTTACCTGTGGGACTCTTTTCATCACTTCTCGCACCATCTCATCCGTCCACGCTTCATTGATGGCCATATCCGCTACTGCCGTGTACAGTTCTCCATCCAGATCACGGATTGCCAAATACCGCCCTGTGGATTTTCCAGACACTCTCATCATCCCGTGAGTAGCCACGCCACTGTCCGCTGTTACCTGGCGCAGCCATTCGCCATCTGCATCTTCGCCAACCAAAGCATACAAATGGACTTCTTCCCCCAGCCATCCCAGATTTTCTGCCACGTTACGAGCCACTCCACCTGCCGCTTGATGGACGATTCCCGGGTTACTGGTCCCAGGGAGCAATCTGGCGGACGTGACCCCCTGTACATCCACGTTGGCGCCACCTACGCACAGCCAGTACTCTTTCATCCCCTCCAGCATACAAGCACCCCTCCCAGCCGATTGCACACGGTCATGTTCGTTCCGATTTTCGCTTCATTGTTACATCAGTATTCGTCTCTTTCTCTCTTTTTCGACAAGAGCCTTACAATTCCTACTTATTTGAAAAGATCCTTCGTCATTTGTCGTTTATAACCCTTCTTTATATGGCAGTATTACATGGATGACGTTTGACGTATTCCGTGCTAAAGTGAGAACGAAACTGTTAACTAGGAAACAGTCCTATACTTAAAAGAAGAAAAACGGCCAGACGTTTTTCACAGAAAAAAATTGGAGATGAACCATATGAGTGCCACATCTACACCCATTCATGCATCGCCTACGGAGAAGGCGGCTCCTACTGTGTACCGGATGCTGTTTGCAATCAGTATCGTTCATTTATTGAATGACAGCTTGCAATCCGTTATTCCGGCGTTGCTGCCCATCCTTGAAAAAAACCTCGCCTTGAGCTTTACGCAAGTCGGTCTTATTCTGTTGGTTATGAATCTTACCTCCTCTGTCTTACAGCCAATTGTCGGCTACTTATCTGATCGAAAATCTCGCCCGTTCCTGCCTCCGATCGCCTTGCTCGTATCTGGTCTCGGCATGCTTGCCCTCGCTTTCGCTGGCAATTACTTTCTGGTCCTGATGGCAGTCGCCTGCGTAGGGATCGGCTCAGCCGTCTTCCACCCAGAGGCTTCCCGTTTTGCCCATCAAGCATCCGGGGTACGTAGAGGCTTGGGGCAGTCTATCTTTCAGGTAGGGGGAAATGCTGGTCAGGCTCTCGCTCCATTGATGACCATTTTGATCTTTGCTAACGTGGGACAGACCGGAGCAAAGTGGTTCCTGATGCCTGCCATTGTCGCAAGCGGTGTCTTGCTCTACGTCGCGCTCTGGTACCGTGGTCAGCAACGGTTGAAAAAATCGTTTTCTACTACTGTCGCTTATACTCATCGTAGAAAACGATTTATCGCACTCGGTCTGCTCGTTCTGATCGTAAGCGTACGATCATGGATGAACGCTGGTTTCCAAAGCTTCTATCAGTTTTACTTGATGTACGTCAAGGGAGTCGAGTACTCGCACGCGCAAGTTGTCGTCTTTGGATTCTTGATGGCAGGCGCTATCGGAACGTTCTTGGGAGGACCGCTCTCTGACCGTTTCGGGAAACGCAACTTGCTGATCCTATCGACACTCGGCGCAGTTCCATTGACGATCCTCACTCCTTACGTATCCGGAATCTGGGTCTACCCCGTTCTCTTCTTGAGCGGATTGATTATGCTTTCCAGCTTTTCCGTTACCGTTGTGTACGCTCAGGAATTGCTCCCTGGTCGAATTGGGACAGTATCTGGTCTCATTACCGGACTGGCATTTGGAATGGGCGGCATGGGTAGCCTCGTGTTCGGCTCTCTCGCTGACAAGTTCGATCTGACCTTTGTCATTACGCTTTGCTCCCTGTTGCCTTTGATCGGAATCCTCGGATTCTTCCTCCCCAAAGATGAAACTGTACGCGATTGGGCGCACACCTAATATAAGAACAACGAAAGGGGCTGTCCCGTTAGGGATGCCCCTTTTCTCTAACTAAAAAAGGGTGTCCCTTATGCAGACTCAGCTACAAGGGGACACCCTTCCTTTTTACACTAACACGCTAGTCGGCACTCCCAGCAGAAGGGCAACAACAGGCGGATACAGCTCCGGTGTACCGTACACCTTCCAGCTGCCGTCCTCTGTTTGGCCAAAGAGTCCAGCTATTAACCAATCTGAGGTCAATACTTGTCCGGCCTCTGTTTCCAGCGACAGTTTGATCTTTTCTCCGTTGGAACGTTTGGCAATCCATCCGTTCTTGTCTGGCTCCAGGAGCAAAATCGTTTCTTCTGCCAGTTGGGTGAGGCTATTCGTGTTTCCGTAGAGATGTTGATTGGCTTCCTTCTCCAGCACACCGCGCAAACGATACGCTTCTGGAAGTGTCTCTTTCAGCTCAGCCAACAATGGCTGGGTCTCGGAATGCAGACCTGCAACACCTTGCTTGTCCAACCACTTGAAGAACGCGGTCAAGACGGACAACAAGTTCGTAGCCAATGTCTTGGTCGTAGCATCTGTGCGGGCGTAAATGTCATGCACCAGGAAGTATACGAGATCTTCTTTGCGCATCTGATCCCACGTATAGGCCGGACCAAATGCCCCACGAACAAAGGAACGGAAGTTGTTCATGACCTCATCATACTTTTTGACGGTTGCTTCTGACTTGCCTTCTGTCATTTCCTGCACAAAACGGCTCATGTCCGCCAGACGTTCAGGATGGACCGTATATACGCTCTCCGGCAACCCCTCGATCAACGGGCGACGCAACAAGTTGTTTACGTGCAGGTCTTTATTTTCGAGCGCCAAACGGGGACGGAGCATGTCCATGCGAATGAAACGTGCCAAACCTTGTCCCAGCTTGTTGTCCTGTTCCATCTGTTCCATGAGGCTTTGCAGCTTGCCGTTCAGATCAGCATTATCCGATGCTGCTACAAGGATCGGTGCAAGCTCGTCCAACGCCTCATGCGGTGTGACCAGCCATTTTTCTGCGAAGTACGTTTGCACCGCCCATTGCAACACTTTTGGAGGCAAGGTAGGCTGGCTGGTAATAAATAGCGTCCCTTTCGAGAGCTTGGAACCTGTCGAGGACAAGACACGAATTTCTTCTTCCCCTTGCAACGGGTGTAGCTGCAACAGATCCGCTACTTCATCCAGCTGTGGCTCATACCCTTCCAGCATGATCTTATCATCCTGGATCAGGACTTCTGCCTGTACTTCATACAGTTCGAGCAAAGCACCCTTCAATGCAGGGAACAGATGTTCTTCTTTGCGCGTCGCGTACACCCAGATTTCGTTTGTTGCGTCTTTTCTCTTTAATTCAAAGGAGCGAGTCGCTTCCATTTCCTTGATCAGCTTATTGCGGTTCGCTATGGCATAGCTACGACGCAGTAAGGCATCTGCGCTCTTCACTTCGTCGCTTCCATTATCGCCAAACTGAACGATAAAGCGGTACAAATCCGTCGTATACACGCGCTTTGCTGTATCGTTGGCAGCATCCCCAACCTCTGGATGCTCTTTTAGCCACTCCAGAATCGGTTGTTTTACATGTGGTTGAAGGATGATGCTGCCTGAGAACAGCATATCGCGAAGTCCCAGATTCAACAAACGTCCTACGATGACTTGACCTGGCTCCACCTGCAAATTGTTGGATCGCAGCAAATAGTGCGTTTCGTGACTGATCGGCTGTTGAACCGTCAGCACATCGCGATCGGCCTCCATGACCTCATACACATTCAGATGAAGTCGAGCGAACGCGCGTCGAAGGTCTGGCTCCATTCTGCGGCCGTGCTGCTTCACGTAATTCTCCAGCAACGTACTGCCGCCTGTTTTCACATCGAGCACACACCAGTTAAAGAAGTGAGCTGCCCATTCCGGACGCACGACGCTCTCTTCTGAGAGACCAATCTCCTCGGCAAAAAGACTGCGTGCTTCCGAAATCACCTCACTGGTCACATTTGCACCCACAAAGTGGTTCAAACGTTCAATCCAGCCAGCATATTCCTTCTGCAGCTTTTGCTCATGGCGACTGCGCAGCTCCGTGATCGGGGTGACCACGCCGCAGCATTTTTTGTATTTTTTCCCGCTCCCGCAGGGGCACAATTCGTTTCTTCCAACAGACATAGAGGGTTTGGATCTCCTTTCCATCCCACGCGGCATGCGCGGGGAATCCTGCACAATCCCCCTATTTTACCGCATTATTCTTCATGTGTTC
>JARDZO010000151.1 GCA_029240815.1 Brevibacillus sp.
AGCAGGAAGTCTCTTGCGTCCTCATGCGGGCAGTTCGCGTAGATATAAGCGAGATACTCAGCAAATGGACCGACATAGGCGTAATGCTGTTCTACCCAAGCGGCAAAATGCTCTTTCTTCAATTCCCCGTTTGCCCACATTGTCGTGAAAGGTGCTTTCGCAACCGCATTTCCTTCAATCGCTTGTTCGAGTGCATACCGGAACTCCTCTTTGTTCATCAAAGCGGTTTTTGTCAATGTTTCTGCCATCTAAAAGCACTCCTCTCAAAATGTAAAAATGTAGGGTGAGTAGATTCAGTTGCACATTGTATATTGTATACCAAAACTCTTATGAACCAATTATTGCGTACCTGGGCTCGTATGTCAATACACTTTTTTCAGAATAATTAGTAAGAACATTGACATGAGCAAGTAAACAAGTGTAAATGGCGCATTCCAGTTGGATATACGAATCGAACTCTGCTTGGTCAGATTCGCCATCATGCCCGCCGTTGCGTTGTAGGGTCCCATCAAAAAAGCAGTCGCCGCCCCTGTCAGCATCGCGATCGCTGTCAGCTCGGGGGTAATCCCCAATGCGTGCGGATTGAGAGATTCAGCAGTCAGAGCCAATCCCACTGCCGGATGCAAGCCGATAAAAGCTAGAGCAAGCGGGATCAACGGAATCAGCAACAGAAACAGATCGGCTCCAATCAGATCCTTTCCCGCCATAATCCATCCATTGAGTACATGTCCAGCACCCGAAGTCTGGATCGCGGAAATCATGAATCCGGCGCAGAGAAAGACGACGAATTGCTCTCTCATTTTCAACAGCTGCGCAGGCAGCATCCTCTTGCTTTTCTCCAAAAACGGGCGGCCTGAACCGATCAGAATCGACCAGAAGAGGGCGAACGGCACGACAGCCACAGATACAAGCAATAAAAAGCTGTAATGCGTATACCTTTCCAGTAAAGCGATCAGGCACGTAAAAACAAGAATAGCCGCCAAAATATGCACAGGGTGGCTTGTCGGGCGATCCTGGTGCCGCCGCTCATCCGCGTGTTGCCTGGCAGCAGCCAGTTCGCTGACCGCCATCGGGTCCAGCTGTTTCAGTCTCCGCTTTGCGATCCAGTGTCCCATGAACCCATCTATCGCCAGCCCGAATATACTGAACGGAATCATGATCGGTAAAATCGCGCTCCAGCGAACATCTGTCATCTCCACGATAATGCCAACAATCGGCGCTACAGGAGTCCATACGATTGGCATGCTGTACCCATGCGTAATCGCCCGGCTGATAAAACGCTCCTTTTGTTCGATCGGAAACAATTCCACCGCGGGGCGAATCGTTTGATACACCATGGGCAACGTCGCGATATTCATGAAGGAACTCAGAATATACGACAAACTCGCTGTGATCGTATAAAGCAGACCGGATCGTTTGATGGTCCGCTGGATCATGTGCTGGATCCGGCTCGCATAATTCCCCAGCTCAATCGGCAGGGCGATGAAGGGAATCAAGGCAAACAGACTTAAAATATTGAGCATATTGCCAAAGCCAGTAACAAACTGCGTCCACGGAGCACCGCTCCCCAGCAGCAAACTCCCCCCAACAAAAAGAAACAAAGTACTGAGCCCCTGTACGAAGCGGGGAACGAAACGAAACACCATGATCACGATAAGAATACTTAGTGTGGAAATGACCCAATGCAGGAGCTCGGACGGATAAAAAGCGGACAGTAAATAAGCGGCAATAGCCGCCAAGAATACATAGGGCGTAAGCTTAGATAAGTTCTTTGACAGCATGAGCCAGCCGCTCCAGAGCGGTCTCCACGATTTCCTGTCCGATCTCATAGCTTGCCTTGGTCGCATCCCCTATGCATCCGTTACGGGTCATTTCTTCATAATAATAGAAGCCTTGGAGCGGATTGCCCGGACGCAGCTTTTTCCATCGGCCTTCCTGATAATCAGCCGCTTCCAGTTTTTCCTGACGGACGAGATGCGGCGCGAGATACAACGCTTCTGACACTTCGCGATCGCAGCTGTGGCCATACAGCTTGGATTCCAATCGGCGATCCATGACGTCCTTGGCAGAAGCCGTCGTCTTGGCATAGTAAATGCGGACGTCCAGTTCACGAGTCAGCATCTCTGTGGCTACCCCAAGAGTCGCTTGATTCCCCCCATGAGCATTTAAAATAAGGAAGTGCTCAATCCCGTGTTGCTTCAACGATTTCACCATGTCGCGCAAAATCGCAATCACCGTCGTCGGTTCCAGCGAGATCGTCCCAGGAAAATGAAGATGATGGGGCGACACCCCCATATTGATCGTAGGAGTCAAGATCGCTTCCGGATACAGCTTTTCCGCCAACCGTTTTCCCATCTCTTCAGCGAGCACCGCATCACAGCTTTCCGCCATATGCGATCCGTGCTGTTCATGTGCGCCCAGAGGAATCACTGCAATTTTCACTGTGCGTAAAGCATCTTTCACTTCTGGCCATGTCATTTGTGTTAACAGATAAGCTGTCGTCATCCTCATTCACACATCCTCTCCCTGATGGTATATTGTATACCATTGTTGTTGTAGAAAATGACATACACTTTTACATTTTTTCGTATTTATTGATTCAGTCACCATGGTTTACAATTACGAGTAGGAAGAAAGCAGGTGAATCGCATGCTGCACTATCGCCACTACCTAGATAAAAAATCAGTGGCTTATTTGTCTGACGCGTTAATCCGACATTACGAAAACAATCCCGTGCATACTGAGATTGTCGTCGTTTGCATTGGCACCAATCGTTATTCTGGCGATTCCTTAGGGCCGATGGTTGGCAGCCAATTAGTCGAGCTGCTGAAAGATCAACGTCACATCCATATTTACGGAACACTGGACAATCCCGTGCACGCCTTGAATATGCAAAAGACGCTCTCCCGTATCTCCCAAAAACATGTTCGTGCGTACGTCATCGCCGTCGATGCTTGCCTCGGGCAATATTACAAAATCGGTACGCTCCAGGTCGTTGAAGAGCCTCTGCAGCCGGGAGTCAGTCTCGACAAGCAGCTGCCTCCCATCGGGCATGTTCATATCAAAGGAATCATTAACAATTACGGACCGTTAAACCACAAAGTCTTGGAACATACGAGCCTCACCTTTGTGCAGGAAATGTCCGGTGTGATCAGCCGGATCCTGACGAGAGCCGTTTTAGAAATCATTCCGCAGCTCGCAGGAAACCTCCCCACGGACAACAGCTCTACTGCTACCAGAGAAACAAAGCTGCGATCGTGGCAATCGATAATCCCAAGACGACAGGGATAAAGTTTTTACGTGCCAACTCAATGACCGATACGCCGGCAAAGCCAGCTACCGCTACCAGTGAAGACCAGGCGATCAATGTTCCGCCTCCGGACCATACCGAGCCCATTTGCCCGATAGCTGCCAGCGTCGAAGGATCGATTCCGACAGTTGGCCCCAATGCACCAGAGAGCGAACCAGTCAGCGGGAGTCCGGAGAATCCCGATCCTTCCAATCCCGCGATGATTCCGATGATTAGGATGCCAAACGACGTTAAAAATCCATTGGCTGGAATGGCATATTGCACAGACATGACTAAATCATACAAAATCGCGGGAGCCGCAGCAGATTCGCCTAGCGAGAGAATGCTTTTCGAGAAGTCTGCATTTCCCAGAAAGAAAAAACCTGCGATGGGAATCACTGGCCCCATGGCTTTAAAGGCAAAGACAAAACCTTCTGTCAAATGGTCACTGATCTTGTCCAATGCTCCAATCTTCGAGAACACCGTACAGGACAGGATTAACAGGATCACGGCTACACCGCCGATGAAAGCTGCTCCATCTCCCCCCTCGAAGCCCCCCATGTTCGTTCCTCCGAATTTACTCGCTGCCATAACCGCCATGACAGCAAGCATCGATAACGGAACCAAAATCGAAAAAATCTTCGACCATTTCAGAATATTTGGAGGTAAAGTTTCTACAGCCGCTGCGGCTTGTGCGTACTCTGTTGATTCCTGGACAGGACGAATATTCCCTGATTCATGCTGGTTAAATGGTGTTTCGGACTTGCGGATTGCCTTGCGGTGCATGAGGTATGCGACAGTTATGGATACTCCGCCAGTAATGAGCGACAGGACCATTGCCTTGTCTGCGACCATCCCAGTAGCTACCCCTGCGCCTTTTGCACTCAGCATCGGTGCGACTTGCATGATATAGTCGGAGGATAGTGCCATCCCCTGTCCCGCAAGCGCAACTGCCATCGCAGCAGCCATCGGTGGAAGTCCGACTCGAATGGCAGCGGGGAACAGCAGCGCCCCGATGAGCGGTACAGCAGGAGTGGGCCAAAAAAACAAGGAGATCACATACGTGACAATGGCAAGTACAAAAAAGGCCACATGTCCGTTGATCATCAGCCTCTGAATGGGGCGGATCATTCTGCGGTCAGCCCCAATATCACGCAGGGAAGCCAACAAAGCCACCATGAAGGTAATGATCAAAAAGATTGTAAACAGTTCTTTTGCTGCTGTGAGATTCGCGTTGTAGACGGCTTGGAATCCACTGATCACATCCCCCTTGTAAATCCAGCCTACCAAAAAAGTACCGATTAAAGATGGAATGACAACACCGCGCCGGAACAACATGACAATAATGACAGCAACTGTAACAATAGCGTACACCACATGTGACAAAGTGATCATCTGCATCCCCCCTGCACCATTAGATTAGGTCCGTACAAAAAAATTGTAGCATAAACCTCCGTCAAAAAATAGAGTTTTGGCTTATTGTATACAATTATTTTCTGAAAATAGCATTAATTCCACGTTTCTTCTACTAATTATCATTATTGGTGTCACTATATATCACATCCCTTGCCTCACACGTAAGCAGAGTTTAGTTAATGTAAAAAAACACAATTCCCGTTCAGCCCAACCTCCGCCCACAAGTCGGTTTTTCAACGATTGTACATCCTTTTGAAAGCGATTACAATTGGAAATTATTCATTTGCATATTGCATACCAATTAATTGCTTTGACATTCTCAAAGATGTGAGATTACCGCGGATATTATGCACGCGTCCTTTGGTTTGTTGGTCAATCGAACGGTGGTGGAGGGAAGGAAAAAGGGGAAAACACTCCAGCGATAGGGACACTGCTTGGATGATTGACTGTCTAGCTCCAGCCTTGACTATCCAACTTTCCTTTTCTTGGGGGCTTTCCATGGAGTTGAAAAGAACGCTACTTGGGGCAATGCCTACGACGAACGGAAGCTTTTCCCCCTTGAATGACCGCTAAAAAGGTGGCTAGAAACCACAACAGCTCGCAGGAGAAGCAGGTTTCCAGGCGGAGCGACTCCGGAACCCAACTTAGCGGAACAACGAATTCACGGGATCCAGAAGCGGTACCTCTGTATTCCCTATGGAGAGGCTACTTCTTTACCGCTTCCCCGTGAATCGTTGTGGAGCGGACTGTCTATACTCCTATGCAGGGCAGCCGAACCAGTTCGGTGGGAATAGGCTGGAGCGCAGATCGGAAGCCTGCTTCTCCCCACCTCCGCAATGTTGATAAGCTCACCTTTTTATCCCTAAGAATTTACACTCCGATATGCAAAAAAAGGCCGCATGATGAGCAGCCTTTGATTCTCGTAGCTTTTTATTCTCTTAACCAGACACCTTATACAGAGTCGTGCTTTGACGATACCGTTTTCCATATAGTTGTTTCCCCAGCCAATAAAATACCAGACTTACGAGGGCGCAACCAGCCATCACCAGAAACATCGTCGGCCCCCCATAGGCAGACAAAATCATTCCCCCCGCCCAAGGTCCGAGGAAACTACCCAGCTCACTGACGCTTTGCGCCCCATAGTAAGTCCCCCGCATATTGGCAGGGCTGATTTGATCGATCTGGGCGTATTCGGCGGGTACGATCAAGATCTCACCCAAGGTAAACACGATCATGGCGCTCACCATCCAGACCCAGCCTGCCGAGAAAGCAAATCCGACCTCCCCCACAGCCATCAGCACAGCTCCTCCCGCAATTCGGGAAAACAAGGAATACCGTTCGACCAATCGGGTCAATGGAATTTGCAAGAGTAATACGGTAAAGCCATTGGCGCTCATCATCACACCAAATAGCGCTACCCCTTCAGCCACATGCTCCCTCAAATACTGAGACAGCGTAACAGACATTTGTCCGTGCACCGTGACCAGCAAAATTCCGCCCAAGACAAAGGACAGCAGTGCGGTGTCCCGACTGAGGACCTTCCACATTTGGCCCAGACCAGGCTTTTCTTCCACTGCTTCTCCCTGACCATCGCCCACTGCATAGTGCTTGCAAGCTACCGCTAGCACAAGGGCAAACAGCACATAGGAGATAGCCGTCATGAAAAACGCTGTACCACTCCCGGCAATACCGAGAAACGCACCGAGCATCGGGCCGATTGCGACTCCGAGGTTGTTTGCTAAATACCGATTGGAAAAGACGCGAAACCGTTTATCCTCCGGTGTCAGATCCCCCATCATGGCCTTGGAGACGGTGCCATAAAACGATCCAGCCAAGCCTTTTACGAGACTGACCACAAACAGGGCTATTGGATGACTGACTGTGATAAAGGCAGCAAACGCAGCAGCCATGACCAGCATCGACAGGATCATGAGCTTGCGCCTGCCAATCAGATCGGACAAAATCCCTCCGAGAAACCCGCCTACCGTGCCCGCCAATGGCCCAGCCCCAATAATGACCCCGATGTAAGCAGGTCCGAGCGTCGTCGTCTCACTCAAATAGATGGCCAAAAACGGCATGCTCATCGCTTGCGTGAGCATCACAAATACCGTGCCCGCCATCAACAGATGAACGACGGGATGATAAGCCTGCCAATATTGCCGCAACCGATTCATTCTGCTCGTTCCCCACTTTCCAAAAAGGCACGCAGCAAGACAGGCAGCCTATCGACAAATGACTCGCGCAAGCTATAGTAAGAAATCGTCGTTGTCCCTACGTAATGAGCCCGGATCAATCCAGCTCGCCGTAGTGCCGTGACATGGTGGTGCACGGTGCTTTTCGCCAGTCCGACATGCTGTTGCAGCTCGCTTAGTGTGCACGTCTTTTTTGCCAATAGCCGCAGGAGCAAGAGGCGTTTTTCGTCCGCAATACATTGAGTCAAAGGCAGCAACTCAAGCAGTGGTTCTGCCTGTTCACGAGCGGCGTCTCCAACGGGATACAGACACGTTGCCAACCCGCGATAAAAATCGAGAACGGCAGCTGGAGCGCAATGGTATTGGGGAATGAGCACGACCTGCTGCAAATCTGCCATCGGCTCAATCCAAATGCCGTTTGTCACTCGATCGATCAGCTCCATAGGGGTGGTATGCCCGATTTGTTCAGTCAGCTGTCTCGCACTCTGTTCCAGACGTTCCATGATTTGCGGCTCCAGCTTGGAAAAGTAATGCTCGTTCCAACGAGTCAGCAAGGAAAGACTGTGGTCGCGAATTTCTCCTAGATTCAATGGGATGCTATCGACCCACGGAGCCAATCGCTCGTAGATCTCGCCAGCCGGAATCTCCTTTAGCCAGGTGAGAAATTCTTCGACCGTCTCCTTTTTCGGTGATTGTGCGATGAGCAAAACCAGGCGATGCAGAACCTCCCACCGCTCATCCTCCAGCTCCTGGGCGAACGCTGCTGGCAGCATCCCCATCGTTTCCCTCTTCCACTCGCTACCGAGCTGGAAGTGTTTCCTTTCTTTCTCGTGAATGTAAGCGTACAGACTCATAATGCATTCATAAGCGGCAGAGCATTCGATTTTTATTGAATAGTTGTTTTTCATTCGATCACCATCGAACATTTTTGTTTTATCTTACCATGCTCTTTCCATTCCGTATAGAGCCAAGTGCCATTTTTCTGTATAAAAAATAATAAGCCAATCCAGACACGAATGGTGTCAGACTGGCGTGGATTCTTATCCTATTAATGTAGGAGTTCAATAAAATCTTGCAGGGAGTGGGACATCCACTTCTTCGGGCGCATGACCATTTGCAAATCCAGCCGAATGTCGGGATGGCTAAAGGGAAGAGCCGCTAATTCCCCACGTTGAATTTCCTCGTCAGCGGCCATATGTGGGAGCAATGCAATGGCAGAGCCTGTGATCAAACAACGCTTTATCGCTTCTGGATTACCTAATTCCAGACCGACTCGATACGGAATCCTATGTTCTTGCAGAACTCTCTCTAGCATGATCCGGTAGTTGCAGCTAGCCTCTGTCATGATCCATTCCACGTCGCAGAGTTGGTCGAGTGTGATGGTACCCATGGTGGACAAAGGATGAGTAGGACTTGCTAGCAGCACCAGTGGCTCTTCCCTGATTTTTACCCATTCCAAGGTCGGTTCGGATGGCTTGCTTTCCAGCAAAAGTCCAATATCGTATTCGCCTTCCTTGACCTTCTCGACGATGGCGGTTTCCCGATCCGGTTGAAGTCGGATGGTCAGGGTCGGATATTTCTGGCGAAGAGGTTGAATCAGCGCTGGGAGATAGTAGGAAGCCAATGAATCAATGGTACCGATCGTCAAAGTTCCCCCTCCTTGAAGAGTCAGCGTTTCCTTCGACTGCTGATACAAATTGAGCATTTGAACTGTAATTTTCAGCAACTCTTCCCCTGCCGAAGTAAGGCGCAGACTTTTCCCGTAACGTTCGAACAATTTGACGCCGTATGACTGCTCCAACTTCTGTATTTGCATCGTCACACTGGACTGTGCATAGCCCAGCTCTCCCGCGGCTTTCGTAAAACTCTGATGGAAGGCAACCTCCCGAAATGTCTGAAAATAAGTGAGATCCATAATTGTCACCACTTCAAAATTTTTGATATTACTTATCACTTATTATAGATAACACTGATATCGAATGCCATGGTAAAGTACTAACATCAAGAATAACGGGGAGGAACACCACATTGTTGCAAGAACGCGATTTGCATGGAATCTACGCGCCAGTCATTACACCTTTCTTGCCAAATGAAGAGCTGGATCTCGATTCATACCGGAAGCATGTGCAGGAGCTGCTGAACCATAACATTCACGGCCTGATCGTCAACGGGACTACAGGCGAATCTCCGACAGTATCCTGGGATGAAGTAGCTCAGCTCGTCCAAGTAACGAAAGAGGTGCTCCGCGAGTGTGGCAAACAGCTTCCTCTCGTCGTCGGTACGGGTACCAATAGCACCGTATCAACCGTAAAGCGGACAGAACTGGCAGGAGAGCTGGGAGCGGATGCCGTCCTCGTCGTCACACCGTACTACAACCGACCTCCGCAAGCGGGTGTCATCGAACACTATCGACGGGCCGCCCAAGTGGGTGTTCCCGTCATCGCATACGAAATCCCTCATCGCACAGGTCTTCGCTTGGCTGCTGATACCATTAAAGCCGTTTTGGATATGGATGGCGTGATCGGTATAAAAGACAGCACAGGTAGTCTCGATCTCTTGGGCGAACTTACCAAAGGAGATACGAAACCGGTCCTGTGCGGCGATGATATCCTGTTTCTTTCCATGTTAAAGCATGGAGCAACGGGAGGCATTTTGGCCTCTTCCATGATTCAGACCCAAGATTTTGTTCACGTGTATGAGCTTGCCAAACAATGCGAGTATGATCAGGCACAAAAAACCTTCGATACTCTGGTTCCGTTGATTCAAAAGCTGTTCCAAGAGTCGAACCCTGCACCTATCAAGTGGATACTGACGCAGCAAGGCATCCTGTCCTCCGATACACTGCGTCTGCCGATGAGCCCGATCAGCCAAGGGCTGCAACAGGAATTGAAAGAGCTGTTCCCAGCTTTTGCACGATAAACGTTATACGTTCAAGAATTCTGTGGGACTCCCTATACAAACGGGGGGTCCCACGCTTTTTTGCGCCATCCCAACCGATGGTGAACGACATTGAGTTCCCTGTCCAGCCGAACGTCCACACCGAAGGGCAGCTCGCGGTTGTACCAGAAGCGGACGTCGCTCCATACCACTTCATAGCCGTCATGACACTCTTTCCAGGTGACGTGGATTCGCTGGGCAAAGCCGAGAAACGCACGCACTCCGTCGACACCGACCGTTGCCTGAATGATGTCATCCCGCTGCTGCTTGGGATAAATCTCTTGCAAATTCACCTGTGCGTACTCAATCTTTCCCGTGTAGAACAGCTCGGCAGTCTCCACGACGAATCGCCAATGAAACGGGTGAAAACTGGGGATGACATGGCACACTCCTTTCGTTTCGAGTGCGGATGCTACTCGCTTGACCAAGCGCCCATGCTGCCAGGCTCGCACCCCAATGTAGAGCAAGGTGATCCCGTATGCCGCTGGAAAGAGAATCGCAGCCTCTCCCCCAAATGCCAGCCACCAGACCGCTGCTACCGAATGCAGCGCAAATAGAAACGGCTCAAAGATCGCCAATACATCCATGTGGATCCAACGTCGGTTCAGCGGGCGAATGCACTGGACACCGTAAGCATTGAGCATATCGAGAAAGACATGGAATACGACGGCGATCCACGTCCAGAAATAGAGGAGTCCGAGGTGGCCCATCACATCAAATCCCCATGCCAACGGGAGACTGATGACAAGCGGCCAAAGAAATAAGGCGGGGATGGAATGAGTAATGCCCCTATGAAAACGAATATAGGAGGTAATGCCGCGCATTCTGGCTACTGTATCAAAATCGGGTGCATGTGATCCTACAACTGTGGCAATGAGCAGCGCCTGACTCACCGCCGGGTCGCTCCCAACCAGTCCAGTCGAATGTGCCAATCCAGCCAACGTAACGCCCAACAAGAGATGGCTCCCTGTGTCCACTATAATACCTCCCCCGTTATGTGCTTCCCTTTGCTATCGTCGAAAAGCGATCCGTTCTCTTTCACTCTACTCACAGATGACTTTCATTCGATGAATCGCAGGTAAAGGTTTTTCGAAGATTGATCGGAGGAACTTTACGATCTTTTCATGAATAAGGGCGCTTGGTTCGGACTGTAGTGGTGGGGAGGAAAAAGGAGAAAACGCTCAAGCTTAATAGGGCCACAGCTTGGGGGGCATCCCTGCTCGGCTCCATTTCAAAAGCGGAACCGCGTCCAGTGTGAAGATGCTGCAGATCAAGCCTAATCAGCCCCTTTGTTTGCGAGCTGGATCCTCTTCCGTACGCAATTGCCCAAAAAGGATATCTTGAATCGCAACAAGGTGAAATCTCGAACCACTGGGAGCAGTCCCTGTTGCTTAAGCGGTTAGCGGAAGAGACGTGGTAGACTGTAGAGGGATCATTCCAATAAACAAAGGCCTAAACAGGAAAAGCATTCAAGGCCCGATAAAGATACTTATCGGGCCCCTTTTTATTATAGTAAGAAAATGGATTTGGAGGATCCATAATCGCCTAACTTACTCTGTCACACTCTATCATGATGAATCACTCGTGAATGATGTTTCCGTTCTCTAAATATTCGAATAAACTCAACTAGCCCCTCAACTGCAGCATCGAGCAGTCTTTCCCCTTTTTCCTTAGTCGCAACCGTTGGATCTCCCAACGTTCCTGTTTCGGAGATAGAACTCCAGTACGGCATCATGATAACTGGTCTGCCTTCGCCTCGGCCAACCAAGTCCAGCCAGAAATACTTGGATGTTTTAAATTTATCCATATCGCGAACCGCTTTGTCCATCTGTACGAGTTCTTCCCTTATAGCCAGATACATGGAGGTCTCGAGTTCGCAGGCATGATTCATACCTCCTGGATTCTCCGATTCCCGAATTTCTTCAGCCAGTTCAATTACGGGCTGCATATCCCAATGAGATATAGAGGCACACATCACATCTGGATATTCCAAAATCGTCTGGCGTGCCACTACCTGAAGCAAGGAGACGTTACTACCGTGACCGTTGAGCAATAGAATTTTTTTAAAACCTTGATGGGCAAGGCTTCTACAAACATCGGTGACATAGTTAATGAATGTTTGCGAGCTAATCGAAATGACTCCAGGAAAGTCCATTTGATGAGGGGCATAGCCGTGGTTTATAGGTGGTATGACAACCATTTCAGACGGAATTTTTTTGGCAGCGCGAACGCATACTTCATTGGCCAAAACCAAATCAGTGTCAACAGGCAGGTGGTGACCGTGTTCTTCAATCATTGCTACGGGAACCACAGCTACACGATCCTCACGAATCACCTGCTGGACTTCAGGCCAAGTCATTTCGGCAAAAAGGTACTTTCTCATCTTCATACTCCCTTTCTTGAGGAACATTTGTACTTTGCTTTACATTGCCGATTGTAAAATCGTTTTGATGTTGTCTTTTGAAAGCCGACGAGGATTGAAGAGTAGATATCTGTCCTTAGATGCCTGTTCTGCAATATCATCGAAGCTTGAATCATCTACCCCAATTTCACTTAATCTCTGCGGCAGATTGATATCCTGTATAAGGGAGCGTACCGTTTCCGTTGTTCCTTTTGCCTTTTCTTCTGTTGATCTTTGAATAGGGCTCATGGCTAATGCATCATGAATGGTCGCAAATTTCATCGGACTGGCGATCCAATTCCATTTGATGGCATGCGGTAACAGAATCCCGTTTACCATCCCATGAGAAACTTCATAATGTCCTCCGATCACATGTGAAATCGCGTGTACAATGCCTAATGATGCATTACCGGCGCCGATCCCCGTTATGGTACTTGCCATTAACATCCCGTTTATTGCTTCCAAATTGCTGCTATCCGCAACGGCAGGACGAATGGAAGAGGAGATCAAGTTGATTGCATGCATATTCAGCGCATCCGTAATGGGGTTCGCATTCTTGGAAACAAAACCTTCTACCGCATGGGTTAATGCATCTATTCCTGTTGCTGCTACGAGATGGCTGGGTAGCTTGGTAACAAGATTTGCATCGAGAAACGTAACTTTTGGGGCAAGGGACGGGCCTCCTACAATCATTTTAAGATGTCTTTCATGATCACTGATCACACAGGCTCTTGTTACTTCGCTTCCTGTCCCGACTGTTGTCGGAACAGCGAATAGCGGGATTGCATCATTTTTGAAGATTCCTCTTCCTTCATAGTCTCTGATGGATCCCTCATTTGTCAGAAGCAAGGCAAGAGCCTTTGCGGTATCGATAACGCTTCCGCCACCAATTGCTATAATCAAATCAAAGGTTCGATTATGGATCAGATGATAGGATCTATCAACATGG
>JARDZO010000009.1 GCA_029240815.1 Brevibacillus sp.
CGTCGTGCATCCTACCAGTCTTTTTCCAAGACGCTCGCTACCTATCAAAATTCCTTTGCTGCCGTATACGCGACAGAGGTAAAAAAACAAACCGTGCTGTCCCGCCTGCGTGGATACGAGTCTGTGACGCAAATGCTCCTGCAGCCACAACAAGTATCATTGGAAATGTACCACAACATCCTCGATATTATTGGCACAGAGCTCGCACCTCACATGCGTCGTTACGCAAAGCTAAAGGCCAAAGAGCTCGGGCTAGAAAAGCTGAAGTTCTGTGATTTGAAGGCGCCTCTTGACCCGGAATTTAGCCCGCCTATTACGATCGAGGAAGCAGGAAAGACGATCAAGGCTGCGCTAGCGGTAATGGGACCCGAATATGCTGAAATCATGGAAACGGCGTTAGACAACCGTTGGATCGACTACGTGGATAACGTCGGGAAATCAACAGGTGCTTTTTGCTCCACACCGTACAGCAATCATTCCTACATCTTGATTACGTGGTCAGGAAATATGCGGAGTGCGTTTACGCTTGCACATGAGCTCGGTCATGCCGGGCACTTCATGCTGGCAGGGCGCAATCAGGCGTACACCAACTTCCGTCCATCCATGTACTGCATCGAAGCTCCATCCACATTGAACGAACTGCTATTGGCTCAACATATTGTGGAGCAGTCCGATGATCCGCGGCTGAAGCGTTGGGTCATACTACAGCTTCTGAACACCTACTACCACAATTTTGTTACTCATCAGCTAGAAGCTCAGCTGCAACGGAAAGTATACGAAGCCGCTCAGGCAGATGTGCCGATCACTGCGAAAAAAATGGCGGAGTGGAAAGGAGAGGTTCTCGCAAACTTCTGGGGAGATGCGGTAGAATTGGACGAAGCAGCCAGCCTGACATGGATGCGTCAACCGCATTACTACATGGGACTCTATCCATATACGTACGCGGCTGGTTTGACGGCATCGACCGCAATGGCAACGAAGATCCGTGAAGAAGGACAACCGGCAGTTGACCGTTGGCTGGACGTTCTGAAGGCAGGAGGAACGCTCAAGCCGCTGGAACTGATGAAGCTGGCAGGACTGGACATGTCCGATCCTCAGCCGATTCGCGATGCAGTCGCTTACGTGGGCAGCCTTGTGACGGATTTGGAGTATCTGTTTGAAGGATAATAGCTGTGTGTAGCGTGAAAGGGCTTGTGTTGGGCGAAAGCCGCACAAGCCCGTTTCTTTCGACTAAGGAGAGGTAAAGAGGATGAGAGCATTCACCCAGAGAGCCGTGGCGATTATCAGTAGTATTCCGGAGGGAAAAGTCATGACCTATGGACAAATCGCCGCATTGGCGGGAAGCCCGAGGGGAGCGAGACAGATTGTACGGATTCTCCATTCGATGAGCAAAAAGTACAAATTGCCATGGCACCGTGTGATCAACGCAAAAGGGAAAATTGGTCTGCAGGATGATGTCTCCTTTACCTTGCAAAAGATACATCTCGAAGCAGAAGGCGTGCAGGTTCAGGATGAGGGATCGATTGATTTGGAACGATTTCAATACTTTCCTGCACGACAACCAGAGTGGAGTATCGAGGATTGGGAGATGAAATAAGAAAAAGGCCTGCTCATGCAAGCCCGTTTTCTTAGTATCCAACTTCTACCGAGGCGATGACTACGTACGCCAAGTCGTTTCGATCATCTTTTTCAGCAATGACGACGCCGCTACTGGTGAGCATGCCACCCTCGACCACTTCAAAAGTAACTTCACCGTAAGGTAACTCCGCGCGCACGGTTTCGAGGTCCAGCTTGTCCGGATCTGCTGGTACTGCTAGTCGGACGTTCACTTTCATGTTGTGAATGTTATTTTCCGGGAGCACCATGCGCAAACCCGGCATCGAGTTGTGGTGAATGGCATTTTGAACAGCGCGGACGGCTGCTTTTGTGACGTTTTGTCCGTGCAAGTCGATTCCCATCCCGATTTCGATAAACATGACTTTTTCCATTGTCGATTCACTCCTATGTACGCCTTCTTTTCCTTGTTATCTTACCATGATTCTAGTATCACGCAGCTATTTTCACGAATCGAAAAAAGGAAACCGTCAGAAAGGGATGGGCGAGGCTAAAATTAACTCGCACATCCCTTTTTATTACAGAAATAGGAATATATATATAATATAGCAATGAAAGCATTTGAAAATTAGACAGACTGAATAAAACGATAGTCAAAATTTACGGAATGTTTGTACAATATGTGCAATGACTGCCCATAGATTAGCGGGGTAACATTTTTATAAATATTCAATTTTATGGGAGGTGAATTCACTCAAAATATCCACGGACAAGTAAGTATGGGCTAGAGGCGACAGATCTTGCAGATCGAAAGGAGAAATGGTATGAAAAGATCTTCACGTGCGCTGTTTTTATTCATTTTTATTCTGATTATTCTGTCATCAAGTGTGTTAAGTGGCTGTGGAAAAGGGGCCAGCTCTGGGCGAATGTTGACAATTGCCCAAACAGAGGACCCTGGTACTGCAGATGTGCAGTTAACGACGGATGATTATACGATCCCTCTGAATATTTACGATCGTCTCGTCGAAGCGAAAACGGTAGCACCAGGGAAATCGGAGCTAGTTCCCGGTCTAGCAGAGAGCTGGGATGTATCTCCGGATGGTCTGAAATACACCTTTCACTTAAGAAAAAATGTGAAGTTCCACAACGGTGAGATTTTCAAAGCGGATGATGTGCTGTTTACATTCGACCGGATGCTTGAGCCGAAAACGAAAGCACTGAATACCGATTTTCTCGACATGATCGCTGGAGCACAGGAGCGGATGGACGGAAAGGCAGATAGTATTAGTGGGATCAAGGTAATCGATGACAATACGATTGAAATAACATTGGCGGAGGCGTTCGCCCCGTTCGTAGCCAACCTCGCTACTCCCGCTGGTTCCATTTACAATCGCAAAGCGACAACAGAAGCAGGTGATCAATTTGGTCTCGAACCATCCAAAACAGTCGGAACGGGTCCGTTCAAGCTGACTTCGTGGTCGTTGAATGACAGTGTTGTGATGGAATCGAACACGGATTATTTCCGCGGCGCACCAAAGTTTGACGGGGTTGTCCTCAAGATCGTACCAGATGCCGAGACCAACAGAATGATGTTTGAAACCGGCAAACTGGACATTTTCGATCTGGAAAATGCAGCATCGCAAATCCCTCAATTTAGGGACAATGAGAAATGGAAAAATCAAATCGTCAGTGGTCCTATTGTGGGTACCTACTACTATGCATTGAATGAAGATTTGGAAGCATTAGGCGATGTCCGTGTGAGAAAAGCTTTGCAACTGGCCATCGACCGCAAGTTGCTTCTTGACAAGCTGTACTACGGAGAAGGCAAATTGGTTAACGGAATTTCACCGCCTGGGCTGCTCGGATACAACCCAGATCTGCCGGAGATTGAGTACAATCCAGAGAAGGCAAAAGCGTTGCTGGCTGAAGCGGGTTATCCGAATGGCTTTGATATGAAGATTGCCCAAGTGACAGATAGTCCGTCCACACTCAAAATGAACGAAGCAATCCAGGCAATGCTCTCGAAAGTAGGCGTACGGATCAAGATTGATCAAATGGACGAGTCGACTTACTTTGCCACCCGTAAAGATGGGAAGCTACCTTCCTACCATAGTGACTGGTCAGCCGATTATAACGATCCAGACAACTTCTTCTATACATTCTTCTCCGAGAAAAATGCGCCGACACGTTCGTACAACTATAAGAACAAGGACGTGCAGGCCAAGTTGGAAAAGGCACGGACGATGGTGGATCAAGGCGAACGAATCAAGATGTATCAAGAACTCGAAAAGACGATCGTACAGGAAGATGCTGCATGGATCCCACTCTTCGCACTTAATCACCTTTTTGTCGTGCAGCCTCGAGTGAAGAACTTCCAGGTGTCTTGGAATGGTTGGTCGTCGATGAACTACTACGATATTGAAATTGTAGATGAAAAATAGTTGATAGCGTATTGAATGAAAGTGAAATGAAAAATGCTCCTTGTAAAAATAACTACTGATGCTCGGTAGTTATTTTTACATAGGAGTCATGAAAAGGAGGGACACGATGGGACTGTACATCGCCAAAAGATTGCTTATATCCGTTCCTGTCATTTTCGGAATCTCACTCATCACCTTTATCTTGCTAAATGTGATCCCTGGAGATCCAATCGTACTCATGATGAAAGATCATATCAGTCCCGATGTTGTGGAAAGAGTGCGTGCCCAAATGCATTTGGACGATCCAGCCTATGTTCGGTTTTTCCGATTCGTATGGGATGCGTTACATGGTGACTTCGGCACTTCCTACAAACTAAACCGATCCGTAACAACTCTCTTGTTGGATGCATTCCCGAATACTTTGATGCTGGCTGTCGCAGGGGCACTCGTTTCATGGATTATCGGTATTCCTGCAGGAGTTCTATCTGCGGTCAAAAAGCGATCCTATCTGGATAACGCCATTATGGGTTTTTCGCTCCTCGGAGTTTCTATCCCGGTATTTTGGGCGGGTCTTCTCTTTCAATACATTTTTTCGATGGTCTTGGGAATCTTGCCGGTCTCTGGATTTAGTGGACCAGAATATTTGATCATGCCAGCGATTGTGCTTGGTTGGAGCTCAGCCGGTACAATTGCACGGCTTACGCGATCGAGCTTGCTGGAGGTCATGAGAAACGATTATATACGGACTGCGAGGGCAAAGGGGAACTTTGAGCTCAAGGTGATCATCAATCATGCATTGAAAAACTCGATGTTACCCGTCGTCACCGTCATGGCCCTGCAGGTTGCCGGACTTTTGTCAGGAGCGGTCATCACGGAGAGCGTTTTTGGGATTCCGGGCATCGGGAGAATCGCGGTAAACGCCATTCAGAGCAGAGATATGCCGCTACTCCAGGGAGCTGTCATGTTCACGACCGTCTTGGTCATCATGGGGAATCTGATCGCAGACATTCTCTATTCCCTGATCGATCCGAGGATCAAATATGACTAAAGGAGGTCCTGATCAATGAATCTAGCGAGAAATCTCATGCTCAAAAAAGAAGTGATCGAAGCCAGTGACGAGCTGGTCAAAGAGACCTTTTGGCAGGATGTCTTTCGTTCTCTGCGAAAGGATCGAATGGCGATTACAGGTGGCATTGTCATTGTGCTATTTATCCTGATGGCGATTCTTGCTCCCATCATCGCGCCGCACGATCCGTATGAAGTCAACCTGGACAACCAATTTCAAAAGCCGAGTTTGCAGTACTGGTTGGGTACCGATATGTTCGGCAGGGATGTTCTGTCTCGAATCATTTACGGATCACAAATCTCTTTGTTAATTGGGATCGTCCCGAGCCTGATCACGATGTCTATCGGGATTGTATTGGGAATCGTCGCAGGCTATTTTGGGCGGAGAACGGATTTTATCATTATGACGATCTCCGACATGGTGCTCTCCTTTCCATCCCTGTTGCTGGCCATGGTCGTCATGTATACGCTCGGCGCAAGTCTGCTGAACATCTTTATCGCACTCAGCATCGTTGGCTGGGCAGGGACAGCCAGGGTAGTACGAGCCCAGACATTATCATTGAAAAACAAAGAGTTTGTGGAAGCCGCGAGAGCAGTAGGGGTAAAGCCGTATATCATCATGCTGCGGCATATTTTACCGAACTGCATTCCTCAGCTTCTCGTCCTGTTTACCTTGGAGATTCCGGGCTCCATCTTGTCTGAAGCGAGCCTTAGCTTTTTGGGAGTAGGGGCACAGCCACCTGCATCCAGCTGGGGACTCATGGTATCAAACGGAAAAGAGTTTTTATTTAACGCCCCTTGGGTAGCGATTGCACCAGGGATCGCCATTTTAGTGATCGTCTTGGCGTTCAATTTCTTGGGAGACGGTCTGCGCGATGCACTGGATCCATACTTGAAGCAATAAGGGGGAGAGCGGCATGAGTGAGGCAAATACGATTTTAGAAATCAATAATCTAAAGACCTATTTCTACACAGATAAAGGAGTCGTGCCGGCGGTTGATGATGTCAGCCTGAAGGTGAAAAAAGGCCAGATCGTAGGCATCGTGGGAGAGTCAGGGTGTGGAAAGAGCATGACGTCCTTATCGATCATGCAATTGATTGCTCCTCCCGGAAAGATAGCAGGTGGGGAGATCCGCTTTGATCAAAGAAATTTAGTAGGGATCTCCAAACAAGAAATGCGTTCGATCCGCGGGAATGAAATCTCGATGATTTTCCAAGAACCGATGACTTCCCTCAATCCCGTCTATACCGTAGGAAAGCAAGTCGCCGAAACATTACTCCTGCACAACGAAAAGATGTCCAAAGCGGAAGCAAAGCAAAAAGTGATCGAGATGTTTGCCATGGTCGGGATCCCGGAGCCTGAGAAAAGATACAACGTCTTCCCTCATCAATTGTCCGGCGGCTTGCGGCAAAGGGTAATGATCGCGATGGCTCTCATATGCCGTTCCAAGCTGCTGATTGCAGATGAGCCTACGACTGCACTCGATGTGACGATTGAAGCCCAAATCTTGAAGCTGATGAAAAACCTCCAAGCGGAGATCGATACGTCCATTATCATGATTACGCATAATCTGGGGATCGTAGCCGAGATGTGCGATTACGTGTATGTCATGTATGCAGGAAAAATCATGGAACAAGCGGATGTCTTTGAACTGTTTGACAATCCCAAGCATCCGTACACGGAAGGCTTGCTAAAGTCCATCCCGAGACGAGACGTCCAGCAAAACAAGACAAAAGGGCTGTACAGCATCGAAGGAATGGTGCCCAATATGCTGCAATTGCCACGTGGCTGCCGTTTCCATCCGCGCTGCGAGTACGCCGTAGACGCATGCCGAGAAGGCGAGCCGGAGCTGGTCGATCTGGGCAACGATCATCTGGTAAGATGTGTGAAATACAACAAGTAGAGGGAGGTGAAGGTATGGATCAACCACTTATGCAGGTGAGAAATATAAAGAAATACTTCCCGGTAGAGAAGGGCCTCTTTGGGAAAAAAACAGGTACGGTACATGCGGTGGATAATGTCAGCTTTGATATTTATGAAAAAGAGACATTGGCAATCGTAGGGGAATCAGGATGCGGGAAAAGTACATTGGGTAGAACATTGATTCGGCTGCTCGACGCAACGGAAGGATCTGCACACTTTGAAGGCAGGGACATTTTTACCATGTCCCAAACCGAGCTGCGCCAGCTGAGAAAACAAATGCAAATCATTTTCCAAGACCCTTTTGCTTCCCTGAATCCGCGCATGAAAGTGTCGGATATCATTGCGGAGCCACTGGTTACCCATGAGACGATTGGACGAAAAGAAAGGGAAGATCGGGTCGCTGAACTGATGGAGCTGGTCGGGCTGAGAAAAGCATACAGCTCCCGTTATCCCCATATGTTCAGTGGTGGACAGAGGCAGCGTATCGGGATTGCTCGAGCCCTTGCCTTGCATCCCAAGTTCATTGTGTGTGATGAACCCGTTTCGGCACTGGATGTATCGATCCAATCGCAGATTATTAATTTACTGCAAAAGCTGCAAGAGCAAAACAATCTGACGTACCTGTTTATCTCCCATGACTTGAGTGTCGTTCGTTATTTTTCTGATCGCATTGGTGTAATGTTCCTTGGGAAGATGATGGAACTGGGGCCAACGGAGGAGGTGTACCGTCGTCCTCTGCATCCGTACACCAAATTTTTGATAGCCGCAGCACCCGTGCCTGACCCGCATGCCCGTAATCAGGAGAAGCTCATTTTGGAGGGAGATATCCCGAGTCCCTTGCGTCCGCCATCCGGCTGCCGCTTTCATACGAGATGTCCGTATGTGCAGGACATTTGCAAGAGTCAGGAACCCCAAATCCAGCAAATCGATGATAGATCTGTTGCCTGTCATTTTCCATTGGAATAAAGGGTGGAATCTCGTTGTTTTCTGTTTTGTCTCCGATCTGATCTTTTTGTGCCAAGCTTATTGTTTTTATGGTCAAGTCGTGTCATGATTACATCTTGGCACAATAACGTTCGATGGACTTTTTTATTAATGGAGGCAAGAAAGAAGTGGAACGGTATCCTTTTGCATACGATCCAACCCAATCGTTTATCTCGCAGGTCAGCGATTGGGTTGCTGATGTTTTTTATGAAATATTGCCTGATGCAGGCTTTGAAGTACGAGACGAACAGATTTATATGGCTTTTCAACTTGAACGTGCTTTTGCAGAAAAGCAGACGATCTTTGCAGAAGCAGGTGTAGGGACGGGAAAGACGCTGGCTTATTTGCTCTATGCCATCTGTTACGCCCGTTATACGAGAAAGCCTGCGATCATTGCCTGTGCAAATGAATCGTTGATTGAACAGCTGGTCAAACCACAGGGAGATATCGCCAAGCTGGCAAAGCATCTCGATTTGACCATTGATGCAAGACTGGGGAAATCCCCCGACCAATATCTGTGCTTGCGCAAGCTGGACGAAGTGAGATATCAACCAGAGCTAGGCGAAAATTTCCAGTGGATTTATCAAGAACTGCCTCCGTTTGTCAATGCGTATGAAGCATTGCAATCATTTTATCCGTATGGAGATCGCAGTGATTATCCTGATCTCGATGACGAGAAGTGGGGAATGATCAACTGGGATTCATTTCAGGATTGCTTTGCCTGTGAGAAGCAGCATCGCTGCGGACAAACACTGTCCAGAAACCATTACCGCAAGTCTGCAGATTTGATTATTTGTTCCCATGACTTTTACATGGAGCACGTATGGACGTATGAAGCCAGAAAACGTGGTGGTCAACTGCCTTTGTTGCCGAGCCACAGCTCCGTGATCTTTGATGAAGGTCACTTGCTGGAAACTGCAGCGCAAAAAGCGTTGACGTACAAGCTGAACCATAGCGTCTTTGAAGAAATCATTACGCGCTTGCTCAAAGGGGAAATTCGTGAATCTCTCGCCGTGGCGGTAGAAGATGCGATTACTCAGAGTGAAGAGATGTTCTATCAGCTCGACAAGCATAGCCAAGCAGTCGTCGGCTCAAAGCGAAAGGAAATCCACTTTGACGCCCAACTGCTGCAGTCGATCATAAAATTCACTGACCTCATTAGTTGGATTGAAGAAGAGCTGGCGTTGGAAAGTGGGCTTTACACGCTGGATGAGTTTCAATTGCGCATCGTCGAAGAGCATTTGGAAATGATGCAGTTGGCATTGAGCTTATTTCGACAACCGGACCATGTTATTTCGTGGATGACGGAAGAAGGGACAGGCCCTACTTTGACCGTCATGCCGAAAATGGTGCAAGAAGTGTTGAAGGAACGCGTTTTCTCCGAACAGATGCCGATCATCTTTTCCTCGGCAACACTTTCCGTAGATGGATCGTTTCAGTTTGTGGCGGATAGTCTGGGTATCAGCCAGTATTTGTCGTTTTCCGTACCGTCTCCCTACGATTACCCGGAGCAGATGGAAGTGGTTGTTCCGAGATTCTCAGGGGAGGGCGCCTTTACCGAGAAAATGGCAACTGCTGTCCAGCTCTTGAAACGTACGGAGGGCAGAGCTTTACTGTTGTTCTCGTCTATGGAGGAGATGAAACAGTTCAAGCAAGCTATTACACAGTATCCGGAATGCACCGATATGCGCTTTTACTTTGAGGGCGATCAGGAAATCACTCATCTCATTTCCTGTTTTCAGGAGGATGAAAATAGCTGCCTGTGTGCTGTGTCTTTGTGGGAGGGACTCGATGTACCAGGCCCTTCCTTGTCAAACGTGGTGATCTGGTCCTTGCCATTCCCACCGAATGACCCTGTATTTGCTGCGAAAAGAAAAGGGGCAGCATCGCCATATGATGAGGTGGATCTTCCGTACATGCTACTGAGGCTGCGCCAAGGTATCGGCCGATTAATTCGTTCGAGAGAGGATAGCGGGATCGTGGCAGTATTTCATGCAGAGCTTTATCAGAACGAAAAACTGAGAAAACACGTGCAGGATGTCTTCCCTTCCGGAGTGGAGTGGAAAGAGTCCTTGTAAACCGGATAAAAGAAAAAAGGCGGGAACCGATGCGGTCCTGCCTTTTCTTTTCGATGAGGTTACTCCGGCATGTTCCCAACCGTAGGATCGGGTACGAAATCAGGTTGAAAGCCTTCGTATTTGACTTCGGAAACCATGCCTTGGGCTGCATGCCCGAGATCGTGGCAGTGGAACATCCAGTCGCCCGGATTATCGGCTTCAAAGGCAACCACGAACGATTCCCCTGGGAGGATGTTCAGCGTGTCCTTGACGAGCGGTGAACCTGAAATCGGCTGGCCATTCTTGCTCAGTACCTGGAAGAAGTGACCGTGCAAATGCATGGGATGGATGTCTTCCTTGGAGCGATTGACCATCGTGACTTTGACGAGATTTCCTTTTTTGACGTTCAGAGGGGGAACATCGGGAAAGGTTTTTCCGTTGATTGTAAACGTCATTTTTCCGTCCGTAGTCTCCGTATTTAAGTCCATCTGATACGTAATATCGTAGGGCTGATCCAAGGAAAAAGTACTTTTGGCTGCTTCGCCGTATTTGGTGATGTCGATCGTCGGCATCTGGCTCGTATCAGTTGTTGCGGTTTTGCTCTCAGAGCCTGCGTAGACAATCGGGACAGCGAGGGACTTGGCTCCGGGATTTGTACTTCGTTCCTCGAGCAACCATTTTCCGGGTTTATTTGCGACGAATTCGATATCGTACCGTTCTCCAGGTGCGACGTTCAGCAATTGACCGTTTACGAGAGGTGGATTGTTAATGGACTGACCATCTGTCGAGACGATCTTGAATTCATGTCCTTGCAGATTCAGCTTGTGAGAAAGGTAACCCGCATTAATCAGGCGGATTCTTACTTTTTCCCCTTCTTTAATGGAAAGTGGCTCAATTGCAGGACCCGTTTTCCCATTGACGGAAAAGATGTTGTACATCAGGGGCATCATTTCCGCGTCGCTCATCGGCGGCATTGGAGATCCATCGCTTGCTTCATTGGAACCAGGTTGATTATTTTGAGTGGAGCCATGACCCATTGAGCCGTGATCCATGCCCTTCATTTCCGTTCCGGCGTTACCTCCGCCTCCATGCATTTCGGCCATGCTGTCATCTTTCATCCATTCATCCAGGACGAGCGTGAAATCTTTGTCTGCTGGGGTGGGATCAGGAGTTGTCGGTTCAACGATTAAAGAGCCATAGAGACCTTTGTCGACTTGCTCGGCACTTCTTTGATGAGAGTGGTACCAGTACGTGCCGGCGACGCTCGCAGTAAATTCGTACGTGAAGCTTTCGTTTGGTTTTACTGCATTTTGGGTGACACCAGGGATTCCATCCATGTTGTTTGGTACCGGGAGTCCATGCCAGTGAATGGTGACAGGCTCAGGCAATTCGTTCTTCAAAACCACTTTCACGATCTCGCCTTGTTTGACCCGCAGTTGAGGTCCGGGGACAGTCCCGTTGTACGTCCAGACGTTTTTCATATTCTGATCATCCAGATGCAGCATACTCTCTTTGGCGGTCAAGGTAAATGTATTGCCTGAAAGCACCTCAAAAGGTGCAGGAGTGGCCGCTACTGGATTTTTCGTACTCGTATCGTGACCTTCATGGTTCATCGATTGACTTTCATTGGAGCAAGCAGACAGGGCAAATGCTCCTGTTAGCAGGAGAGCGAGGTACGGCCACTTCTTTTTGCGGACATGCGTGAACATCAGCGTTTCCTCCTTTTATTTCGGTGAGTCGAAGGTAACAAAACATTGTGGAGAAAGCATGAAGATCACGATGTATGACACTTCTGTTACGGTGTGGATGAAAAATCAATCGATGGGGTGCTTCCCTGTTATAATGGAGTATCAACAATGAAAAAATGGAAAGTAGATTGGGAACGGGGTAGGTGTAAACGTTGGGTAATGTTGATTTGGCAAGCTTGCCATGGAGTTTGTTTTGGGTAGGGATTGCCTATTTTTTGGTAACAGGCGTTTTTTTCTGTCTAGGTTTTATGCGCTTGCTTTCGCAACGAATTCGCAGTGGAATTATTTTCATGGTAATTGCAGTGATTAGCGGCGGACTTTTCTTGAATTACTTGTTTACACATCACATTTAATGGTGGAAAATGATCTTAGATTGTCAGATCGTTTCCGAGACGGAGCAACGCTTACATATGGAAGCTGTTGGTAGGTTATGACGCCGGCAGCTTCTTTTTGTTTGATCGAATTGCCGGGAAAACTTCCTCCCGAAGATTGTTTACATTTTGTAACGTGTTCCTCGTCCTGACCGTCTTATAATCGAAGTACACGAGGTTACCTCTGCTAGGAGCGTACATACCGGAATAGCCTGCTAGCACCTTAGCCGGCTGAAAGCGAATGGAAGGTAATTTCCTGTAAATGGATACGGGAAAGAGGCGATGAAGCATACATAAATAAGAGGAGAGGACCTCACACCACAGTGAGTCGCTACACACATCCTGAATACGGGCAAATATGATTGGAACCATGAATAGGATACCAACCCCCGTTTTCCATTCGTCACTCAGAAAAACAGGGGGTTTTGCATTCATACAGCACGCATTTCCCGATGTGAAATGGCTGACCCCGTCAACTTTAGTCAACAAACAGAATGGAACCAAAAAGGGGAGAATGCAGATGAGCTGCATGTCGAGTACGAAAAAGCAAAAAACTCATCACAAAGATCATTTGTTTGTAAATCAAACAAACGGTCGAGTAGACGGAAAAACGTCTCTCAAAACAGCAAGCAAGGGAGGCCGTCAACATGCCTGAACCAGTAAAAGGCACCAGCCGGTACATGGCTGGAATCGACGGGCTGAGAGCCTTGGCTGTGTTTGCTGTCATTTTGTACCACCTGAATTACAACTGGGCACCCGGAGGATTGTTAGGTGTCGGCATTTTTTTCGTCCTCTCGGGTTACCTGATTACGGATTTGCTCATCGCCCAGTGGAGCAGACATGAACGGCTCGATATGAAAGACTTTTGGTTGCGTCGTGCCAGGCGACTGTTACCAGCTCTCCTGATTCTTCTCGTGCTCGTTGTGGCATGGGTCATGCTTTTCAAGCCAGCTCATCTCCCCAGCATGAAAGGTGACATACCGGCAGCGATCCTGTACGTCAGTAACTGGTGGCTCATTTTTCAGGATGTCTCCTATTTTGAGAAGTTTGGCCCTGCATCGCCATTCGGTCATTTATGGTCGTTGGCTGTAGAAGAGCAGTTTTACTTGTTCTGGCCACTTTTGCTTGCCCTCGGCCTACGTTTCGTAAAACGGCGAGGCCCTCTCGTATGCATGACGTTAGCGGCAGCTGCTCTGTCTGCATTCGCAATGGCGTGGTTGTATGAGCCAGGTTTGGATCCCAGCCGGATTTACTACGGAACCGATACACGCGTATTTGCCTTGCTGATCGGAGCGGCACTTGCGATGGTCTGGCCAAGTCGCAAACTGTCTGCCGATATCTCTCGTCCCGCCCGATTCTCACTTGATCTGGCTGGAGTAGCAGGTCTCGTTATCTTGCTTTTTGCGATTTGGAAAACAAATCAGTACGATGACTTTCTTTATCGTGGTGGTCTGGTCTTGTTGTCAGTTGTGAGCGCAGTAGTCGTTGCGACCTTGGCTCACCCGGCGAGCAGATTTGCCCGATGGATGGGGTGCAAGCCACTGAAATGGCTGGGTGTCAGATCGTACGGGATCTATCTCTGGCATTACCCCATTATTGTGTTAACCAATCCGGGTGCCGAACAGACGGATGCGTTCTCGATTCCACGTGCGATTCTACAAGTGGCCGCTTGCATCGTACTCGCAGCACTCTCATGGAAATACATCGAGGAACCGATTCGACATGGAGCGTTGGGGCGGATCTGGTCACGGCTTCATCAGCAAAGAAACGGACAGAAAAAACGCTATACGCGTTTGGTTGCTTCCACGTGTGCACTTGTTCTCTGCGTTACCTACTATGGGGTAGCTTCATTGACTTCGGATGCGACCGCCAGCCAGACGTCTGCGGAAGATAAGAAAGCAGAGGTCCCTAAACCGAGCGCACCACGTCCCGTTGTAGTACCCAAGCAGGTGGGACCGGCACTCCCGGCTAATTCAGTAAGTGAACAAGGAAAAACGACAGCAAAGCAGAATGAATCGACGAATAAAGCGGAAACGGCAACTCAAGCGAAAACCGGAAAGAAAACAGCTGCCCCGAAAGAGACGACTCCAGCAACTGTGCCGGCTACTCCTGCAGAACCAATGGAAAAAAATCCGAATCCACCTGAGACGCCTGCGAAAGAACAGGCAGGGCAACCGAATGATGCAAATGAAAAGCAGGAACAGCCCTTGCAATCCGGAAAAGGAATTACTGCGCTAGGGGACTCGGTCATGCTGGATGTAGCGCCCTATCTGGAAAAACGGTTGCCTGGAATTATGATTGATGCCAAGATCGGGAGACAAATGTCCCAAGCGCCCGATGTCATTGCAAACCTCAAGGCTCGAGGCCATCTGGGGAAAATCGTCGTCATCGAGCTGGGAACAAACGGTTCTTTCAGCGAAAAGCAATTGCTGAAACTGTTAAAATCGCTCGACGGTGCTGACCACATTATTCTGGTGAATACGAGAGTTCCGAAGCCTTGGGAAAGTGTCGTCAATACGACGTTGGCACAGGTGGCTGCCACTTACCCGGAAACTATTTTGCTTGACTGGTATGCGGCAAGTGCTGGTCATGATTCGTTTTTTTACAAAGACGGAGTCCATCTCAATCCAGAAGGATCTGAGTTTTACGCGGACTTCCTGGCGAATGCCATTGCAAACGTATCGGACGAAAAGAAAAATTGAGATATCAATCACACAAAAGGACAGCCGTCGGAGCTGTCCTTTTTGTTTTACCCTTTTATTGCGCAAAAATTCAGACATCGATAATAGAATAAGAGTGAATGTGGACAACAAGTCTGGAATCGCATGTCAAAGCTTTATTCAAACCATGGTTCCATGAGGAGGTTTCACGATGCATATCCATCAATTGTTTGACCTGAAAGGAAAGGTAGCGCTGGTAACTGGCGGGGGGAGAGGGTTGGGGGAACAGATCGCCAAAGGGTTGGCTGAAGCAGGCGCAGATGTCGTCGTCTGTTCGCGCAATCTGGATAACTGCCAACAGATCGCGACAGAGCTGGAGGAAATGGGAGTAAGGAGCTTGGCGCTGGAATGTGATGTGACCAAGCCAGAAGACATCAACCGGACGGTGGCAGAAGTAATCGAACAGTTTGGTACCGTCGATATCCTAGTGAACAACAGTGGTGCAACATGGGGGGCACCAGTCGTCGACATGCCATTGGAAGCCTGGAATAAAGTCATGGACGTCAACGTGACAGGGACGTTCCTCATGAGCCAGGCAGCAGGACGACATATGATCGAAAGAGGCTATGGAAAAATCATCAACATCGCCTCTTCTGCTGGACTTCGAGCAGATCCACCGGAAGGCTTGAATGCCATTGGGTACAGTACGAGCAAAGCAGCGGTCATTCACTTCACCAAGGATCTGGCACGGAAATGGGCGCTGCACGGAATTTACGTCAATGCGATAGCTCCCGGTTTTTTTGCCACCAAAATGACGAAGGCGTTACTTGAAAAACGCGGAGATGCCATTGCTGCAAAAATACCGCTCGGAAAAATCGGGGATGAATCCATGTTAAAGGGCGCAGCAGTCTATCTCAGTTCATCTGCCAGCGATTTTGTGACGGGACAAATACTAAGCGTAGATGGCGGAAGTACGCTTTGAGAAAATGATCTACCCAATAAGCAGCAGGAAATGAGCATTGAATTGCGGAAAAGGATGAATAACCAACGAGCTGGGCTGGTTCGTTGGTTTTTAATTTTCCTTTGCTGAAAGTGAGGGCATCACCATGAAACCAAAAGCGATCATTTATAAGAAAGTGGACCCAAGCATACTTGAGTACGTGAAAGAAGCTTGTGATGTCGTCTATTTTGAGCATCTCGATTCCGAGAATATGGCGTCCTTCTACGAAGCATTGAAAGAGGCAAAAGGACTGTTTGGCACAGGATTAAAAGTCGATGCATCCTTTCTCGAAAAAGCTCCTTGCCTGAAAATCGTCAGCAATATTTCAGTTGGATACGACAATCTGGATATCCCTGCACTCACCCATCGTGGAGTGATGGCCACGAATACACCAGATGTACTCAATGAGACTGTCGCAGATACAATGATTGGGCTCATGCTGGCAACGGCACGCCGTATTCCAGAGCTGGATCACATGGTCAAGTCAGGTAATTGGACTGCGCACATTACTCCTGCACAATTTGGAGTAGATATGCATCACAAGACGTTAGGAATCATTGGAATGGGGCGGATTGGTGCTTCCATCGCGAAGCGCGCTCATTTTGGTTTTGGCATGAACATTCTTTACCACAACCGATCCCGAAATGAAGAGGTAGAGAAAACATATGGTGCGACCTTCTGCATGTTGGATGAGCTGTGTCAGCAGGCGGATTTCATTTGCTTGATGGTTCCGTTAAGTCCACAGACGACCAAGCTGATCGGAGAAAGAGAATTCCGTTTGATGAAAAAGACGGCTATTTTTGTGAATGGCTCTCGCGGCGCAACGGTAGATGAAGAAGCGCTGGTTTTGTCCTTGCAAGAAGGGGAAATATTGGCAGCGGGGCTCGATGTCTTTGTTCAAGAACCGATAGACCCGCAGCATCCACTCTTGTCCATGCCGAACGTGGTTACCTTGCCTCATATCGGTTCAGCCACATTAGAAACAAGACAAGCAATGGCTCGATTTGCCGCCGAGAATTTTGTCCAAGGGATCCAGGGCAATCGTCCACCGGCGCTGGTGAATCCGGAAGTGATGTAAGGAAACAGAAGAGAACCGGTAAAAAAAGACAACGGCTTCGAGAGGGAGTAAATACCTTTCGTGCCGCTGTCTTTTTGTATTTCCTATGATTTAAATGTTTTTCAGTAGCAATGAAGAATGGCTCGAAAAAAGCCCTTATCCATTATACCTTAAAGACATGAATGGTGTTGCGAAGCTCCTGCGCCATCTGATTCAAGCGCTGGGCGGATTCAGAGATCGATTGCAAGGAGGAGAATTGCTCTTCTGATGCGGCAGCGACATCGGTAATTTGGTCAGCAGACGTTTGGGAGATCGAAGCCAATTGTGTCACCGTTGCGGAAACTTGTTGGGAACTGGCTGACATTTGCTCAGATACAGCGGAAACATCTTCGACCTGTTCGGCAACTTGCTGCGTCGCGTGAAGGATATGCTGGAAGGCATTTCCTGCATTTTTCGCTACCTGAATACCTGTTTCCACTTCCTTCGTACCTTGCCTCATGCTGTGGACGGCTTTGCCCATTTCCTTTTGAATGTCCTCGATCAGCAGGGTGATTTGGGCTGTCGATTTGGACGACTGTTCTGCAAGCTTGCGAACTTCGTCGGCTACAACAGCGAACCCTTTTCCGTGCTCGCCTGCGCGTGCCGCTTCGATCGCCGCATTCAATGCTAACAGATTCGTTTGGGAAGCAATTTCAGTGATCACATCGACGATATTACCGATCTCTTTTGAACTATCCTCGAGTGAGCTAAGGGCTGATGCAGATACTTGAACGGAGCGGCTGATTGAATCCATTTGGTCAATGACCATTTGCACCGAGTCTGTTCCTTTCTCTGCTTCCTTCGACATATCGAGAGAAGATTCTGCGACAGAAGAGGTTGATTCGGCAATACGCTGAATCCCGGTGGCCATTTCTGTCATTGCACGGGCATTCTCACTTGCAGAGAGGGAGGTAGCATCTGTACCTGCCTTTAAATCCTGGATCGTTTCCGTCACCTGCTGTAAGGTAGCCGTGTTCTGAGCAGCACTTTCCGCTAACTCATGTGCAGAGGTCGCAGCGTGCTCGGCATGCTTTTGGACACTCTCGATAATGGTGCGCCAGTGTGCAATCAAGCCATTCACTTTATCTGCGAGTTGACCGAGTTCATCTTTCTGCTTCACTTGAATCGAGACATCCAGGTGTCCCTCATTCATTTTTCCAATCACGTGAACCAGATCTTTTAGCGGTGACAAGAATTTACGCAGGAAACCGTATTGTACGATGAATACGATCAAAAATGATGCAAGGAAGCCGATTCCCAACCATTGAAATAGTTCTTCCTTGCCTCGATCCACGATATTTGCATTCGTATCAACACCAAAAATACCGATGACATTCCCACTTTCATCGATCATCGGCTGCAAGATGGTGACCCACGTACCATACACGTCGGAGTAAATCCCCGTATTAACCGCCTCTTTGCTCTGCATCAACTTCTCGAAAGCAACAACCCATTGTGGCGCTTGCTCAAAATAGTCGCCTGCCTTAAAGCCGGCTTCGTACACATGGGTTGGCAAAGCGATGGTAAGGTTGCTATTGCCGTTATTCATTTCTGCTCCAAACACGTACGCTTGGGCGATGTTTGGATTCTCCTTGGACATTCGGTCAAGCTGGGCAGTTAGTCTGATTTGAACTGGGTCTTTTGGATCATGATGTGTAATTGCGCTCTTGATGTCTGCAATGTCGATTTCTCCTTTTGCGTAAGTGGCAAACCCCCGTGCTTGTTCATCCAGATTTTGCTGGAGGATTGTATCCTGAACCACAAAGCTGGCGACCCCCAACATCAAGCCCATCAAGAGAATGGTCAAGCAGGAGAGCACCAAATTCTTACCGAAAAATGAGACCTGCATCTTCTGGCGTGGCATTTTTTTCAACTCCTTGATAAATTTTGGTGGGATAAATGCTCCGTTTATTGAATTGCAAGAATTGTGCCATTTATTAGGTGATTTTTTTGTCGATTTACGTTAATATTTGTCAAGTAAAGAACGATAATAATAGAGAGAACCAAATTTTCTTGCATCAAGTGCAGTAAGAAGGAGTGTTTCCAATCAAAGGGAAGAAAAAGGTAGCCATTATTGCAGGATCCAGCAAAACTGCTGCGGCGATTACAAACCAATTGGTCGTACTGTTTGGCGCATTAATAGAATTTTATGGTTTTTCGCAGAAATCTTGGAACAATGACAGTAATTACGATATGGTTCTCATCAGTACACAAACGATCTTTACACGCGAACTCGCACCAAAAATTAAACCTGGCACGGTTATTCTGATTATTCGTCGAACATTGCTGCGAACCAGCTGGGAAAAAGTGATGTCGATTCCTGTAGGAACGAAGCTTCTCATGGTCAACGATGAGAAAGATTCGGCCGAAGAAACCATAGCCCTGTTGCGGGAGCTGGGCGCGGGGCATATTGAACTAGTTCCGTATTACCCCGAAATACAAAATTGCCCACCGTATACATCTGCCATTACACCAGGGGAAGGGCAGCTCGTGCCAGACATTGTCAACCGCGTGATTGATATCGGAGAACGTGTGATCGACGTCAGCACACTCGTCGACATCTTGACACAATTTAATCTCTTACATAGTGACGCTCGAGATATTTTATCTGTTTATTCTGAATCCATTATTACCCGGAGCCAAGGTATTCAGATTACGATGCAAGGTTTGATTCATGCGAAGCTGCTGCTGCAGCAAACATTAGACATGGTGCAGGATGGCGTCATTGCCTATGACCTGAATGGGAAGATTACGTTCTTTAATACAGCTGCCCAAGCCTTGTTTGAATGTACGGTTCAGGAGGCAAACCAACTGTCAGTGAAGAGCTTGTTTGAACGGGTCCGAATCGATTTGGATGTCATGACGGAGGAGTTCAATGATTCTCTCTTTCAAATCAAAAAGCATAAAGTACTAGCGAGCAGGCAGCTGATCGAGGAAAATGGCCATTTTACAGGTGGAGTCCTTACGTTAAAAGCAGCTCGACACGTAGAAGAGCAGGAGCTAAAGCTGCGGTTACATTCAAAAGGATATCAAGCCAAATTCTCTTTTGCCGATCTTGTTACGACCTCGATCCGAATGAAGAGAGTAGTGGAGCAAGCGGAGAAAATGGCCAGTAGTGATCTAGCGGTGCTCATACTAGGGGAGAGCGGAACTGGCAAGGAATTGTTTGCTCATGCGATTCACCAGGCTTCTACTCGCTCCTCTTTTCCGTTTGTTGCCGTCAACTGTAGCTCATTGCCGGATAATTTGCTTGAGAGTGAGTTGTTTGGCTATGAAGAGGGAGCTTTTACAGGTGCGCGAAAAGGGGGCAAGCCCGGACTGTTCGAGCAGGCTCACAAAGGGACGATCTTTTTGGATGAAATTGGTGACATTTCACCGAATCTGCAAAGTCGACTACTACGTGTGCTGCAGCAGAAGGAAGTTTTAAAAGTGGGAGGTACCCGCCTGCTTCCCGTTGATGTTCGGGTGATTGCGGCAACCAACCGTGATTTGACGCGGATGGTCAATGAAGGAGCTTTTCGTGCCGATTTGTATTATCGGTTAAAAGTGCTGCAATTACTGATTCCGCCACTTCGAGAGCGAAAAGAGGATATTCCGCTGCTTTCTGCTCATTTTTTGCGAAGACGAGGGGCGGACGAAAAGCTATTAGAGACGTTGCTTGCTTCATTGGTCAAACATGATTGGCATGGTAATGTGCGTGAGCTGGAAAATGCCATGGAATATGTTGCCTTTATGAATGATCACAACCTGTCCGCGAAAGATATTCCTGGATTAGAAGTGGAGCCTGGAGTGGAAAAGGTTGTTGTCCAATCAAATGAAATGCCCCCTCAATTGTATCGGGCAGCCCCCAATAACGAGCGATTCTTACTGAACTTGATCTATGTAGCCAAAACAAGTGGAAAGAATGCCGGCAGACGATCCCTCGTTGAACAGGCACGTCAGAACGGCGTTGTTATTCATGAAACAGAAGTAAGAAAGATCGTCGAAAAGCTGCGTACGGAGGGTTGGATCGAAGTGAGCACTGGGCGTGGAGGCATTACGTTGACGGAGAGTGGGTATCTCCTGTGCTGCGGTAATACTGAAATGGGGAAATTGGGAACAACGGGAGGAATGGGAGGGTAATCACCCATTCCTCCCGTTTTCTGTTCATTCGAAATAATCGAAATTATACCAAAACAAGTTGGCACGGGACTTGCTAAGTTAGAGAGTGGCGGCTTACATCGAATAGGTATAAGGGATTGGGGCAAAAGGCATGGATGAAAGAAGGGTGTGATCATCATGAAAGAAACGCTTGTTCGATTGACTAGCGGCCTGATCCAAATGGAAAGCACGACTCCTGAGCGAATCAACTACTCTGTTGAATTCTGCGCGGATTGGTTACAGCGCCATGGAGTACCGGTCCGTCTGTGGGAGAATCAAGGACTCAAAATGATCACAGCAACGATCGGTTCTACTAACGCTGGTAGCACACTCGTCTTGAATGGTCATCTCGATGTTGTACCAGGTCATCCCGAGAATTTTATCCCCCGAGTGGAAGCAGGCAGATTGCACGGCAGAGGCAGCTATGACATGCTCGGTGCGGTAGCAGCAATGATGGCTCTCACAGCAGATCTTGTCCAGCAACCGCCAAACTGTCGCATAATTCTGCAACTTGTTCCGGACGAGGAAAAAGGCGGGGAATTGGGGAGTGCCTATCTGGTCGAGCAGGGGAGCATAGGCGATTTTGTCATTTGTGGTGAGCCGACCAATCTGGATATTGCTGTTCAGGCAAAAGGTGTCCTGCAGGTCAAAGTCGAGTTCTCAGGCGTTGCCGCACATGGAAGCCGTCCCTGGCTTGGGAAGAATGCGATTGTAGCAGCGATGCAAAAGTACAATCAGTTAGCGACCCTTGATTTCATGCAAGAAAGTAGTCGGTTTTTCCCGGTACCCTCTTTTAATCTGGCAAAGATTGAAGGCGGTGTTGCATTGAATCAGGTACCGGATCGCTGCTCTCTCTACTTGGATATTCGCTATCTGCCCACGCAGAATCCCGCTGATATTCTTGATTCCATTCGTCTTGCTGTTCCAGAAGCACAGGTAGAAATACTGCGACACGGTTCACCTGTCACTACTGATGAATTCGATCCTTTTGTGCAGTCGCTCCATCAATCAACCGCACACATCTTTGGCAAAGAAAGCGTATTGTTTGGCCAGGATGGCTCCGCAGATACACGTTTTTTTGCTCAGTATGGCATTCCAGCCGTTGAATTTGGTCCGATTGGTGCCAATCATCACGGCCCCGACGAATATGTAGAAATCGAGTCACTTGTCATCTATCAAAAGATTTTGAAAAATTTCGTTAATCAGTTGGAAGGAAAGGTGAACAGAGATGAAATTAAAAAATAAAGTAGCCATCGTAACGGGAGCAGGTTCGGGGAATGGGCGCGCAATCGCACTTCGTCTTTTTGAAGAAGGAGCAACCGTGGTTGTCGCTGATATGAATGAAGCAGGAGCAAACGAGACGATTTCCCAAGCTCCAGAAGGCAGCAAAGCCATGGTTGTAAAAGTGGATGTGACCAAAAAGGATCAGGTAGACAACATGGTCGCACAAACCATTCAAGAGTTCGGTAAAGTGGACATCCTCGTGAACAATGCGGGAATTGTTGCATTTACGCCGTTCCTTGAGCTGGATGAGAAAGAATGGGACAAAGTGCATGATGTGAATCTGAAAGCGCCGTTCCTTTGCTCGCAAGCGGTTGCAAAAGAAATGATCAAGGCAGGCCAAGGTGGACGTATCATCAATATTACTTCTGTAGAGGCACACCGCGTCGTTTCCAGCAGCGGACACTGCCAACCTCATTACAACTCGTCAAAAGGCGGTTTGCATATGCTGACGAAAGCGATTGCGCTGGAGCTTTCCTCTCATGGCATTACGTGCAATGCGGTCGCTCCTGGTGTAGTTCAAACCCCGTTCACGGAGAAAGGTTTGGAAATTCCAGAAGTGAAAGAGTGGATCTTGGAGCGTCTGCCAGTAGGACGTATCGGACAACCTCAGGATGTTGCGAATGCTGTTCTGTTCCTTGCACAGGATGAAGCCTCTTACGTAACGGGCAGCACGCTTGTCGTAGATGGCGGCTGGACGATTCACTAAACACTGTCGATCATACACTAAAAGGAGTGAGCGCCTTGGGTAAGCTTGATCTCGCAGCATTAAAGGATCAATACCAGAATGGAACAATCGACATGATTACGGTTGCCGGTGTAGATATGCAAGGAAAGCTGTTCGGAAAAAAAGTGCCGGTTCGCTACTTCTTAGATGATGCCATCAGCGGGATTCATACATGCGCAATCAATTTTATCTGGGATGTCAGCCTGAAATATGCGGAGAACTATAAGTTCTGCAACTTTGATACAGGGCTGCATGATATCAAAGTCGTTCCGGACATGTCGACATTGCGCACCTACCCCTGGATTCCGAAAAATGCGGTTGTGCTTGGCGATATTTACAACAAGGACGGCTCGGAAGTAACGATTGCACCTCGGAATATCTTGAAAAAGCAATTGGCAAAGGCAGAAGCGTTGGGCTACCGCTCCTATGCCGCATCAGAGATCGAGTTTCATATTTTCAAAGAAACGATTGATTCTGCTCGCGAAAAGAACTTTTCGAATTTGCAGCCGCTCTTTTCTTATCCGGTAGACTATTCGATCTATCGTCTCAATGTGGATGATTGGTTCCTCGGCCAGCTTGCTCGATATCTGGAAGAGGCGGGAATCCCTGTGGAAGCACTAAAAGGAGAATGGGGTAACGGCCAGGTTGAGTTGAATGTGCAATACGCGGAAGCATTGGAGATGGCCGACCGGACTGCCATTTACAAAAATGGCATTAAAGAGATTGCGGCCCTGAACAACCTCATGGTGACGTTCATGGCGAAACATGATACGGATGCTTCTGGCAGCAGCGGACACACGCACATTAGCTTGTGGGATCTGGAAGGAAACAACATGTTTTACGATGCGAACCATCCGTATAAATTGTCTGACACTGGGCGCTACTTCCTCGGAGGTATGATGGCCCTTGCTCCTGAGCTCATGCTATTTTATGCGCCATTCATCAATTCGTACAAGCGTTTGGCAAATACGGGAGGGGCGCCGAATACGCAGACATGGGGCGAGGATAATCGCACGACGGCTTTCCGCGTAGATGGACATGGCAAATCATGCCGCATCGAAAACCGGATTCCTGGCTCCGATGCCAATCATTATCTCGTACTGGCAGCTTGCTTGGCTTCTGGACTGTATGGCATCGAACACAAAATCGACATTGAAGCACCGACGAAAGGAGATGCTTCCAGTGCTTCTGGCGTCAAACGCTTGCCTTCCAATTTGGCAGAAGCGATCCAAAAGCTTTCGCAAAGTAAAATCGCTCGCGAGCTTTTTGGGGATGATGTGGTTGAGCATTACCTGACAGCTGCCAATAATGAATTGAACGATTATTTCCTTGAGGTAACAGACTGGGAACGGAAAAAATATTTTGAGTTTATTTAACGCAACCGAATCGTTTTTTCGTACGCAATGACAAGGAGGGCAACAGACGATGAACCCGATTCAACATGACGACTGGAACTATGCCTGGATCAATGGGGAAAAAGTATTTCTGAAAGAATCGATGGATGTCATCAATCCAGCGAACGGAAAGCCGATGGGACGCGTTCCCCGCGGTGGCAAGGAATTAACCCAGCAGGCGATTGATGCAGCAGCAAAAGCATTCCCGGCTTGGTCAAAGCTACCAGCTGATCAGCGTTCATCATACCTTCTAGATTGGGCGGAACGCATTCTGGCAGACTGGGAACGGCTAGCATGGCTGTTGTCGACGGAACAAGGGAAGCCGCTTGAGGAAGCAAGAGGCGAAATTTTTGGGACAACGGTCTACATTCGCTGGTATGCAGAAGAAGGTAAGCGTGCGTATGGTGAGATTATTCCAGCTTCTCGTCAAGGACAACGCCTGATGGTGTTTAAAGAAGCAATCGGTGTAGTTGGATTAATTCCTCCCGCGAACTTCCCAGGCGCCATTGTGGCGAACAAAGTAGCACCTGCACTTGCAGCAGGCTGCACCTTCGTTCTGAAGCCGGCCGAACAGACACCGCTTATTGCCATCGCTTTGATCGATCTCCTGATGGCAACCGGTATTCCGGCAGGTGTAGCCAATGTTGTGACTGGCGTAGCGGAGGAAATAGGTACTACCTTGTCAGCCGATCCGCGCGTGCGCAAAATAGGGTTCACCGGTTCGACGGAGGTAGGCAAAATCTTGATGCGCCAAGCGGCTGACAATGTAAAGCGTCTAACGCTGGAGCTGGGCGGAAATGCACCTGTCGTCGTCTTCCCTGATGCCAATCTGGAAAAGGCTGTCGATGCCATCATCGGTAACAAATTCGAGAATTGCGGACAAGTTTGCAACGGGATCAACTTGATCTACGCCCACGAATCGATTCGTCCGCAGCTCGTTGAAAAGCTGTCAGAAAAGATTCGCAACCTCAAAGTAGGTATCGGCACAGAGGAAGGCACACAGATTGGCCCGATGATTGACCCAAGCTACCTGGATAAAGTCGAGACACTGGTGCGCGAAGCAGTGGAAAAAGGAGCAAAGCTCGTTGTCGGTGGCAAACGTGTGACGGATGAGGGGCTGCAGGGCGGATATTTTTATGCCCCCACCCTGCTCGATGGTGTGACCGCGGAAATGGAATTGACAAAGCGTGAAATCTTTGGCCCGGTCGCTCCAGTACTTACTTTTACGGATGAAGCTGAAGTCCTGGCGCGTTGCAACCATACGCCTTATGGATTGGCTGCCTATGTGTTCACCAAAGATGCTGCGCGGATGTTCCGCATGATTGATGGACTCGAGGTAGGAAATCTGGCGATCAACGGGACCTCTCTTGCGAATCCTCAGTCGCCATTCGGTGGCGTAAAGGAAAGTGGGATCGGCAGAGTCGGCGGTCACCAAGGGCTTGAGGAATACATGGAACTGAAATATGTGGCGTTAACGATCGAGTAACGCCACGCCGCTTCGGTGGTATCAGGCTTAGACTATTTTAAACAAAAAGAGGTGTTGCATATGTCAAATGCCACTGCAGAAGTGCAAACACCCGAGGGTGGCACGAACCTTGGCTACAAACAGGAGTTGAAACGTGCCCTTACGTTCAAGGATCTTGTCATCTACGGTCTGATCACGATGCTTCCGATCGCACCCATTCAGGTGTATGGGATGATTGCACATGAAACATCAGGGATGGTTCCGATCGTTTATCTGGTCGGGGTCATCGCTATGGTCTTTACCGCTCTCAGCTATAGCAAAATGAGTAATGAGTTTCCCATTGCAGGTTCTGTTTACTCGTATGTACAACGTGGTTTGAACCCTCATATCGGGTTTGTAACCGGATGGTTGATCGCAGTCGATTATTTGATGGCCCCAGCATTGCTGACGGCATTTTCGGCGATGTGGTTGAACAGCATTATTCCTGCCATACCTAGTCCGGTCATTGTCTTGGTGTTTCTTGCTATTAATACGTTTGTGACTGCTCGAGGAATTACGCTGACAGCAACGACGAACAAGATCTTTCTGTTTTTGGAGATTGCCATCCTTCTCGTATTTATGGGATTTGCTTTCAAATTTGTGTTTATCGACGGGCATGGGGCAGGAGGTCTCTCCTTGGCACCGTTGTTCCAAGCCGACAAGATTGACCTTGGCTTTATCGCGAGCGCTGCTTCCATCGCGGTTCTGGGCTTCTTAGGATTCGACGTCATTTCGACGCTGTCTGAAGAAGTGGAAAATCCCGGTAGAACCGTTGGGCGAGCTACCGTGTCAACCTTGGTGCTGATCGGTACGATTTTTATGGTGCAAACCTATCTGGCTGCACTGGCTCACCCAGATTACACCAACCTTGACCCAGATATGGCTTACTTTGACATCGCACGGGAGGTCGGTGGAGAGTTCCTTTACTACGCGCTGATCCTGATTGCCGTCGCTGCGGTAGGGATCGCAAACGCTTTAGCTATTCAATCCGCCATTTCGCGTATTATCTATTCGATGAGCCGCGATAAGCTGCTGCCCATGTCCGGATTCTTGGGCAAAATTCACCCGAAATACAAAACGCCATTCAATGCGACCATTTTCGTCGGAACGGCGTCCTTCTTCATCGCGATGTTTATGCCGATCGAGACGATCATACAGTTGGTTAACTTCGGTGCATTGACATCCTTCATGGTGCTGAATCTTTCCGTTTTTGCGTACTTCTTTGTGAAGAAGCGGAAAAGAGACATGAAGGGCATCATCAACTATTGCCTGCTCCCATGGCTTGGCTTCCTCGTCATCGGCTTCGTTTGGTGGGGCTTTGACTGGAAAACGTTTGCAGTTGGGACAAGCTGGATGGTCGTTGGTGTGATTCTGCTTGCATTCAAAACAAAAGGCTTTAGAGAGCTGCCCCCAACGATGAGAGATTTGTAAGCACGAAGGATAGCGACAGCACAGAACGAATAAAAAAAGACAACGACTGCGAGGCGCGATGCCTTGCATGACGTTGTCTTTTTTCGCCTAGGCTTCAGATTGTACTTGTCGTGTACTTCGGTAGCGAAAGACCATGACAATCGCTCCGAGCAGAACCAGAAATAGTAAAAAGAAAACGATTTGGAAAGCCGCATGCGCCGGTAGTCCCTTTTCCCAGCTTAACAGCAATCCGCATAAAGCCACGGAAAAGGAGCCTCCTAAAAACTGAGACAGCTGCAAGAGTCCCATTCCAGCCCCGATCATTTGCTTGGGCAGTATTTGCGAAACCTCATTGGAGAGGGTCGAGGTCACTGTGGAGAGAGAAGGCGCAAACAATACGTATGAAAAGAGGATAACCAGTGGCGAGTGTGGCAGAAAAACTGCTGTTATCAGAATGGAAATGATCAAGACGAAATGTGCGCCCAGCAAAAAACGAAAATTTCCGTGCTTGTCAATCAATCGTCCAATAAACGGGATGACGAGACTGGACAATATCGCTCCAGGAAAAATCGTCAATCCGATGGCAGCAGCGCTTTGATGGAAAACCTGCGAGAGCACCAGTGGCATGAGAAACAGATTGGACATATTCAAGATAAAGGCAAAAAAGCCGATCATGACAAGCTTTCGATAGCCGGCATGCGAGAGTAGAGCAGGGTAAATGAAGGGCTTTTCTTTATGACGCAGATGACGGACATTCGCGACGATTGCTGCGATTCCAATCAGGAGATAGAGAAAAGACAGCTGCGTCAGGGCAAGCAACAGGCTCGCCGTAGCGATGACAGTCAAAATGGCTCCGACAAAATCAAATTGCAGCTTTTGAGAAGTCTCCTTGGGCAACAATCGCCACAAAACAGGTATCAGCACGAAGACCAAGCAAATGATTAAAAACAGTCCGTGGAAACCCATTACCTGTGTGAGAACTCCTCCGATGACAGGGCCTAGACCGAATGCCAATATGCTACCGGAGGCCAGTACGGTGATTGCTCTACCTCGGCGCTCTACTGGTATATAACGGCTGGCGAGGATCATCCCAAGTCCGGGAACAGCCCCAGCGCCACATGCTTGTAGCAGTCGTGCTAGCAAGATAAAAGTAAAGCTGTCTGCCATATACCCGATGATTGAGGAAACGCCAAGTATGATAAGTCCTATCGTAAGCAAGTTTCGTATCGGGAGACTGTCTGACAGCCTGCTGAAAATAATCGTAGAAAGAGCGAATGCGATGGAGTAACCGGAAACGATCCAGGAGCCGAGCCCCGCATCGATGTGCAAAGTCGCAATGATACTGGGCAAGGAAACGTTGAACATGGTAGTATTCATCAGGACGAGAAAAGATCCGATGGCCCAGATTGGGATAGTGATTCGATCGTTCATATGACACCTCCTTCTCCCGCATTGTTTCCTTGATCCTTGGACGGAAAAACTATATATTTTACTTTCATCTAATAGAATGGGACCTAACATTGATTGGAAAGGAGTGTTGCTGTCTTGATGAATGGAATTAGGGCCAGCGTACTTGATCTCTCTCCCATCTATCAGGAGGCCGATCCCCATGTGGCCTTGCAGCAATCCGTCCTTCTCGCGCAAATCGCGGAAGCACTCGGTTATACACGCTACTGGGTCTCTGAGCATCATGACATGCCACAATTTGCCTCGTCAACTCCCGAAGTTCTGCTGGCGCACATTGGCGCAAAGACAAGTCATATTCGGGTTGGCTCTGGGGCGGTGTTGCTGCCAAATTACCGTCCTTATAAAGTGGGGGAAGCCTTTGCCCTGCTGGCCACGTTGTACCCGGGAAGGATAGACCTGGGGATTGGACGCGCACCGGGTGGATCCGCTCATGCTTCACTGGCCATTAGCGGCAATTTTCTTGCCCAAGTAGGTAAGATGGGAGAATTGGTGGGAGACTTGTCCGCAATTTTATGGAATGAGTTTACAGTAGAAGGACAGCCGGTGATCGCTCGACCCACACCACCCGTTCCAGCGCAATTATGGATGCTCGGCACCAATCGCAAGAGTGCTGAGCTCGCCGCAAATTATGGGACAGGCTACGTGTTTGGCCATTTTATGAGTGATCAGCCCGGGGATGAGACCATATCGTATTATCGGGAGCAGTTTCGTGTTTCCCGACATCATGAGGAGCCGCAAGTCATCATAGCAGTGAGCGTGTATTGCGCTGCATCGCGGGAAGAGGCTTCCAAGCTGATAAGCGAAAGAGAAACAGGGAGTCGTTCCAGGAAAATGATGATCGGCACTCCTGAACAATTAACGCCACTACTACAAGATCTCGTCACAAAATTTCAAGCGGATGAACTCATGATCATAACGGACATTCCCGATTACGAAAAACGTTTAGACTCTTATAAACGTTTGGCTCGCTCGGTTTTTTCATTGGCAGCACCTGTGTAAATCAGAACATCTTTACCAAAAAAATATGGTTGCAAATCTCATGGACTTTTACGAAACTCTCGTGTACGATAGCGTAGCGAAGAATTGAATGTAACGGGCGAAAGAAGGCTAGACCATGATTCGATCATACTTGCTGTTGCTTTTTTGTGTCACGCTGTGGGGAAGTAATTTTGTATTCGGAAGCATGCTGGTCAAAGAATTTCCCCCCCTGTTTTTGGCAGATGTTCGACTGATGTTTACCTCCCTGTTTTTGCTCAGTTACGCGTGGATCACGAAGAAATTTGTGAAAATCAAGCCGAGAGAATGGGGTTTGCTGATTCTGCTTGGCCTCATTGGAACGTTGGCTAATCAGACTGCTTATTTCAACGGCTTGCTCACCACGGATGCCACCACCGCGTCACTGATCTTGTCCATGTCTCCAATCGTCACAGCCATTTTAGCCTCCTTTTTTCTAAAGGAGCAATTTACTCGGCGCATGAAGATTGGTTCCGCAGTAGCTCTATTGGGAACATTTTGCGTAGTCGGGATTGGTGCAGGATTAACGATTTCAAAAGGTGTCATGCTCATTGTGATTGCCATGATTACCTTCTCCTCATCGATGATCATCATCCGCAAGCTGACAGAGACGATGCATCCGTTTATCTCCACGGTGTACTCGACTACGGTAGGAACGTTGTTTCTTACCCCGGCTGCCTTTTTGACCATTGATCCAACATCGCATATTAGTCATGAGGTATGGGCATGGGCCATGCTTATTTTGACCGCTATCTTCATGCAGGGCGTTTGTGGATTGGTCTGGAATCAACAGCTGCAGGTCGTGGGTACTGGGAAAGCAGCGATCTTCCTCAATTTGCAACCGTTTGTAGCGATGCTAGTCGGATTTTTGCTTTTAGGCTCTCAGGTGACGGCCATTCAGGTAGGAGGATCTTTATTGATCGTGACGGGTGTCATCGTGGCATCCGTACGCTCCCAGAAATCGACGAGGAAAAAGCAAACACAGCTGGTAGGGGATCGAACAAAATCCATGAAAATCATGTAAAAGCGCAAGCTGGCAGGAATGGACTGCTGGCTTGCGCTTTTTTGCGAACGCGCACGGATAAATGCCGCAAAATACAGATAATATGTTTCGCTTGGGAAGGATAACCCTCTCTTTCGTGGAACTGGTTGAAAGGGAGGACAAAACGACGAGAGGGTGATGACACATGATTTTGGACTATTTACAAGTACAGTCTGCCTATCAAATGAAAGTGGTACCCAAACAAAAGGAATGGACGTTTCTCAGTAAAATCTCGGGTAATGCTCAGTTGTGGCGCTGGAATGAAAAACAGTCGCGCCCAGAACAGGTCACATTTTTGCCCGATCGGATCGTGGACTACGACCATTCTCCCTGTGGAACAAAAACGATAGTCGGTAGTGACTGCCGAGGAGATGAGCGACAGCAGCTCTATTTGCTCACAGAACAAGGGAAAGTCGTCAAAACGTTGACCGAATCTCCCACGCATTTTCACTACCTCGGGGGTTGGTCTCCATGCGGCGATAAGATCGTCTGGTCTAGCAACCGACGTCACCCCCGCTGCTTTGATTTGTTTATTCAACAAGTCGAGACAGGCGAGTACGAGGAAGTGTTTCAGTATGACGGGCGATGCGTTCCCGTGGCGTGGCTCCCGGATGGAAATGGACTCATTTTCAGCGTGCAAGAAACCAATATTGACAATGCCCTGTATCTTTTAGATCTACAGACTAGATCGGCAAGCAGGCTGTCAATCTGCAATCGGCATGCCCGCTATCTTTCGTTGGCATTGACGGAGGACGGAAAGGGAGGCTATCTCGTCACAGATCGAGACGAGGATACGATGGCCCTGTGCCGGTTTACCTTTGATAGTCCGGAGCTTGAGTGTTTGGTTCATATTCCTGGCTGGGATATCGAGGACGTGGTGCTTTCACGCGACGAACAGCAGATCGCATTCACAACAAATGAGGGCGGTATTTCTACACTGACTCTCTTCTCCGTGGAAGATCACGTATTGGTGAAGGCAGCGAATGTACCGTTTGGGGTTATTCAATCCGTTGCTTGGCTTTCAGAGGAGCAGCTGACCTTTACTTTGAAAAGCCCAACGATGCCTGGTGATATCTGGACGTATTCGATACAGACCGAAACGTGCGAGCAGATTACGTACATAGGCAAATCAGAGGAGATCGAGGCCAGTCTGATATCGCCTGAGCTAAAATCTTTCCGTTCCTTCGACGGTCTGGAAGTGCCTTATTTCTATTACGCAAAAGGACAAGCTCTCCATAGTCCAGTCGTGGTCTATGTCCATGGTGGACCTGAAAGCCAGATTCGTGCTGAGTACCATCCTGTCTTTCAATATTTGGCGAATCAGGGCTTCATCGTGGTAGCACCAAATGTCCGCGGCAGTATGGGATACGGTCGTACCTATGTGCAGCTAGACGACAAGCGAAAACGTATGGACTCCGTTGCCGATCTCGCTTGGCTGGCAAAGGCGCTGTCTGGTCTGGAGCAAGTAAATCCGCATGCGATAGGGATTATGGGGCGCAGCTATGGAGGCTTTATGGTGCTGGCAGCGCTCACCCATTTTCCGGATATTTGGGCTGCGGGAGTGGATATCGTAGGGATCTCTCACTTCCGGACTTTCTTGGAAAATACAGGAGAGTGGAGACGTAGCCTACGCGAAGCAGAATACGGCTCTCTAGCGGAAGACAGTGACTTTTTTGAAGAAATCGCACCTCTGAATCATTCGGATAAGATCAATGCCCCGTTGCTTGTCTTCCACGGTCGCAATGATACTCGCGTTCCCGTCAGTGAGGCGGAACAGCTGGTGACAGACATGAAAGCGAGAGGACAAGAGGTTGACCTGCATATCTTTGAGGATGAAGGGCATATGACCGAAAAACTGGCCAATCACATCACGATGAATCATAAGATAACGGAGTTTTTTCTGCATCAATTGGCAAATTCCAAATCTGACGAGGAGTGAAGGACAATGGTACAGAACAAACGAGGCATTACCGCTGAAGATTTTTATCGGATTCGTTATGCGAGTGACCCGCAGTTATCTCCTGATGGGACGGCAGTAGCTTATGTGCAGTCGATGGTAGACGACGATCATGCGTACCGGACACACTTGTTTGTTCAGTCTCTAGCAGAGAAGAGCGTCATCGCTTTGACCGAAGGAGCCGTCCGCGATTCTTTCCCGCGCTGGTCTCCAGATGGGTCGCAAATCTGCTTTATCTCCAAGCGCTCCGGCAAGTCCCAGATCTGGCTGATAGACGCCAAAGGCGGGGAACCGAGGCAGTTAACCCGATGTAAAACAGGCGCTGCGAACCCAGTATGGTCTCCTGATGGCAAGCGAATTGCCTTTTCGTCCATGATGACGCCAGAAGATTCGTTTGCGGATTTGGAAACGGATGAGAAAAAAGAAGCACCGAAGAAAGCGATCGTGGTCAACCGCATGAAATACAAGTCGGATGATCTGGGCTTTGTGTACGACACCTCCAAACAAATTGCCGTGGTAGACGTAGAAACGGGCGAGAACTCGCCAGTGACTCATGGCGACTACCACCACACGGTAGGAACATGGTCTCCTGATGGCAATTGGCTCGCGATTACGGCCAACCAAGTGGAGAATACAGACCTTCAACATAGCGTCGACGTGTACCTCGTTCCTGTCAATGGGGGCGAATGGAAAAAGCTGACCCGCAGTATGGGCACGTTCTTTTTTCCGACCTGGTCAGCCGATGGGGAAAAATTGGCGTATATCGGCAGCGAGTCTCCTACGCAGCTGATTGCGACGCAAAAAAACGTCTGGGTGTCGGATTTGGAAACAGGCACTCAGATATGTATCACCGCTGACTGGGACGTTCAGGTAGGGGATTCAACGATCGGAGACGTACGCTCTCCTGGTCATCCGAATCCGGGAGGCGTGTGGACAGAAGACGGTTCCGGCATGTATTTCATCGCGAGCGAGCGTGGGAATTCCAGCTTATACCATACGACACTTGATGGAACGATTACCCAAGTCATCGGGGGAGCACGCAATATCTATGGCTTCACCCTGCATGAACAGAGCCATACGGCAGTGATAGCTGTCAGCGATCCGTTTACGCCAGGTGACTTGTTTGAAGTGAATCTCGAGACAGGTGAAGAAGTACGCCTGACTGATGTAAACCACGAGCTGCTGGCTGAGCTGGATTTACCTGAGCCGATTGAACTGGAGTACGAAGGGCAGGATGGCTGGAAGCTGCACGGCTGGCTGCTGAAACCGGTCGGCTTTCAGGAAGGCGAAAAATACCCGATGGTCCTGCAGATTCACGGCGGTCCTCATTCCATGTACGGCAATACATTTTTCCATGAGTTCCTATTACTAGCGGCAAAAGGCTATGCAGTCCTGTATACAAACCCGCGCGGCAGTTTTGGCTACGGTGAAAAATTTGTTCAGGCGTGCTGCGGCGACTACGGCGGGAATGATTACCTCGATTTGATGAGCGCAGTCAAATACGCATGCGGTCAATTCGACTTCATTGACACGAATCGGTTGGGTGTTGCAGGGGGCAGCTATGGTGGATTTATGACCAACTGGATCGTTGGCCAGACGAATCTTTTCAAAGCTGCGGTGACCGATAGAAGCATTTGCAACTGGCTCAGTTTTTACGGAGTCAGCGACATCGGCTACTACTTCTCTGCAGAAGAAATTCAGGGCAATCCGTTTACGAATCCGGAAAAGCTCTGGCTGCATTCACCTATTCGCCACGTGGCCAACATCGAAACTCCGTTGCTTATCATGCACGGAGAACAGGATCACCGCTGCCCGATCGAGCAGGCGGAACAACTGTACATCGCCTTGCAGCATCAAGGAAAAGCGCCAGTTAGCTTTATCCGCTTCCCGGGAGCTAGCCACGAGCTGTCACGGAGCGGCGACCCGGAGCAACGCGTATTACGCCTGCAATATACAGCAGAATGGTTCGACACGTATTTGCACACAGCGGAGAAAGTCGTTATGGAATAATCATTTGAAAAAAAAGGAACGTCAAACGAGCGTTTCTTTTTTTCTGAAACAATTAATTCCGAGTTTTCCGATGGACTGACAGCGATTACAATGGAGTGAAATCAACAATGAAAACGTTTTCATAATATATTTTTAATTCAGAATAGACTGAAAAATTTAATTGAATCTATATCTGAATATTCGTATACTCAAAATATGGATTTTGACCAAACAGTTGAAAGGGGAGTCCGAATGCTGAATAACTGGTTTACGCAGATTGAGGCGATGTACGAGCAAATGGTCGAGTGGAGAAGACATATGCATCAATATCCTGAGCTTTCGTTTCAAGAAGTGGAGACACCCGAGATGATTGCAGGCATTCTGGAGAGTTACGGCATTGACGTGAAAACACATGTCGGTGGCCGAGGCGTCGTGGGTACCATTCGCGGTGCAAAGCCTGGAAAGACGATCGCCTTGCGGGCAGACTTTGACGCTCTCCCCATACCCGACGAAAAAGATGTCCCTTACAAGTCAAAAGTTCCAGGCGTCATGCATGCTTGCGGTCATGACGGACACACAGCAACATTACTCGCGGTGGCAAAAGTGTTGAGTGAAAATCGGGACAAGCTCTCAGGGAACGTGGTTCTCCTGCACCAACACGCGGAGGAGCTTGCGCCAGGTGGTGCGCTCGAAATGATTGCGGACGGTTGTCTGGACGGCGTCGATGTGGTTTTCGGCACCCATCTCACGTCCCAAGCGCCAACGGGTACCTATTTATACTGCAAAGGATACGCAATGGCAGCCGCAGATGCTTTTGAGATCAAGGTCCAGGGAAAAGGCGGACACGGCGCATCTCCGCATGAAACGATAGATGCAGTAGCGATTGGGGCACAGCTCATCAATCAGTTGCAGTATATCGTCAGTAGACAAATCAACCCACAAAAAGCGGCTGTCTTATCTGTTGGATCGTTCCACGCTGGAAATGCAGCAAACGTGATCGCAGATTCAGCTGTTCTAAAAGGTACGGTACGTTCATTTGACGAGAATGTCAGAGAACATATGGAGCGGGAAGTAACGAACATCGTGAATGGAATCAGTCAGGCATTGCATGCAGATTGCCAATTGACCTATGAAGCTGGTTATCCGGCGGTGTTTAACCACTCAGAGGAAACAGATATTTTCCTCGATACGGTCAAGCATTTTGCAAATGAGAGCCAATTGGTGGAAATGACGCCGATTATGGGAAGCGAGGACTTTGCCTACTATCTGCGTGAAAAGCCGGGAATGTTTTTCTTTACAGGCGCGCGGAATGAAGAGATCGGAGCGAATTACCCGCATCACCACCCGATGTTTGACTTTGACGAACAGGCCATGGTGCACGCAGCAAAAGCATTGGTTGCCCTCGTCTACCATTACGCAGTGGAAACAGAGACAGAGCAAGTTCCCGAAGCTGCACTGTAGAGGACAAATAAATACGACAACGACGGGGGTGCGTGAGGCTTGGAAAAAAACTTTCTGGAAGTAGAAAAGCTCCAGACTGCGTTTAAGACAGATAAAGGCGAGGTCATCTCCGTGGAGGAAGTGAGCTTTCACCTAAAGCCAGGAGAGACCATCGGAATTGTCGGCGAATCGGGCTGCGGCAAGAGTGTGACGTCTCTGTCCCTGATGAGATTACTGGGAAGTTCGGGTTTTATCAAAAAAGGCTCGATCACCTTTAACGATAAGGATTTGACGAAGCTGACGGAAGCGGACATGAGGCAAATTCGCGGAAATGAAATCTCCATGATTTTTCAAGAGCCGATGACTTCCTTGAATCCGGTTTTCACAATTGGCAATCAAATGCTGGAGTTGATCAATCTACACTTGAAGCTGCCAGCAAAAGAAGCAAGGGCTTATGCAGTCGAGATGTTGATGAGGGTGGGAATTCCACGTGCGTCAGAAATCATCGACGAGTATCCTCACAAACTATCGGGGGGAATGAGGCAGCGGGTCATGATCGCCATGGCGTTGTCTTGTAAGCCCAAATTGCTGATTGCCGACGAACCGACGACAGCGCTGGATGTCACGATCCAGGCACAAATCCTGGAGCTGATGAAAAAGCTGCGTCAAGAATCGAACACAGCCATCATGATTATCTCCCACGACTTGGGAGTGATTGCGGAAATGGCAGACAAAGTATTGGTCATGTACGCCGGTCAAGTAGTAGAAGAAGCAGATGTATACACGTTATTCGATGACCCCAAGCACCCTTATACCAAAGGATTAATGGATTCAATCCCCCACCTAGAGCATGACAGCGGTCAGAGGCTATTCTCGATTCCCGGAACGGTTCCGACGATTCACCAAATGCCGCAAGGATGCCGTTTTCATACACGCTGCCAATACGCTACAGAAAAATGCGCACACGAAAAACCTCCATTGCTGCCTATCCAACCCCACAGCGACCACCGCGTTCGCTGCTGGCTACACCAAGATGATTCCGAGCGAGCCCCTATCCAATCAAGGACAGAGGTGATTGCATGAGCATGACAACTCCAGATGTACCTACACCCTTGTTGGAAGTTCAAAATCTCAAAAAATACTTCCCGATCAAAAAAGGAATCATCTCTCGTACAGTCGGTCAGGTGAAAGCTGTCGATGGTCTTAATCTAACGATTTATCAAGGAGAAACGATCTCTCTCGTGGGTGAATCGGGTTGTGGTAAATCGACGACTGGACGAGCGATCGTTCAATTGGACCCGCAAACGGAAGGCAGGGTCATTTTTGAGGGGAAAGAACTCACTACTTTGTCGCCAACCCAACTACGGAAAGTCCGTACAGACCTGCAAATTATTTTCCAGGATCCATACTCTTCCTTGAATCCGAGAAAGAGAATCGGCGACTTGCTTGCAGAACCGCTATTGGCACACAAACTGGTAGACAAGAGTGAGGTCACAAAAAAAGTAGACGATATTTTGGAGATCGTCGGATTGTCCAAGTTCCACAAGAGCCGGTATCCGCATGAATTCTCGGGAGGCCAAAGGCAGCGCATCGGAATCGCGAGAGCGCTGATCCTACAGCCAAAGCTGATTGTGTGCGACGAACCCGTATCAGCTCTGGACGTATCCATCCAGGCGCAGGTATTGAATCTGCTAAAAGATCTGCAAAAGGAATTTCAGCTGACGTATCTGTTTATCGCCCATGGTCTCGGAGTCGTTAAGTACATCAGTGATCGCATTGCGGTCATGTATCTGGGCAAGATCGTGGAGCTGGCCAAAACCGAAGACATTTTTAAAAATCCTCGTCATCCCTACACGCAGGCCTTGCTTCATGCGTATCCCATCCCCAATCCGCATATGAGGAACAGGGAACGGATCGTCATGGAGGGAGATGTTCCGAGTCCGGCAAATCCACCCAAAGGCTGCAGCTTCCACGCCCGCTGCCCGTTGGCCCAAGATATTTGTCGTACGCAAGCTCCCGTTTTGCAAGGCGATCAACATACCGTAGCCTGCCATTTTCCACTAGGCTGACAGAAAGGAGAGGGGATACCTTGTTTCAATACATCATTCGACGACTTTTGATCGCGATTCCTGTCCTCTTAGGTGTTACCGTGTTCAGCTTTTTTATCGTAAATCTGGCGCCTGGAAACCCGGTAGAAATGTTTGTGAACCCGGATACGACGCAAGCTGACATTGAGCTGAAAAAAGAGGCATTGGGACTGAATGATCCGATCTATGTTCAATATTTTCGCTGGTTAGGCAATTTGGTCCAAGGAGATTTCGGATATTCCTTTTCGACCTACGAGCCCGTACTGAACATGGTTTCTTCCCGGATCGGCCCGACGCTCCTGTTGATGGGAACGGCTCTGATCGTCGCGTATCTCATTGCTATTCCGATTGGCGTTTTGAGCGCGACCAAACAGTATTCCTGGCTGGATTACTTTTCTACATCGGTTTCTTTTCTGGGCATCTCCATTCCCCACTTTTTCCTGGGACTCGGATTTATCTACATCTTCGCGGTTCAGATGCACTCGTTGCCAACGGGTGGTATGAATACACTCGGGAGTGATGGTGGATTCAGCGATACTTTCAAACATCTGATCATGCCAGCCCTGGTACTTGCAGCAGGAATTGCAGGGCGGATGGTGAGATACGTTCGCTCGAGTATGCTGGACATTCTCGGTCAAGATTATCTGCGTACCGCTCGCTCCAAAGGATTGCGTGAATTCTTCGTCATTAACAAGCACGGATTCCGGAATGCCCTGATTCCCATTATTACGGTAATCGGTATCGATGTATCCGTCCTGATTGGCGGTGCGGTCGTAACGGAACAGGTCTTCCAATGGCCAGGACTCGGACAGCTGACGATTCAATCCATTGGCTCTCGCGATTATCCAACCCTGATGGCGATCAACTTCCTGGCAGCAATTGCCGTGCTGTCTTCCAACTTGTTGGCCGATATCTTCTACTCGGTAGCAGATCCACGAATTAAGTACGATTGATGACGAACGTTGGAAAGGGGGACATCTATGTCGATGGCAAATGTACACACGGAAAAGGACATTCCGTTGTCAAAAGTTCAAGCCCAGCTTGGTGCTGAGGAAAGCTACATGCGCATGATCACCAAGCGCTTCCTCAAGCACAAGCTCGCGGTTCTAGGCTTGATTGTTTTTAGTTTGATTATTCTGTCAGCCATTTTCTCACCGTTGATTTCACCGAGTGATCCTTATGAGATCTCAGGCGAATTTGCGGCGGAGCCATCTGGCGAGCATATCCTCGGAACCGATCAGGTAGGGCGGGACCTCTTGAGCCGTCTGATTTATGCATCGCGAGTATCGCTTTCTGTAGGGGTTGGTGCCGTTGCAATTTACGTGGTGATAGGAACCGTTTTGGGAGCGATGGCCGGTTACTTTGGGAAATGGGTAGACATGGTGATCATGCGTATCACGGACGTATTTATGTCATTCCCGTACCTCATGGTTATTCTAGTCCTCGTAAGCATTATGGGTCCAGACCTTTATAACATCATTATCGTTTTAGGGTTACTCGGGTGGCCGGCCATTTGTCGGATTGTTCGGGGGAGTGTTCTCTCAATCAAAGAGATGGACTACGTCAAGGCAGGTATCGCCCTTGGCTATACAATACCGAAAATCGTCTTTCAACATATTCTGCCAAACTGCTTGGCCCCCATTTTGGTCAATGCGACTTTTGGGATCGCACAGGCGATCATCATGGAAGCGTCCCTCAGCTTTTTGGGGATGGGCGTTCAGCCGCCGACAGCAAGCTGGGGCAATATGCTGACGGAAGCTCAATCGTTAACCGTGTTGTCATCCCAACCTTGGCTATGGATTCCACCGGGCATGATGATCCTGCTGGCTGTTCTCTCCATAAACTTCATGGGAGATGGCTTGCGAGATGCGATGGACCCGAAAAGCTTGAAGTAACAAGGGTTGGTTGTAATAACAAAATAGGGGGGTCTATGAATGAAAAGAGTCAATCGAAGCATCAGTATTGCAGCAGTTGCTTCACTCTTGCTGCTCGCAGGTTGCGGGGGCGGCAACACAGCGACGGGTGGTACCGGTAGCAACAGCGGTACCGCAACGACGAACAGTGGTGGCTCATCTACCAGTGCAGCCGGAAAAACTATGTTCCTCGGCTTGGTCAATCCGCCTATTCTTTTTAACCCGATTAACAGCGCAGACGTAGCCTCCCAGTTTGTAGAGAAATTCATGTTTGATTCTTTCCTTGAGATGGAAGCGCCGCTGAAGTTTGTTCCAAAGCTTGCAGATTCCTTCGAGACTACAGATAATCAAACCTTTACGATCAAAATTAACAAGGATGCCAAATGGTCAGATGGAAAACCGGTAACAGCCGAGGATGCTGCTTTCACATTTAATTTGATTGCCAATCCAAAGGTGGAGATTTCGGTAGGTAGCTATCTGTCGATGTTCGAAGGTGTAAAAGACACAGGTAAGCTCGAAGATGGGAAAACGGAGCTGCCTTCTGTCAAAGTCATCGACGAGAAAACGCTTGAGTTCAAAACCAAAGCTCCTGTTGATCCGAATATGATCAAAGAGCAGCTGGGTACCAAGCTGATGATCTTGCCGAAGCACGCGCTTGAGAAAATTGATCCAGCAGCCTTGTCGCAAAATCCATTCATGCAAAAGCCTACTGTAACAAACGGTCCATTCAAGTTTGTACAGTACAAAAAGGATCAGTATGTCGAATTCGAAAAGAACCCGGATTACTACCTGGGAACTCCACAGCTCGAAAAGCTGTTTATCAAAATCATGCCTGCACCAAACCTCGTAGCGCAATTGCAAACGGGCGAATTGCAAATGAACATTGGTAACGGAATTGGAAAAATACCACCGCAAGATTATGAGACAGTGAAGAAGTTTGAAAACATGACTACGAAGAGTGAAGCTCAATATGGTTTCCAAACGATGATGTTCAACACAGAAAAAATTACGGATCCACGAGTACGCCAAGCTATCACGTATGCACTCGACCGCCAGCAAATTGTTGACAAACTGTTGCGTGGATACGGTGAAATCGTGGATGGACCGTACACTTCTGTAAGCCCTTATCTCGACAAAAATCTGGAGAAATACAGCTATAACGTAGAGAAAGCGAAGCAATTGCTGCAAGAAGCGGGCTGGGATTTCAACCGTGAGCTGAACTTTGTTGTACCACTCGGAAATAAAGTTCGCGAGCAATCCGCCGATATTTTGACGCAAAACCTGAAAGCCATTGGTTTGAAAGTGAAAGTATCTACATTTGACTTCCCAACCATCATGCAAAAAGCGAAAGCTGGCGATTACGAGCTGCTGTTGATGGGACTTACTTTCACCCTCGATCCGGAAGTCTCTTCCCTGTACAGCTCGATCGGATCCTTTAACTTTATGAAGTACAAAAATCCGAAAGTGGATGAGCTGCTCCTAAAAGGGAAAGCAGAACCGAATCCAGACATACGCAAAGAGATTTACACCGAGCTGCAAGCAATTTGGAATCAAGATGTACCAGTGATTTCTCTGTACTCGGATAGTGACTTCTTCGCATACTCCAAACAAGTTGCCGCGGGCGAGCCGAAAATTTTTGGATTCCATAATCACCTTGAAAAATGGTCTATGGGAGGCGCTCAATAATGGAAAAGGAACAGCTGGTAAGCCTCGTAAAGGAAAGCGTGCCAGGTGCCATTGAGACACTCAAGGAATATTTGAGATTTCCTACTGTTTCCGCACAACACAAGGCTATACCCGAGACTGTTGATTTCGTCGCACAGATGATTCAAGCTGCAGGTGGCGAAGTAAAAGTTCTCGATAACTTAGGTGGAAACCCCGTCGTATACGCATTTTTTGCGGCGGGGAGTGATGGTGATGCTACGAAGACGTTGCTTTTCTACAACCATTACGATGTTCAGCCGCCTGAGCCGTTCAACGAATGGAACTCGGAACCGTTTGATCCCGTGATTGTGGATGGCAAGCTTTTCGCACGAGGCGTCGCGGACAACAAAGGCGATCTGGTCGCACGTCTGACTGCCATTCAACTGTTAAATCGTGAGCTGGGGGGACTGCCATGCAATATCAAATTCCTTATTGAAGGCGAAGAGGAAATCGGAAGTCCCAATCTGGAGCCTTATTTGAAAGAATATCAAGACCTGTTTGCAGCGGATGCGTGCATATGGGAATTTGGCTCAAAAGATGAAGAAGACAGGATTAGCATGGTAGCAGGGATCAAAGGCATGGCGTATCTCGAATTGACATGCGTCGGAGCTGATATCGATATGCATTCCTCCGTAGGGGCATACGTGGATAATGCTGCTTGGCGCTTGGTTCAGGCATTGGCCTCGATGAAAAACCAGCAGAACGAGATCCTGGTCAAGGGATTCTTCGATGGAATTGAAGAACCGACTGATGGGGAGAAGCAAGTCGTTGCGGAACTGCCTTTTGATGAAGACGCTGTGAGCAAGCTGTATGGCCTAAAGCGTCCACTCATTACGGTTGCAAAAGGGACAGATCCACGTGAGGCTATGGTCTTTCACCCGACGATGACGATTTGTGGGCTGGAAAGCGGCTATACCGGTGAGGGAGCAAAGACAGTCCTACCGAAAAATGCGAAAGCAAAAGTCGATTGCCGATTGGTACCAGGTCAGGATCCACAGCACATTCTCGCGTGCGTTCAGCAGCATTTGCTTGAAAATGGATTTGATGACATTCACGTCACCATGATCAATGGGCAAAAGGCGTATCGCTCTGACTACCATCACCCATTTGTAGCGCATGTGCTCGATACAGCACGCATTGTTTATGAAAATGGCCCGGT
>JARDZO010000152.1 GCA_029240815.1 Brevibacillus sp.
ATGTTGCAGGTTTCTCCGGCTGTGACGAAGTAGGCGGTTGTTCCGGTGCAGTTAATGGTGGCTGAGAAGGAACGCTCGCTGGCGGCTTCTCGGGCTCTGCCGGTGTAGATGGAGTGCTCTGTCCTGTACTTGTACACCCTTGCAGTAAAAAGACAGTCAATAAGAGTATCCAAACCTTTTTCATGAAATCCCTCTTTTCTGTCGAGTTTATCGTGAGACTTCTCACATACTAAGACGTGAATTCAGGCGATAGTGTTCCAAGGGCGTTCACAACGACTTTTCTATGATAGAATGAAGAGGTAGCTTTATCCACTAATCGCAGAAAGCTGGTCGAAAAAGAATGGCAGAACAAACGTATCGAATTGAGAAGGATTTTCTTGGTGAGAAAGAAATTCCCGTACATGCCTATTACGGTGTTCAAACTATGCGCGCAACGGAAAACTTTCCGATTACCGGTTACCGTCTTCACTCATCCCTGATCATCGCGATGGCCATGGTAAAAAAAGCCGCAGCGATTGCCAACATGGAAGTATCCCGACTCAATCCACGCTTGGGCAACGCTATTGTCACCGCTGCACAGGAAATCATCGATGGAAAATGGCACGATCAGTTCATCGTTGACCCGATTCAAGGCGGAGCGGGTACATCCATTAACATGAATACTAATGAAGTGATTGCAAACCGCGGGTTGGAACTACTGGAAGAGAAAAAGGGAGATTACTTCCATCTCAGCCCCAATACCCATGTAAATATGTCTCAATCTACGAACGATGCATTTCCGACAGCCATCCATATCGCCACCCTGGACATGCTGGAAAAACTGTTGGTTACCATGGATAGTATGCACGATGTCTTTGGCCAAAAAGCACGCGAGTTTGACGATGTGATTAAAATGGGTCGGACCCACCTGCAGGATGCGGTTCCGATCCGTCTCGGACAAGAATTCGAGGCTTATCGCCGCGTGTTGGAGCGCGATATCAAGCGCATCAAGCAGTCTCGTCAGCACTTGTACGAAGTAAATATGGGAGCAACTGCAGTCGGTACGGGATTGAATGCCGATCCGAGCTACATCACGACTGTTGTGAAGCAACTGGCAGACATCACGGGCTTCCCTCTGACTGGGGCGGAGCACCTCGTGGATGCGACGCAAAACACTGACGCGTACACCGAAGTTTCCGCTGCGCTGAAAGTTTGCATGATGAATATGTCCAAAATGGCGAACGACCTTCGTCTGATGGCATCTGGGCCACGCGCTGGACTCGGAGAGATCTCCTTGCCTGCACGCCAGCCTGGTTCCTCGATCATGCCAGGTAAAGTTAATCCGGTGATGGCAGAAGTTATTAACCAAGTTGCGTTCCAAGTAATCGGAAATGACCATACCATTTGTTTGGCATCCGAAGCAGGGCAGCTGGAGCTGAATGTAATGGAGCCTGTGCTGGTCTTTAACCTGCTGCAATCCATTAGCATCATGGACAATGCTTTCCGCGTCTTTACCCAGCATTGCTTGTCCGGTATCGAGGCAAACCGTGAGCGAATGAAAGAATATGTAGAAAAGAGCGTTGGTGTCATCACAGCTGTCAACCCACATCTAGGCTATGAAACAGCGGCACGGATCGCTCGCGAAGCGATTTTGACAGGAAAGTCCGTGCGTGAATTGTGCCTGCAGTACAATGTGTTGACTGAAGAGGAACTGGATCTGATTCTCGATCCGTTCGAAATGACTCATCCAGGCATTGCCGGAGCGTCCTTGCTCGACAAAGAGTAAGAACCCCCTGAAGAATAAAAACTCCCGCGACCCGCGATTGCGATGGTTGTCGGGAGTTTTTTCGATTTCAGCGAGGAGGGAGCTGGTCCAGCGTTTTGAATTCGTACCCTTGCTTCCGAGCTTCGTCAATGATCGCACCTAGCGCATCGGCATTGTCCTTGGAGACGGAATGCAGCAATATGACCGCACCCGGATGCATTTGGGCCATGACGCTGTCGTAGGCATATTTCCAACCGCGTTGTACTTTCGTATCCCAGTCACGGTAAGCGATCGACCAAAAAACGTTGGTATAGCCCATTTCCTTTGATACGGCCAACGTGCGATCACTAAAAATGCCTCGAGGCGGGCGCAAGTAGCGCATATCTTTTTGTCCAGTGACTTGAGCTACGGCTTCCTTCACCTTTGTCAGCTCTTCTTTGACTTTGCCGTTCGGAATCGTGGTCATGTCAGGGTGACTCCAAGAGTGGTTTCCGATTAGATGGCCTTCTGCAGCCATTCTTTTCAGGAGCTCGGGCTGATCCTTCACATAATGACCCGTAACAAAAAAGATGGCAGGAACTTTCCGCGTGAGAAGTGTATCAAGAATCGATGCTGTATAGCCATTCTCATAGCCATTGTCAAAGGTTAAGTACAGTTCTTTTTTTGCTGTATCACCTAAAAAAACCGCTCCGTGTCGATCCACAATGCTTTTGAAGCCCTCTTCGTTAATAGAAGGGAGTTGTCCGTTTTTGCTTTTTTTGAATCCAAAGTGATAGGGATGATCGGAAACGGCGAGGGCGGAGTGAATCGGCGAAATCATCAGCAACAAGAGGCACATACAAAAGAGGAGCCAGGTGGATCCCGATTGCTTTTGCGTTGGCAGCTTTGCATTCAGCTTGTCCATCATCAAAACGTCACGTCCTTTCCATCAGTTAACGGAGTTGTCCATGAAAGTTTGTCCAGTCCCTTTCCATTTATGTAATCGCTTTGGAAGCATTCGACGGATGAAGTTGGGTGGATTTCGCATGGGCAGGAGGGACAACTGCTCATACAACTACGAGACACCAGTCATATAGTATCTAAGTCAACGGTGAGATCGCTGACGTTTCCTATGTGAAATCATCCAGTACCAGGAGGTGTAAGTCATGGGGCTGAATTGGTTGCGGTATTTGAACGAAGAAGTCGGAGATGACGAAGGCATCGAGGAAGTAGAAGTCAAAATCGAATACAGAGACGGAATGAAAAAAAAATGGACTTTCGTAGGGGATAATGAACCCATTTTTGAAGACGGCGAAGATGAAGAAGACGACGAGGACGACGACGACGACGAAGATGGTTCGGAGGAAGAAGACCAGTAAGCAGTGTAGGCAATTGCTGGATTGAAAAGAGGTGCGTCAAGAGGCGCATCTTTTTTCTTTTGTCTTTCAAAGCGGGCAATCTGTTATCATGAGAGCAACAGAACATAAAGGACACTGTTCCCTTTTGGAAAGAAAGGATTACGTAGATGAGCGTTCAATTGACCCATAGGCTTATACAGCAGCGATGTGGAAAAATCTCCTATGAAAAAGGAAAAGCCTACAATCGGGCAGGGAAAGTGACATTCACCCAATACAATCCATACATTCCGAGTTATCAAGCGACGGTCAAGGGAAACGTCAGTGATCAGGTTACTGTGGAATGGGATGAGGATGGAATGGAAGCGAGCTGCACGTGTCCATCGCTTCAATCCTACGATCAGGACTGCCAGCATATCGCTGCCGTTCTCATAGCGATTCTCGAGCTTGAGGTGGATGGCAGATCTCCCGTCATAGCGGGATCTGGCGAATCAAACAGAGTTGAGCGGACAGACTCGGCATTCGAAAAACAATTGACGACCAACGTATTGGGGCTTTTTTCCGAAACGTCCGTCAAAACGGGCAAAACACGATTTGATACCAGAACGCCATTGGAAGTAGAAATTATTTGCAAACTGGTCATGTACGGTTACCAAAAGCACATGTTCGGGATTGAACTGAAGATTGGTTCGAAGCGACGATACATTGTGAAAAAAATAAAGGATTTCTTAGAGCAGATTGAGCAGGGAATGTCATATGAATTCTCTAGCCACTTCTGCTACGATCCATCCCTTCACTGTTTCCAAAAGGAAGATGAGCTCGTTCTCAAACAATTGATCGAGATCCTCCAGAATGAAAAGATGTATCGGGAGACTTCTCACCGTTCCTCGATCCAAAATCGCGATGGTGAAACGAGGACGTTACTGGTTCCGCCGATCTCCTGGGGAAAACTTCAGGAGTCTCTTCAGCGCGCTCCGATCGTAACCTTCGAACTGGAAAGCGGGACGTACGAGGGTATCACGGTATCCGAGGAGCCGCTACCTTTGAGCTTTTCGTTTGATCAGGGACACTCGGCCAGCTATCAAATGGAAATAAAGGGTCTGGAGCATGTTACCGTGATGGAACCCTATGGTGTAGCGGTTTCCAATGGAAAGCTGCACAAGCTGTCCCCTGGTACGAGCCATCGCATTTCCCAGTTAAAAAGCATGCTAGCTGCCTCCCGTAGACACGAGATTCAAATCTCACAGGAGCAGATGGAGCCATTTATGGTACAAGTCGTCCCGGAGTTGATGAAGGTTGGGATAGTGTCTATCGCGTCATCCGTTTCTTCTCGCTTGGTACGTACACAGCTTCAGGCAAGACTGTATTTGGATCGTATCAGGGATCGTTTGATTGCTGGACTGGAATTTCAATACGGAGAAATCATTTTTAATCCGCTAGAAGACACGTCGCAAAGTCGTGGGACTGACCTGATTGTGGTTAGGGATGGAGAACGGGAACGGCAAATCTTAGAGCTGATGGAGCAGAGTGCATTTACTAGGACTGAAGCAGGCTATTACATGGAAGATGAAGAAGCGGAATATGATTTCTTGTATCGGATGGTCCCGCAGATGGAAAAGTTGGCCAAAGTGTATGCCACCTCTGCAGTAAAAATGAGATTACACACTGCTTCAGCTCCTCCAAAAATAAGGGTGGACGTAGACGAACGAACGAACTGGCTGGATTTTCAATTTGATATTGACGGGATTCCACATGCGGAGATCCGAGGGTTATTGCAGTCACTGGAGGAAAAGCGAAAGTATTACCGCCTCCCAAACGGAGCTTTGCTTCCATTAGAAAGTGCTGAATATCAAGACATACAACGCTTCATGAGCGAAATGGGGATCCAAGGGAAGGATTTTCAGGGTACTCAACTGCGCCTACCCATCGTACGCGGTCTAGCGATGATGGATGGAGATACCCGAGGCACAGCAGTTACCGTGGGAAAATCGTTTCGTCGCCTCCTGGACAATGTGCGCAATCCGGACAATCTGGACTTTCCGGTACCAGAGAGCCTGGCGAATGTCCTGCGCGACTATCAAGTGTATGGGTATCAGTGGTTGAAGACACTCGCGCACTATCACTTTGGCGGTATTTTGGCAGATGACATGGGACTCGGAAAGACTGTACAGAGCATTGCGTTTCTCGTGTCTGTCCTGCCGCAAATCAGAGAGCGAAAGCAGCCAGCATTAATCGTGTCGCCTGCCTCCCTGATCTACAACTGGCGAAATGAGCTAAAGAAATTTGCACCAGAGATCCGTGCAGTCATCGCAGACGGAACCAAAGGCGAGCGCACACAGATCCTGAAGGATGCGTCGCAAGTTGATGTCGTCATTACCTCGTATCCTTTATTGCGCAGAGACTTTGGTACGTATGCGGAGGGTTCGTTTCATACGCTGTTTCTGGACGAGGCACAGGCTTTCAAGAATCACACCACCCAGACTGCCCATGCGGTAAAAGGCATTAACGCTGGCTATCGATTTGCCCTCACAGGCACACCTGTGGAGAACGGACTGGATGAATTGTGGTCGATTTACGATGCAGTCTTTCCAGGGCTATTTCCGGCTCGAAAAGCATTTCACGACTTATCCAGAGAAGAGGTAGCCAAACGCATTCGCCCCTTCCTGCTGCGCAGATTGAAGACAGATGTCTTGCGGGAGCTCCCTGAAAAGATCGAGACCCTCCAGGCCACCGGGCTCTTGCCGGAACAGAAAAAGCTCTATGTTGCCTATTTGGCAAAGCTTCAACAAGAGACCCTGAAGCATTTGGACAAAGAAACCTTTGAAAAGAACCGGATCAAGATTCTTGCCGGCTTGACGAGACTTCGGCAGCTGTGCTGTCATCCCGCTCTTTTTGTGGAAGACTACGCAGGAAGCTCAGCTAAATTCGAACAGTTGATGGAAATCCTAGAGGAATGCCGCAATACTGGGAAACGAGTATTGTTGTTTTCCCAATTTACGGAAATGCTCGGACTGATTGGACGGGAGCTGGGCTACGAAGGAATTCCGTTCTTTTATTTGGACGGAGACACGCCAGCAGCGACTCGAGTTGAGCTATGCAACCGGTTTAATGAGGGGGAGAGAGATCTGTTTCTGCTTTCACTGAAGGCAGGGGGCACAGGTTTGAATTTGACAGGTGCTGACACGGTGATTCTCTACGATCTCTGGTGGAATCCAGCTGTGGAGCAACAAGCGGCCGATCGAGCCCATCGCATCGGGCAAAAAAATGTCGTCCAAGTCATCCGCCTCGTCGCAGAAGGTACGGTGGAAGAAAAAATGTTTGAACTTCAGCAGAAAAAGAAGAACCTCATTCAGGAAGTGATCCAGCCTGGCCAAGAAGCGTTGTCCAGCTTGACGGAACAGGACATCAGAGAGCTCTTGATGATCGGTTGAGGGTGAGGAAGGATCCTAGATAGAAGCCTTGGTCTGTAGTTGCATACAGATCAAGGCTTTTTTAATTGGCTTACCCCCATGGATATTTGTCCGTTTCCTGTTCAAAATAGAACGAATAGTTTATTAAGAATTCGTAAGGAATTTCCAATTGTAACGCGGGGGGAATGGAATGGAACAGTATCTGATTACGCCGTGGGATACTCGGGTGGGTTCTGAACCGACTCCTTTGGACTGGGATATGCACGTGCCGCCAGAAGTAGATGCGATAGCGGAGCAGGTCATCCAACAATACGACATGTCTGTTACTTCTCGCACACTGATCACTTCCAAGCCAGATAAAGGTGGAGCGATTTGGCGGATCGAGACGAATAAGGGTCCGCGCAGTCTAAAACTTTTGCATCGCAATCCAGAGCGCAGCTTGTTCAGTGTGGGACTGCAGGAGTATGTGGTTCAGCAGGGTGCGAGGGTACCGGCACTGATCCCTGCGAAAGACGGCAAATTATTTGTAGAGAGCGGCGGAAAGCTTTGGATCGTTACGGACTGGATTAATCTTACGCCGGCTACGAAAGTGGATTTAATAGGCGCGCAAGAGTTATGCTACGGACTTGGTGAATTCCATCGGCATTCAAAAGGGTACTTGCCCCCGTTTGGTGCCAAAAACTCTTCTCGTCTATATCGCTGGCCGAATTACTATCAAAAGATTGCCAAGAAAATCGGTTGGATGAGAGAGATGGCCAAGGCATACCGCGATACGGTCGCAAGCGCATCGATCCTGGCGGTGGTCGATCAATACGAACGGCAGGCCGTGGAAGCACTGAATCGCTTGAATGCTTCAGCTTATCCGAGAATGGTTGCGATGGGGGAGCCTCACTGGGGGCTGGTGCACCAAGATTATGGTTGGTCAAACGGACAGAATGGTCCCGGTGGGCTGTGGGTAATCGATTTGGACGGTGTATCGTACGATTTGCCATTTCGAGATTTGCGCAAGCTGATTACGAGCACGATGGACGATATGGGTGTCTGGGATGTAACGTGGATGCGCGGCATGATCGATGCGTATCACCAGGCCAATCCTCTTGATGCCGAGTCTTACGAGGTACTATTGATTGATATGGCAGTACCGAATGAATTTTATAAGCATTTGAAAGAAATGTTTTTCGACCCCATTACGTTTTTGAATACAGAAGCAGATGCAATCCTGCAGCGGGTGGTTGCGACCGATCAAACAAAAGCGCAAGCATTGACAGAACTGGCTGCCGACATGGGGAAATACAAGGCGGGCGATTACGAGCAAAAAGTCGCAGCCGTGGAACCTCAGCGAGTTCCTTCCGAGAGCAGCACATGGGATCTAAAAAGCTGGGGCCTGCAACCACAAGAAAAAGCAACATCCGAGGATACTACCGTATCGAAGGAAAGAAGAACGGAGAAAATCAAAGTCCAAAAGAAGCAGTCCCAGCCTGTTGCAGCTGATCGTACACCGGCCGTGGAAGCAAGCAAGACACTTATCGATTCCGGGACGTCCGATAAAAAAACAAGTGCGGAGCAAATAGAGTCTAAATCGACTACAAATGAAGCAAAACCAGTAACAGCTGAATCTAAATCGACTACAAAAGAAGCAAAACCGGTAAAAGTTGAATCCAAAACGACTACAAATGAAGCAAAACCAGTAACAGCTGAATCTAAATCGACTACAAAAGAAGCAAAACCGGTAAAAGTTGAATCCAAATCGACTACAAAAGAAGCAAAACCGGTAAAAGTTGAATCCAAATCGACCACAAAAGAAGCAACACCGGTAAAAGTTGTGTACAAATCGACTACAAAGAAAGCAACACCAGTAAAAGTCGAATCCAAATCGACAACAAAAGAAGTAACACCAGTAAAAGTTGAATCCAAATCGACCACAAAAGAAGCAAAACCGGTGAAAGTTGTGTCCAAATCGACTACAAAAGAAGCAACACCAGTAAAAGTCGAATCCAAATCGACAACAAAAGAAGTAACACCAGTAAAAGCTGAATCCAAATCGACAACAAAAGAAGCAAAACCGGTAAAAGTCGAATCCAAATCGACAACAAAAGAAGTAACACCAGTAAAAGCCGAATCCAAATCGACAACAAAAGAAGCAAAACCGGTAAAAGCCGAATCCAAAACGACCACAAAAGAAGCAAAATCGGTAAAAGCAGAATCCAAAACGACAACAAAAGAAGCAAAATCGGTAAAAGCTGAATCTAAGCAAGCTTCAAGAAAGACAAAACTCGTCACGATTGATCCTCAATCGGTTAGAAAGAGCAAATCAACTACTGGATCAACCAAAGAAGAGACGAACACTTCTTCAGAAAAAAGCGCCACAAGTGCGCGCAGGGCACCTTCCTACAATGTCATTGATCTTACCCCGTATCTTGCCAACAGACAAACCAAAAAGACCAATTCAAAAAAGAAGGTCGTCCGAAAGAAGACAGCGAGCGCGAGTACCTCTCCCGCCAAAAAAAAGGCAACAACGATTGCGAAGGTAAAACAGCAAGCCCAAAAGAAAAAGAACGTTGCTGCTTCTATAGTCATCTCTATACAGCAGCAAAAAGCAAAAATAGCCAAACAGAATGTTAAACAGGTGAGCAAACAGCCTGCGAAACAAGCAGCCAAATCAGTGAAACGAACAACACCTGTAGGGAATAAAACGAAAAAAGCGGCTTCGTCAAACACCAAACATTCTTACACCAAGATTCCTGCTCCCAGCAAGAAAATGAACAAACAGGCAGCGAATAAACCTAGTGCGAAAAAAGGCGTAAAGTCCAGAGGAGTGCGATGAGCCGTACGAGGAAAGGAGAATTCGGATGAAGGTAGTCATGATCTGTACAGAAAAATTGCCCGTCCCTCCAGTCCGCGGCGGCGCCATCCAGACCTATATAGCGGGAATCGTCGATTTTCTCGGTCAACATCATGACCTGACTGTATTAGGAACGACAGACCCTTCCCTTCCGCTGGATGAGAGGGTAGGCAAAGTACGGTATGTGAGGGTAGAGGGCCAGGGTGTATTCGAAACATATGCAGAACAAGTCGTTCAGTTTTTACGCACCCAATCCTACGACATTATCCACGTATTTAACCGGCCGAGATTGGTGGCTCTCATACGGGAAGCATGTCCGAATGCACGAATCATCCTCAGTATGCACAACGATATGTTCGATCAAGCGAAAATTGATTCACAGGAAGCGGCCAAAGCGATTGCTACGACTGACCGAATTATCACAATCAGCGATTATGTTGGGCGAGTGATTCAGTCCCTCTATCCAGATGCTGCTGGAAAACTCCGCACTATTTATTCCGGAGTAGATTTGCAGACATTTGTCCCGTGGGAAAAATCGCAGTCAGCGCGTCAGATCAGGCAAGAACTCAGGTCCATGCACAATTTAGGAAATAAACAGGTGATATTGTTTGTAGGCAGATTGACTCCGAAAAAAGGGGCAGACATCTTGGTGAGGGCGATGAATGAGCTTCACTCGCAACACTCGAATATCGCCCTCGTTCTCGTCGGCGGAGCGTGGTACGGCGTCGATAAAATCAGTGACTACGTAGCTTATGTGCGCTCTCTGGCAGATCGTTCGCCCATCCCGGTCATTACGACTGGCTATGTTAATGCAGAACAGATTCATCAATGGTTTTGGACAGGGGACATCTTCGTTTGTCCTTCGCAATGGGAGGAGCCTTTGGCGAGGGTACACTACGAGGCGATGGCGGCAGGACTGCCATTTGTGACAACCAAGCGGGGGGGCAATGCGGAGGTCATCATTGGTGAAAATGGACTCTTGGTCGAAGAGCCCGAAAATCCGCGTGCCTTTGCGGACCAGCTAAACAAACTGCTCTCCAGCCGGGATTTACAGAAGAAGATGGGAAGTGTGGGAAGGAAGCTGGCGGAAGACCGGTTCACCTGGGATCGGGTCGCAAGAGAAGTATTAGAGGTCTGGAACAGGATATCGTTTTAAGACTAAATAGACGAGGAGTCGGAAGCCCGCTTTCCCGATTGATGAAAAGGGGAGGTGGGCAAGGCTCAATTGGTTGTCTGGCTATACGCAGCGAGGCAATTTTTTTGACTGGAAAAAGGACAAGCATCACTTAATATGAGCCAGGCTTGTCCGATCCTGGTAGCGATGGGTCTTGGGCAGGGAGCGGTATAACTTGACGACCACTCCCCCGAGCCAAGAGAGGCCTTATCCTGATGCAAGATGGCGGATACTAGATTCTCCAATAACCGAAGTCCAATGGAGGGAAATGGTTTGTTCCACTTCCTCCTCGATTTCAGTAGGTTCCATTCCTTCAGCAGGCTGCTGCAAATTGGGAATGACGGCCACAATTCGGTTGAGTGGGATCAGGATGCTACTTGCACTCATATCGAGCGAAGCACTCGTGCGCAGCTCAATCATACCCTCCTCGACTCGAATCAGATTGCCGATTCGGTATCGACGGTTATCTGGACCCCAATCTGATTCTAGAAGCAACTCAATGGTTTGGTTTTGTTTCATACACTTTTTCAGTTCTTTGCGGAGACCTTGCATACTGGCTTCGTCAGCGCGCTCCTCTGCCTCGACTTCCACTTGAACAATCGGGGCAGGAATCACAATCGGCTTGGGGGCTCGGATATTCACAGATGGCGCTTCTACCTGTACGGTTGGCACAGGAGAGGATACAGAGACCAGAGGAGCAGGGGTGGTTACGTGAACCTTTGGAGCACGGACGTTGACCCGAAGTAAACGATTCAGTCTTTTTTGCAACAGACCGACTTGACGGGATATGGCTTTTGTGGATTTGATTCGGGTTCTTTTCCTAGCTGCTTTCGCTATTTTCATGAATGAAGGACACCTCCCACTTGACATGGTTTATCATATTCAGTTCTAGAGGGTCTGTTGTGGACAAATACCCGGTCTAGGAAAAATGGGGGTAGGATGCCTTCATTTCTCTGCGAGAGCAATCCGGATACCGATTACCGCATACAAGATCGCTTTGCCGTAATTGACAACCTTTCCGACAGAGGAGCGACCTAGTAGTTTTTGACCGAAAATTCCGGCAAAAATAGCGACGGCTGAAAAGAGAATGATGGTCTGAATCATGAATACGATTCCGAGAATCATCATTTGAAGTGGCTCATTCCCCGATCCAGGGGTGATGAACTGGGGGAGAAATGCGAGAAAGAACAACGATACTTTAGGATTCAAGACATTCATCAAAATTCCGGTGCGATACAGTCGGAGGGCAGACTTTTTTTCTGGTGCTGCTGTGGGTAAAGGATTTGCTCCTTCTTTTATCGCTTGATAAGCCAGATAAAGGAGATAAAGAGCACCAGCGTATTTGACTAGCTGAAAGGCAAAAGCGGAGTTGTAGAGAATAGCCGTAACACCTAATGCAGCAGCAGTCGTATGAGCGATGAGGCCAGTCGTCAACCCCATGGCGGTGGCAATGCCAGCTTTACGACCGTTTGAGATGCTCTGAGCGATGACGAAGAGAATGTCAGGTCCGGGAGCCAGAGTCAGCAAGACCGATACTGCCAAAAAAGAGAGAAGCATAGTGAGATCCATAAATCAATTCGCCTCCTGAGTCAAAATAAAATCTATTTGACCCATACATTACGGGAAATCAAAAGGACGGTCTAGCGGAAAACGGAAATTTTATCGAAGTAGGAACAGAGAAAAGGAGTGGCCTTCGTGATTGGGATTGGTAATAAAACCAAGTTTTTCTAAATGTAAATGGAAAATCATGTATAATGGTTCAGGTAATCTCAAAAAAAGAGACATGGAGGTTTCGGCATGAATCAAACGCCGCTCGCTCCCATGGGAGTAGGAAAGCTGCTGGACCGCAGCTTCGTTGTATATCGTCAGCATTTTGGTGCCTTTTTCCTCATGACCTTGATGCTGTTTGGTCCGTTTTTGCTTTTGCAGGATTTACTCATTTTTGATCTGGGGAGCATGTCTTTCTTCGTACAGGATGCGGACGGTTCAGATTTTTGGGAATCGATGGCCAGCAGGTTTGCGGCAGAAGACATACAGACGACCGACCAGATTGGATTCCTTCTCTTGTACCTGTTGGTGGTTTTGCCACTCATGTCATTGGGTGCCTATCCGCAATTGCTGTCGGGGGCGCTTCTCCTGACCAAAGCTGCGTTAGAAGGAAAAGAACTCGGTATCAGGGATGCATTAAAGCAATCGTTTCGCCGATTCTGGCCGCTGGTAGGCGCTAGTCTTGTCTACGCGCTCGTCATTCTCGGGATCATTCTCGGGTTTATGCTCGTCTGTGCACTGTTCTTTTTCCTGTTTTCACTCGTATCCGGAGCCACGCTCAGCTCTTTGTTCGAAGGCGATAGCGAAATGGGACCCATCGTGCTCGTGATCTTTTTAGTGGTGGCCTACGTGGTCTTTTTACTGGTGCTCATGGTGGTACCCGGCTTCTTTATGCTTCGTTGGGGGTTCTATTTGCCGTTTACACTCCTGGAAGGCGAAGGGGTAGCACTCGGAAAAAGCTGGCGCTTGACGCAAGGGAACTTTTGGCGACTTTTCGGTCTTTACCTAGTTCTCATGGTGTTGTATTCCGTTTTGTCAGGCGGGGTTCAGGCTGTCATTACCGCATCGATGGGAACGTCCATCGTCAGTCAACTCATCATGCTCCTCGTATCTTGCCTGTTGAC
>JARDZO010000153.1 GCA_029240815.1 Brevibacillus sp.
CGGAGCTTTTGATCCTGAGCGGGGAGATGGTCCATGTCGACGAAGAAGGGGTGAAGCGGATTCACGATTGGCTAACCGAGTGGGTACCAGAGGTTCCTCGTCTCGAAAAGGCGAGTCTTGGTGAACAGGCGGGGTTGATCGGCGCTGTGCACAGCGTTCTGGAAGCGTTTCCGTCCACAAAACTGCTGGACAAAGTGTAAAAAAAAGAGGGGGAGTAATTTTGAGAAAGTCCAACAGCAAGCTGAAAAAATGGATGCAGGGGATGTTCGCTGGCTCCTTGGCACTGACCGTAGCGGCATGCTCCGGTGGAGGTCAAGAAGCAAAGCCTGCGGAGAACAACAATGCAGGAGGTCAAGGCTCGACACAACCAGCAGCGACACCGGCTGCTTCAGGTGATCCACAAAAATTGGTCATCTACACAGGCCGTGACAAAAACATCTTCGAAGTCGTGCTGCCGAAATTTAAAGAAAAATACCCCAATATCGAAGTGGAAACACTGGAAATGGGAGCCCAACAAATTTTGGAGCGTGTACGTGCTGAGAAAGCCAACCCACAAGCTGATTTCTGGTGGGGCGGTACGCAATCCGCACTGAGCACAGCTGCTGACGAAGGTCTCTTGGAACCGTACAAGCCGACGTTCGCTGACAAAGTCCCGGATCTGTACAAAGACCCACAAGATCGCTGGTACGGTGAAATGCTGTTGCCAGAGGTCATCATGTATAACTCGCAAGCGTTGAAACCAGAAGAAGTACCGCAAGATTGGGACGAATTGCTGGATCCCAAGTACAAAGACAAAATCGTAATTCGTAATGTTCTGCCTTCTGGAACGATGCGTACCATTTATTCTGCCATGATCTACCGCCAAGGTGCGGACACACCGGAAAAAGGCTATGACTGGCTCATGAAGCTGGATGCCAACACCAAGGAATATACGCAAGACCCGACCAATCTCTACCTCAAGCTGGACCGTCAGGAAGGCGTAATCTCTCTGTGGAACTTGCAAGACGTTCTGCTGCAGGGTAAAAAGAACAACCATCCGTATGACTTCGTCTATCCGAAGAGCGGTGCACCGATCCTCGTCGATGGTATCGCTGTCGTTAAAGGTGCGAAGAACATGGATGCAGCGAAAAACTTCATGGAGTTCCTGATGAGCCCGGAAATTGCTTCTCAATTGGCTAAGGAACGCTTCCAATTCCCTGCCCGTACGGACATCAGCAAGGATGACTTGCCAGATTTCATGAAAAATCTGGAGCTGAAGCCACTGGAACTCGATTGGGGCGTCATGGCTGCAAAGGAAAAAGAATGGATGCAGCATTGGGATGAAAACATCAAGGGCAAAGGCAAGAAGTGATCAACAGGCTAGACGGGAAGGAGTGTTCCTTTCCGTCTAGTCACTTATACCTCGCCTGCCACGACTCGCCACGAAGGAGGACACAAAATCGGATGAGCAGCGTAACACTGGAGCACGTTCACAAACGCTTTGGCAATGCAAAAGGGGTCGAAGATGTTCATATCCATATCGAGTCGGGTGAGTTCTTCACCTTTCTGGGCCCCAGCGGTTGCGGGAAAACAACGACTCTGCGGATGATCGCGGGTTTCTACTATCCGTCTGCGGGACAGATTCGTTTTGGTAGTCATGAGGTTACTTCGGTGCCTCCGCATAAACGAAATACCGGGATGGTTTTTCAAAACTACGCCTTGTTCCCGCACATGACCGTCTTTGAAAATATCGCCTTTGGGCTGCAGGTACGCAACATTTCCAAGGCAGACACCAAGGAACGCGTGGAGCGCATGATGAAGCTGGTCAGACTGGAAGGGTATGGAGATCGCAGAATCGATCAACTCTCTGGCGGTCAACAGCAACGGGTGGCGTTGGCGCGGGCGCTGGTCATCGAGCCGCAGATTCTGCTGTTGGATGAGCCGCTGTCCAATCTGGACGCAAAGCTGCGGGAAGAGACCCGTTTTGAAATCAAGAGACTCCAATTGGAGTTGGGGATTACGACCATCTACGTCACGCATGATCAGGCTGAAGCCATGTCTATGTCTGATCGGATCATGGTCATGCAAAGCGGTGAAGTTCAGCAGATTGGCACACCACACGAAATCTATCATCGTCCCGTCAATCGTTTTGTAGCCTCCTTTATCGGCGAGACCAACCTGTGGGAAGGTACTGTGGTTGGCATCGAAGGGGACGAGGTACAAGTAAAGGTCTCATCGGGACACGTATTGAGCGGTCTCAAACAAAACGCATCACCACAAGCAAAGTTGGGGACAGGGGAAAAAGTGACACTGTCCATCCGACCAGAATCGGTGCAGGAGAGTACAGGAGCAGCTGGGGCGAATACCATCACAGGTTCTGTCGTGCTTGCTGAATTTACGGGAGCATGTGTCAACTACGTGACCCGCGTGGGCGATGAGCAGCTGCGCAGCATGTCCATCAATTTGGGAAGACAAGTCAAGCAGCGCGGAGAGACGATCGGGCTGTACATACCGAAAGAGAGCATTTACTTTGCTGGATAAGGAGGGAGAAGCGATTGAAAGCAGATATACAACAAGCGCCAGTAGCGACCAGACGGAAGTCCATCACGGCTTCACCTTCCTTCGTCTACGTACTTGTTTCGCCACTCTTTTTGATTTTGCTGGCCTATGTCATCTATCCGCTGTTTGAAACGTTCGTTGCTAGTATCAAAGTCGATGAAGTCATTACGTGGAAGAACTACGCGCGCTTCTTTAGCCTGGAGCATACGGCCAATCTGGAGGCGCTGTGGACGAGTATTTACATCTCTGTCTTGAGTGTCATCGCATGCGGCATCGTAGGGGTGACTATGGCGTTTTTACTGGAGCGCTATGAATTCCCGGGAAGAAAAATCTTGTCTGTTCTCGCCCTTGTGCCGATGGCTTTGCCACCGTTGATCGGGGTGCTGTCGTTTACCTTCCTGTATGGGGAAAGCGGTATTTTCCCCCGTGCGATCAAGGAATTCTTGGGGCTGGCGACTGTACCGTTTCCGTTAAAAGGATTTTGGGGTGTCGTAGTCGTTCATACGTTTACGATGTACACCTACTTTTTTATGACAGCCACTGCAGCTATCAAAGGACTTGATCCATCTTTGGAAGAAGCGGCGGCAAGTCTCGGAGCGAATCGCTTTACCATCTGGCGGCGCATCATTTTGCCGATGCTGACCCCGGCGATGGTTGCGTCCTCTCTCTTGGTCTTCATGGTCTCGATGGCGTCCTACACAGCACCGCTCATCTTTGGTATCGACCGGACGATGACGATGCAGATCTACCTTTCCCGAACCAATGGGGATTTGGACATGGCGGCAACGCAGTCCACGATCCTGTCGATTGTCTCGGTACTCTTTCTCCTGATCATGCGTTGGTACCAAGGCGTACGCAACTATCAGAACCTGAGCAAAGGGGTTAGCGTGCACCGTACGGAGATCAAGAGCAAAACGGTCCGTTACATAGCGATGGTACTTTCTTTTATCGGTACTGTCATCCTGATGCTGCCAATTCTCGTGTTGGTACTGATTTCTTTCTCGGTAGACGGTACCTGGACGGTGCAAATATTGCCTCCTCAATACACGTTCGATCATTATCTCGACTTGTTTACAGATAGCAAGACCTGGCGACCGATTGTAAACAGTTTGCAGCTCTCTGCGATCGCATGTGTCGGTATCGTCCTGTTCGGTATCGCGGCTGCCTATTCGATGGTTCGCTTGAAGTTTCGCGGCAAGACGCTGCTGGACGTATTGATCATGCTGCCTTGGGCATTGCCGGGTACAGTCGTTGCGGTCAACCTGATTGCGGCTTTCAGTCAACCAACAGCCTTCAGCTTTGGACAGGTACTGATCGGGACGTTCTGGATCATCCCGTTGGCTTACTTCGTCCGACATCTGCCGCTCGTGTTCCGTTCCACCTCTGCGACGCTGATGCAAATGGACCCGTCTGTTGAAGAAGCGGCGCGCAACTTGGGAGCATCTTGGTGGTACAGCTTTCGGAGAGTTGTCTTCCCGATGGCTTTGGGAGGTATCCTGGCGGGAACGCTGCTGGCTTTTGTCCAGTGTATCGGCGAGTTCGTCGCATCGATCCTGATCTTTACGCCTCGGACGACCCCGTTGTCGGTAGCCGTGTTCCAACGGATGTACAATTTTGAGTTCGGAACGGCGTGTGCGTACGGTGTGTTACAGATTATCGTCATCATCGTCGTGCTGTTCATTTCCAGAAAGCTGGGTGGCGACAAGGCAGGAGCGGCTATGTAGCTATAGGCTATGGCCATCGTTCGCAGGGCCATGAGTTCGCTGCGATAGGGGTTTTCTTACTTCGCTATTCTTCCGTGGGTCAATCCATGGCGGCACCAGGAGATACTACCAGGAGATGCCGTGATTGATATAGACATCAATCTGAGTAGGGAATGGAGGAACGTTCATTGAGAAAGGGGAAACTAGCCAAGCTGTACACTCTCACGACAGCGGCGGCGCTCGTAGGTAGTCTGATATTGCCTGTAGCGCCCCAGACTGCCCATGCCGACCGGGGGGTTGTCGATCTGTGGAAAGCGATCAAACCGCTGACTACAATCGCAAGCGCCATGAATACCGGTGCCCATCCAGATGACGAGCATAGTTCGACGCTCGCCTATCTGTCGCTGGGAAGAGGTGTGGACACGTCCAGTGTCATTGCCAATCGCGGCGAAGGTGGCCAAAACGAGATCGGCAGTGAGCTGGGCAACGCGTTGGGTATCATCCGCACACGCGAATTGCAGGAGGCTTCCAAAATCACGAACATTCATCTGGAGAATCTCAGCGAGAAGATCAACGACCCTATCTTCGACTTCGGTTTTTCCAAGAGCCCAGATGAGACTCTGGAAAAATGGGGCGAGGACGTCGCGTACGAGCGGTTGATCCGCAAAATCCGCACCCTGCGGCCAGATGTGGTGATTCCCGCATTTCTGAATGAGCAGTCAACACATGGCCATCACCGAGCGATCAATGTCATCACGGTTCGGGCATACAAAGATGCCGCTGACCCGACAGTGTTCCCTGAGCAGTTGAAGGAAGGCTTGACGCCATGGCAGGTGAAGAAGCTGTATCTGCCTGCCAAGGAAAATGATTATACGGTGAGCGTTCCCGTCGGAGCCTACGATGAAGTGTACGGTGCATCGTATGTGCAGCTGGGTGAAGAATCCCGGTTTATGCACAAGAGCCAAGGGATGGGACGTCACTACGACGAAGGGGCGAGCTTTAATTACTACAAGCTCGATCAATCCGTCGTGAAATCCAAGAGCAAGGAAACGGACTTTTTCGATGGCATCGCTTTTACGTTTACCGATCTGGCCAAGGAGGTAGCGAGTCAGTCCGGTGGGGACAAAGTCGCAAGTGACCTGCAAAAGCTGCAAAAGGATGCCGATGAAGTCATCACGGCATATCCGCACTTTGGAACAGTAGCTAAAGAAGTGCACGACATGATCGCGGACGTCCAGAAAGCGACTGCGGATGTGCAGGCTTCCAAACTGTCGGCGGATACCAAAACAGATCTGCTTTACCGTCTGGGTGTCAAAGCGGCACAGCTGAACAAAGCGAGTACAGAATCCTTATCACTGGTGACGAAAGTGAAGCCGGAGACAGGCGAGCTAGTTGCTGGACAGACGACAAAAGTGACGGTCACTGCTTACAACGGTGGTCAGGTCAAGCTGGGTAAAGTGGACCTGAAGCTGAACGTTCCAAAAGGCTGGAAGGCGACGCCGCAAGGGACGACCAGCTTTAACCAGTTGGGCTACAGTCAGACCGTAAAAACGACGTACAACGTATCGGTACCCGATGATGCTGCTCTATTCCAGCCATATGCAGCGCCTTCGCTCACCGCGGATGTCTCCTACAGCTTCTCGGGTGCGACAGCTACCAGCCATGCCGTACCGACTGATGCCGTAGCGGTATTGCCAGCATTTGCGTTGACACTCAGCCCGAATGCTACCGTGTTGAACACCCTGAAGCCACAAGAGCCAATCCCAGTCAAAGTCACAGTTAAAAACTACAACCCTGGCGCTGCGCAGGCGAATATTTCCCTCGACGTACCGAATGGGTGGACCGTCGAGCCAAAAGCAACGCCGCTTGATTTCGCTGCAAAAGGAGAAACCAAATCGGTTGCTTTCACGGTCAAAGCGGCTGCGTCAGTCAAGCCGGATTCGTACAAGGTAACAGCCGTTGCAACCAGCGGCGGAAAAGAAAGCAAACACGGAGCGCAGGTCATCCGGTATGCACACATTGGCACTACTTATTTCGTTCAACCAGCAGAATTGTCGATTCAGGCATTTGACCTGCAAGTACCAGAAGGACTAAAGGTCGGTTACGTTTCCAGCGGCTTTGACAACATCGATCAGTACTTGCAGCAGTTAGGTGTACAAGTAACGAATCTTACAGCGAAAGATATTGAGTCAGGCGACCTCAGCCAGTACAACACAATCGTTCTCGGCATTCGCGCATACGGATTCCGTCCAGAGCTGATTCCGAGCAACGCACGTTTGCTGAAATACGTGGAAAATGGCGGGAATCTGGTCGTGCAATACCACAAGCCGGAAGACAAGTGGAAGCCTGAGCTGGCACCTTATCCGATCAAGATCGGGGAACCGTTGATCCAGTGGCGGGTAACCGATGAAAATTCCAAGGTGACGATGCTTGCACCTGATCATCCGCTGTTCAACGCACCAAACAAGATCACAGAGCAGGACTGGAACAACTGGATTCAAGACCGTTCTGCTTACAACCCTGCACAGTGGGGCAAGGAGTACACCGAGCTGATTTCCAATGGTGACGCAGGCGAGAATGAGTTTACCGGTACATTCCTTTCGGCCAAGTACGGCAAAGGAACTTACACCTATAGCTCCCTTGTCTGGTACCGTGAGATTCCTGCTCTGGTTCCGGGCGCAATTCGATTGTTTGTCAACATGGTCAGTCTCCACCAGTAAGGAATTCCTTCCACGGGGGAGAGAGGCAGCGATGAGGCCTCTTTCCCTTCGTGGGCTTCGCAATCAGAGAAATAGCAAACGAATGGGTAGAAAAGGAGATGCAAGTCGATGGATTACAGAGAGCGCATTTTTCAGCAGGAGGGAGAACGCTTCCCGGGAAAAACATATGTGGAAGCAGTCCTTGAGCCTGCTTTTAACGAAGCAAAAAATCATCTCCTCCAACCGATGATGGCCATCAACAAGGCGCATTTGATCATGTTGCGTGAACAGGAGTTACTTACGGAAGAGGAAACGAAGGCAATCGCTCGCTCCCTCGTCGGAATTGAAATGGAAGAGCTGCGCCGCTCCGCTTATACCGGGCAGTTTGAAGATTTGTTCTTTCAGGTAGAGAGCCGTCTGTTGGAGCTGGCCCCTGACGTGGCGGGCAATCTGCATCTGGCACGTAGCCGCAATGACATGGGGATCGCTATTTACCGCATGGTGCTGCGAGACAAACTGCTGGTGGCTCTGGGATCTGCCCTCTATCTGAAAGAGCATTTGCTCCTCTTTGCACAAGAACATGCGGAGACCGTAATGATTGGTTATACCCATACGCAGCAGGCGCAGCCGACAACGATGGCTCATTACATCATGGCAGCCGTGGATCTGCTTAGTCGTGACATCCAGCGACTTAAAAATGCTTACCAGACGTGCAATCGCAGTCCAATGGGAGCGGCGGCATTGACGACGTCCGGATTTGCTATTAGCCGCGAGAGAATGAAAGAATTGCTTGGTTTTGATGAGTTGGTGGAAAATTCCTACGACGCTGTTTGTGGTGCGGATTACTTGGGTGAAGCAGCAACGGCGGTGCAGTTAGCTGCCATTAACCTGGGGCGGACCGTACAAGATATGCTCTTGTGGTGCACACAGGAATTTGCTGTTCTGAAAGTCGCGAGTCCCTATGTTCAAATCAGCTCGATCATGCCGCAAAAGCGCAATCCCGTTTCATTCGAGCATATGCGCTCCCTGCTGTCCAGCAGTGCGGGGAATGCGGCAGCCGTGTTAACCATGATGCACAACACACCGTTTGGCGATATCGTGGACACCGAGGATGACATGCAGCCGTATGTGTGGAAGAGCATGTCCGTGCTCGAGCAGATGTATCGGTTGATGGCTTGTGTCGTGGGAACGATGGAAGTGAACAAGGAAGGGCTGTTGGAGCGAGCAAAAGGAAGCTTTGCTACAGTGACAGAGTTAGCAGATACCATCGTACGTACGGATCATCTCTCGTTCCGCAACTCTCATCACATCGTAAGTAGTGTCGTAAAGGAAGCGATGGCAGAGGGGCTGAGGGCAGATCAAATCAGTCTGGAGCTCGTGAATCGTGCTGCACGTGAAGTCATCGGAAAAGATTTGGTGATGACAGCGGAAGAGCTGCGCCTTGCATTGGATCCCGTTCATTTTGTGAAAATCCGCAATCTGCCGGGAGGTCCAAATGCTGACGAGATCAAACGCATGATTACGCAGCGCACCTCTTCCTTGCAGGCAGATGCTGCATGGCTGGCGCAGGAGAAACAAGGCCGCGAGCAAATGTGGAGAGAGTTGGATCAGAGAATAGCCGATTGGAGTGTGGGGTAATGGCAGCTGTGCGGATTCCTCTCCTCGCGGTAGACGGAGGGGGCACCAAGTGCTTGGCAGTACTGGTGGACCGATCCAGACAGGAAGTCGGCACAGGACGTTCCGGCTCGTGCAATTATCAAGGGATCGGGGAGGAAGCAGCTTCCCGCGAGCTGATGCAAGCCATTTCGCAATCGCTGGAGGATGCCCTCTCCCGAAATGGGCTGACGTTGCTCCTCGGTCATGAGGGGACGGAACCGATCGAGTGGGAAGTAGAGTGTGCGGTTTTTGGACTCGCTGGCCTGGATACGGAGCATGATCGTCAAGTCATCACTAAAATGGTCCATCGCGTTTTGCAACAATTGAACATTCGCGTCCGTCAACTAATCATTGAAAACGATGGTTTTGCAGCCTTGCTCGGCGCCACTGGAGGCAAGCCCGGCATTCTGGTGATCGCAGGTACGGGTTCCATTGCATTCGGGGTGAATGAGGCGCAAGCGACTGCGCGCTCAGGTGGCTGGGGCCATCGGGTAGGAGACGAGGGGAGCGGCTACTGGATCGGAAAGAAAGCGATCATTGCCGTTCTAAAAGCAGAGGATGGAAGAGGCGAGGCTACCATTCTGAAAGACTTGCTCCTTCCTTTCATAGGGTTGGCCCGTGTAGATGAGCTTATTAATTGGACGTACGGCCCGCTTTATTCCGTAGACAAAGTAGGCGAGCTGTCGGTACTCGTTAGCCAAGCGGCAGATCAAGGGGACCCTGTGGCGTTGGAGATCTTACAGGTCGCAGGGGAGGAGCTGTTCCATGCAGCTCGCGCTGTGATTGAACGTTTGCAAATGAAAAACAAGCCGTTTCAGATGATTTTGCAGGGAGGAGTACTGCAAAATGACGACCGAGTGAGGAAGATTGTGGTCGAGCACGTTAACCGCTATGCTTCACACGTAGTCATCGAAAATGCCCAGAATGATCCCATCTACGGAGTCATCGCAAAAGGATTGGCGTATCTGGACAGCCAATCTGGATAGTAAAAGAGGTGACGATATATGAAAAAAGTAATGGTAGTGTTTCCACACCCTGACGATGAATCATTTGCTTGCGGCGGCACGTTGGCGAAGTGCAGAGATGCCAGCCAAATGACGTGCCTGATCTGCGTGACGTCTGGTTGCGGTGGTCGCACCGGACCGTTTGAGATCGATTGTCGTGAAAAACTGGCGCGCCTTCGGGAACAGGAGCTGGGCAAAGCTGCCGAGGTTTTGGGAATCAGCCGTTTGGATCTATTTCGCTACCCGGATGGTTCACTGGTGAAGACCGACATTGATGAACTGGTGGGGCGGATTTACGAGGCGATCGTAGATTGGAAACCGGACGTGGTCGTGACCTTTCCACCGGATGGAGTGACGGGACACCCCGATCATATCGTGACCTGCCGGGCGACGACACGCGCAGTAGAGCAGGCCGAGCAAGTATTGTCCCCAGACGAATATCCGGATCTGTACTACGTCTCCATCCCGCACTACTACGATCACTGCCCGGACAAGGGACCACAGCCCTCTGTACCGATTACAGGCAAGGTAGACATTACACGATTCCGGTTGCAAAAGGGCGAAGCATTGCGGGCGCATCAGAGCCAGGTCTACTCCGTAAATCGTGCCTACCCGGGTGTGATTGAGGGCGATTTTGGCGTCATTGGCTGCTATGAATACTACACCCTAGTCCGATCGGCGGGGAAAACAGTCGAGGTGAGGCCTGAACCAAACGGAATTCCAGTGATTGAGCTGTAAAGAAATTGCCATTGCGAAACCTCTTGAGCGGTACTAGGTTTCACAATGGTTTATTTTTGTTGTCTGTTATTTTTTGGAACCAAAATTGCATGAATGAATGTTGAATACGTTTAACATAGGGGAGGAGTAAAATGGAATCGGTTAGGATCAGGCCAGCTACGGAATATGATGTCACACAGCTTCTTGATTTAATGTATCGGTACATCGTCGACTTCTACAAATGTTCGCCCCCGAGTGAAACCTCTCTAAAAAAAATAGTTACTCACTTACTTCATCATCCTTATGAAGGAATCCAGTTTGTAGCGGAAAAGGAACCGGATCATCTAGTTGGATTCTCTACTTTATATTTTACTTTTAATACCTTAGAGGCAAAACGCATGGCGATTCTTTATGATTTATATGTTTCACCAGATGAAAGAGGGCAAAAAATTGGTGAAAAACTCCTTCAGAACTGTATCCATTATAGTAGGGAAAATGATTATTCACACATGGTCTGGGAAACAGCTCATGATAATGTAGTCGCTCAAGCTTTATACGACAAAATTGGAGCAAAAAAAGCAGTTTGGCTGAATTATGAAATAAAGTAGGCCTTTCCTTCTAGCAGCAGATATCAAGATTAGGTCAGGCATCAAAAGGATAAAAGAAAAAGGGATGCATGCATGACGCAGGCTTCCCTCTTTTTTTGGCTGCTATCCCTCTGAGATGGCCCCTAATCAATCACTGCTGGCACATAGCGCCAAGGCATCCTCGGACAGAGAGGCCACGCATATTTCCTGCCCGACCCGATCCCCTTTGCTCACATGATAGCTGCTCAAGTATCCGCTGAACGTGGCAGACACCTCCACCAGATGCCCTCCGCTGGTCTTTACCAGACAGAGGGCCTCTCGCTCGCAAACATAAGAGCCTTCATCCAACAGCAGGCTCTCTACCACCCCGTGACAGTTGCTCATTATATCGAATCTGACTTTCATCTGTTCGGCTCCTATCACTCAATCCAGATCGTCGTTCTTGAATAAAGAAGAGAGCGTCTTTTTCAGGAAGCTGGAGACGATCTCCACATCTTCCGCGCGGACGGCCAGTTTGTCGATCCAGCCGTGGTCATAAGCGATGTCATCGGAGGAGATCAGAACAGACTGCATGTTTTGCAAGGAAAGGACAAAGCTTTTCCCGTCAAAGTGCTGGGAGTAGAACAGGCCCAGGTCATAGCGGTTGTTCTCTGTGGTAAATGCCACGTAGCGGGAGAGCGCGGTTTCCGATTGATCGTACAGGTAATCAAAAGACATGTTGAGTCACCTCTGCATGATGGATTTAGTAGTTCAGGTCTTATCGAAGGAATATTGCAAAAACGATGCCAGTTGCAGTCGCATGCAATTCCAGCATCCTGCGCGCCAATGCAAGAGAGGATCTTATGTGAAAATGAATAAATAAGTCGTTTATGCATAGTCCTGTCATAAAAAAGTCTAGAAAAAAAGAAGAGCACTCCCAAGCCCGATTCAGGCTGGAGAGCACTCTACTTGTCCAATAGGCTTAGATCGCTTCTTCATAATCGATCACTGGAGGTTTCTTACGGAATCCTTTGGTAGAAAACAAGAGATAGGCAAAACCGCACAAAGTCCAAATCAACCCCAGCGTCAGGGCGTGGCTGTCGAGATTGAACCAGAGAAAAGCGACAAAGCTGGCCCCTATCAACGGGAAAACCAGGTACTTGAGCGTGTCTTTGGGAGACCGCTGTTTTTTGCGGATGTAGTAATGGGCAATTACGCACAGGTTGACGGCGGTAAAAGCGGTTAGAGCACCAAAATTAATGAAAGCGAGCGCCGTCTCCAGATCCAGAAAGAGGGCAGAAAGCGAGACGACCCCGATAAAGAGCACATTGCCAATAGGAATACCTTTGACCGGATGCAGTTTGCCGAACAGCTTTTTGGGTAGAACATTTTCCCGCCCCATCGCGAACAGCAACCGGGATGCACTCGTATGAGACGCGATCCCTGAAGCGAGGGCTGCAGTGATGCTGCCGGCGACAAAAATGGCATGGAACAAGTCGCCTCCCAGGATCATTGACATCTCGGGGGAAGGGGAGTCTTGATTTTGGAACTGCTCCACGGACGGAAACGCCAACTGCGTGAAGTAGGAGGCAGTAATAAAGATGACACCGCCGATCAGAGCGACGAGAAAAATGCCACGGGGAATGGTCTTCATCGGATCAATCGCTTCCTCTGTATAGGTGGTCACGGCATCAAAGCCGAGAAACGAGAAACAGAGGACCGCAGCGCCTGCCATGAGCGTCGGGAATGTCATACCTTCTCCGTAAAATGGTGTGACAGGAAATGTATTGCCACTTCCGGCAGTTCCGGTAAGATGTTGGACGGCCAAAATCGTGAATATGCCGACGACTAAAACTTGAAAGACGACAAGTAACGTATTGAAATTGGCAGTAGATTTGATGCCGCGCAGATTGACACCAGTTGTAACCGCTGCTAGCAACAGACCGAGTATCCAGGAAGGGACGGTTGGAAAAGCGGCAGAAAGGTAAATGGTGCCCAATAGCACATTGATAATGGGCAGGAAGACGTAATCCAAGAGGGACACCCAACCGACAAGAAATCCAAAGTGAGGGTTGATGGTTTGGCGGGCGTAAGAGTAGGCAGAACCCGCTACAGGAAATACCTTTACCATCGTTCCGTAGCTCGCAGCCGTAAACAGCATTGCAGCCAATGCGAGCAAATAGGCGGTCGGAACATGGCCGCTTGTTTCCTGAGTGACGATCCCATAGGTATCAAAAACGGTGAGAGGGGTCAAATATCCCAGGCCAAGAACGATGACATGCCACAATTTCAG
>JARDZO010000423.1 GCA_029240815.1 Brevibacillus sp.
CGGAGACCTGTACCCTTTGGGTGCAAAAGGCTTGGCGCAGCCAAGTTTTCTAATTATTACATATGATGCTGACCTTCCGTGTAGATTTGGAAGCTTACGCCGAACTTGTCCGTGACAATGCCATAACCAGGGCTGAAGTGGGTTTCTTGCAGAGGCATAACGACAGAGCCGCCTTCTTGCAGGGCTTCAAACAGCTGCTTGGACTTTTCGGCTGAGTCGGTGGAGAGACAAATGGTGACTTGGTTGCCGATTTGAACAGGCTGCCCTGGGAATGTATCCGAAAACATCAGCTCGGATTCTCCGATTTTAATCGTAGCATGTCCAACGCGATCCCGTGCAGCTTCTGGCAGAGGATACTCGGGATTTGCAGGCATTTCCCCAAAGGTTTGCAGGAAAAGAACTTGTGCTTCGAGTGCTTTCTGGTAAAACTCGATCGCTTCTTTGGCGTTGCCATCCATCATCAAATAGGGAGTCAAGCGCATGGTCATGAACATTCAGCTCCTCGGCGAGTGTTTTTTTCGTTGCGGACAAGAGATGGCCATCCATTTTCTGCCACAATATGATTATAACGAACAGAACGTGTGTTTGCAATCAGAGAATGGTTAAATTCCCGTTTATTTATCGTTGTGGCGCATTAATTTGAATTGCCGTTTACAATCTTTTTCAATCGACCGGGTTGACAAAGGGAAATATTCATCATACAATTATCTCGAATTAAAGATATTTTGTAAAAGGATTTGGTTCTGTGAAAAAAGATGACGGCCACCCAGACGAATTGTCACTGAAGCTGTTCGTGATCTTATCGAGAGCGTATCGGTCGATCAGCGACTTCGTGACAGACGATATGAAGCGCTACGGTCTGAATCCATCGGAATTCATGGTGCTCGAGCTGCTGTATCATAAAGGCGAGCAGCCGATCCAGCATATTGGCAAAAAAGTGTTGTTGGCAAGTGGTAGCATGACCTATGTGATTGATAAGCTGGAGTCTAAACAATTGCTGGAACGGAAAAGCAGCCAGGAGGATCGCCGCGTCATCTACGCCTCCATCACGAAAGCAGGAAAACAGCTGATGGATGAAATTTTTCCTCAGCACCGTACAGCTATCGAAAAGCTGTTTAAAGGGCTGACAGCCGAACAAAAAGATACAATGATCCAACTGCTAAAAGAAACGGGTCTGAAAGCAGCCAATGTGAAGAAGTAAGTAATTTTTTTTGAGGATATATCTCTAATTAAAGATATATGAATAAAGGATATTTGTGCGGGGATCTCGTACCCGATTGGGAATGATAACGAAGTCATAGCCAAGGAAAAAAGGGAAAAAAGGAGCGGATAAAGATGGAAAACGTAAACCTGGCAGTCAAAATGGTAAAGGCGGGGCAGCCATAGATCCGCTGACAGCATCAGATGTGAGGATAATAGCTCTCCATTTCCATGAAATCTTTAATTAAAGATAAATGAACAAAGGATAAAAAGCCGATCATACGGCAATCAGAGGAGGAAACAAGAATGAAACAGCAAACAGCAGGTATCCACCACATTACGGCTTTTGTAAGACATCCACAGGAGAACGTCGACTTTTACGCAGGTTTGCTCGGACTTAGACTGGTGAAGAAAACCATTAACTTTGATGCCCCTGAAGTGTACCATCTCTATTTCGGAAACGAGACAGGGAGTCCGGGAACCGCTATTACCTTCTTTCCTTATGCCGCCTCTCGCAAGGGCCGCATTGGGGGAGGACAGGTGGGCTATACTACCTTTTTGATTCCGGTCGGAACGCTGGACTTCTGGGAGGATCGTTTGAACAAATTTGAAGTAGCCTATAACAAAGTAACGCGATTCAAAGAGACATATCTGCAATTCGCCGATCAGGATGGTCTGCAGCTCGAGCTCGTTGAGCGAGAAGGCGGTGCGCCAAGCAAGTGGTCGTTTGGCAATATTCCTACCGAGAAAGCGATCAAAGGCTTTGGGGGAGCGATCCTGTATAGCGTACAGCCAGAAAAAACGATGGAAGTGCTGCAAAATCTGCTGGGGCTTGAAAAGGTCGGTGAGGAAGGTGGACTCGTCCGTTTCCGTTCGGTAGGCGATCTGGGCAACATCATTGATGTAAATGCACAGCCTGTGCCAAGAGGAGCAGGCGGAGCGGGAACGGTTCACCATATCGCTTGGCGGGCAAAAGACGATATCGATCATCGCAGCTGGAGGGAAAAGGTGGAAGCATATGGACTGCATCCAACAGACATCGTGGACAGACAATATTTTAACGCACTCTATTTCCGGGAATACGGCGAGATTCTCTTTGAAATTGCTACGGATCCTCCAGGCTTTGGAAGAGATGAAGCGTTCGAACAGTTAGGGGAGAAACTGATGCTGCCCGAATGGTATGAGCCTTATCGTACGCAGATTGAGCAAGGCTTAACGCCTATTACCGTACGTGTGCTGGAGGGAGACAAGTAAATGAAACATGTGTTTAAACAAGGGACCAACCTCGATGCTCCTACGCTTTTGCTTCTGCATGGCACGGGCGGAGACGAAAACGACCTGCTTCCGCTGGGGCAGCGCATCGCTCCAGAGGCTTCTGTGCTCAGCGTTCGGGGAAATGTACTGGAAAATGGCATGCCACGCTTCTTTCGACGGCTTGCAGAAGGGGTGTTTGACGAAGAGGATCTCATTTTTCGCACCAAGGAGCTCAATGATTTTCTTGATCAAGCGGCGCTCGAATACCAGTTTGACCGCGACAATCTAGTGGCTGTCGGCTATTCCAACGGAGCGAATATCGCAGGAAGTCTTCTCTTTCATTACGCAGATGCGTTAAAGGGAGCGATTCTTTATCACCCGATGGTTCCGCGGCGTGGAATCCCTTTGCCTGATCTGACTGGTGTCCCGATCTTTATCGGTGCAGGTACGAATGACCCGATTTGTTCCCCACAGGAAACGGAGGAGCTGTCTCATTTGCTGAAGGGAGCGGGTGCCCCGGTCGCGCTGCAATGGGCAAACTACGGCCATCAGCTCACTGCTGCGGAAGTGAACGCCTCTGTCGAGTGGTTCCGCGATGTATTTGATCTCGGGTAAAACAGGAAAATAAAAATGAAAACTTGCCCATGAAGAAAAACAGCAGGCGTCCGGTCTGCTGTTTTTTTGTGAGGTTTTGCCGGGTAACAGGGAGGAAAAGGGGTACAGAGTCGCATTCTTTTTGAATTAAACATTTGTGTAAAAAGGCTGGCAAGCGACTGGAGCTGCCATTGACGGCTATCCGAAATGCATCTACACTTGTAACAAATTTCAGACGTGGGTGATTTCATGAAAATTGACGATACAATGGCTTTGTTTATTCGCCGCTTGGACGTAAAAATAACCAATCTCATGCGAACGAAAATGGAGCCGTATCAAATAGCTCCCGAGCAGCATCTGATTTTGCGATTGCTCCTCGAGCGGGACGGACTGACACAAAATGAGATTGCGCAGCAGCTCGAAAAAGACAAAACGAATGTAGCCCGAATGGTTTCCAGCCTGGAAAAAAAGGGATTTATCATTCGGG
>JARDZO010000154.1 GCA_029240815.1 Brevibacillus sp.
GCCGCTTCCGATGTAGCATTGGCGAAATCCACTCTTCTGGTGGCTGTGAAAAAGCTGGACAAGGCCGCTTCGAAAGGTCTCATTCATAAAAACGCAGCAAACCGTCAAAAGTCTCGTTTGATGAAAAAGCTTAACGTTCTGAGCGCTCCTGTAGCGTAAGAGACCCACGTTGCAGAAAGAACCCCGCGAACAATCGTTCACGGGGCTTTTTCTTTTTTAACGTGTTATGTGCGCTTAAGCGCGGTCGCTCCTCTACGAACAAGCCTCGATAGAGGTGTTCTTATGCAGTTGTTTTATTCCGTTCCTCGTGAGCACGAGCGATGAACAGCTCCAGCGCCAATCGCTTGTCCACTTGCCCCGACTTCATGCGAAAATCTTCTTCCGCCAAAATCAGCAGCAGTTTTTTCAGGGAATCCTCCGAAAAGTGACGAGCCTGCTCCATTGCCTTTTTCACTGCATATGGATGCATTTTGATCATGCCTGCCATCTGCTGTTGCGAATAGCCACGCGGTGCTAGCTGTCTGACCTGTAAGAGCATACGAAATTGCCGAGCGAATAACGAAAGAAGCTTGATCGGCTCTTCCCCTGTCTTCATGCAGTCGTAGAGCATGCGAAGCGCCTTGTCGAGTCTGCCGGAAGCGACTTGCTCAATCAGGGCAAAGACGTCCTGCTCCAGCGTACGTGCACAGAGGTCTTCAATGACCTGATCCGTAATCGTGCCGCCATCGCCTACAAACAACGCCAATTTTTCTACTTCCTTGTCCAGAAGTCGCAGCTCACTACCGACACGCTCCACCAGTTTCATCGCCTGCGGTCGCTCGATGGACGCCCGATATTTTGCAGCCTGTCGCTCTACCCAAGCGTGCAGCTCCGCATCCTTCAGCAAGAAAAAAGGAATGACTTTTGCTTTTTGTTGAAGCGTTTTGACCAGTTTCTTTCGCTCATCCAGCTTTTCTGCATCCGTATGTAAAATGAGGGTCGTATAGGTAGGCGGATTCTGCATATAACCAAGCAGCGCGTCCGGGTCGCTCTCAACCTTGGAAGGAGGCTTGCTGCCTGTCAAAAAGTACGCTTGTCTCGCGATGACGAGCCGATGCTCACCCATAAAGGGGAGCGTTTCCGCATCCTGTAAAATGTCGCTGAGACTATTCTCAGTACAATCGTACACGCTCACATTGAGATCACTGAATTCTGGGTCGATCATTTCCCGACGTGCTAAAGACAGAAATTCTTCTGCCAGAAAGGACTCCGGACCATGTAAGACATAGACGGGTGAAAACTGTTTTTGTCGTATTTCCCGGATAGCCGATAGCAATGGCACAGGATCTCCACTTCCTTTCTTTGTTCTGTCCTGCGTTATTATAGCACACAAAGGAAAAAAACCGCTCCCATAATGGTCAGCGGTTTTTCTATCTGTTGGCACCTCTATGTAAACGTTCAGGGAAAAGCCCCGGGATTCCTCCTCCCCAAACGGTAAGCAGGGGGTGCTTGATAGTGTAGGATACGCAAGAAGCCCCTGTTTGGTGCCGGTCCATAAGTGAATTCCACATTTGCCTCACAGCAAATTTCACATTAGTCTCTGTCGTCGTTTTCTTTGTCTTTTTTGTCATCATTTCGTTTTTCTTTGTTCTTTTCCTTACTCTTTTCCCTGTCCGCGTCGTCACTCTCTTTGTCGCGAGCATCTTTCTTGTCGTCCTTGTCCGAGTTTTCCTCTAAGCCGAATGGGAATGCCGGTGGCTTTGGGTCTTTAACTACAGGTTTTGGTGTGACTGCAGATTTGTTTGCTGCCGGTATCGTAACCGGTTTCGTGACGGAATGATTGTTGTTCGGCTTGGAGACCTTCTTCGTCGTCTGCTTGTTTGCAGATGAAGAAGATTGCACCTGTTTGTCCTCCTCCGATGAATTCGATGTAGATGGATTAGTGCTGGGAGGTGGAGCAGGCGGTCCCACGAGTGCGGGTTTCTCCGTTGTTGCCGGTGTGACGCTTTCCGATCCTTGTTGATACGAGTCGATCTCGGTCTTCTTGCCATCACTACCTGTAAACATGATTCCGATCAAGAGGCAGGCAGCCACTGCGGTACTACCTATACTGGCTAACCACACTTTCATCCGCTTCCACTTCTTCGTTTCCGTCGGCCAAGACACATTGCGTTTAACTTCCAGAGTGGGCAGGATTTCTTCATTCAGAGCAGATGAGGCAGCAGGTACAGCAGCTGCAGATTCCAGCCGCGGCAGAATTGAATCTACGATGCTGAATGAAGGTACGACAGGGGGCAGCTGCTCTAGCTGTTGAGAAACAGTTTTCAGACGGTTGTACTTCAATTGCAGATCAGAATCTTTGCGAATGATGTTGTATAGCGCGTCTTGTTCAACAGGAGAAAGATCTCCATCAAGATCACGCTGCATCCATTCCCAAATTTCCTCGTTGGTCATCAACCGATTCCCCCTTTCTGGTAGTCGTACAGGAGTTCCTGCAATTGTTGTCTAGCCCGGAACAAATACGACTTTACCGTGTTAAGCGGCAAATCCAATGCCTCCGCAATTTCCTGGTAAGATAGATCCTCCAGATAGCGGAGTACTACGACCATCCGATACTGCCTCGGCAGTTTTCCGATGGCTTCCTGAATGTCATTTGACAATCCAGTGAGAAGGATTTCATCTTCTACGTTGTTTCGATCAGGGATTATCAGCTCATGCTCGTCGATTGAGACCGTTTCCTTCTTCGCTCGAAATTTATCCATACAGACGTTGCTGACGATTCGTTGAACCCAGGTGGAAAATTTCGCTTTTTCCTGATAGGTGTCTAATTTTCGATAAATGCGAATAAGCACTTCCTGGGCAGCATCGAGTGCGTCCTGTTCGTTCCCAAGAATATAGTAAGCGCTGCGGTAAACGGAGGTCTCAATGGATCGGAGCAGATCGACTAGCGCATCATGATCCCCGGACTGCGCTTTCCTGATCAACTCTGCTTCCTGCATATTCTCCTCTCCCCCCTACAGACGGATCGTTCAAAGAAAAGGTTGCAACCCATATTATGTATTTGATCCTTGGGTCTTCCATGCCATTCCCTCAGGCGTAATGATCAGCGTCACAGCGCCATGCCTGTCGGTTCTGTACACCTTGGAGCCCGCTTTTTTTAATCGCTGTAATACTTCAACCGATGGATGCCCATAGCGGTTGTTCGCCCCCACTGAGATAACAGCTGTTTTGGGGCGCAATGACGCCAGCAATGCATCTGCACTGGACGTATCGCTGCCATGGTGGGCTACTTTTAATACATCCACTTCTGGTAACCCATACCGTACAACAAGCCTTTCCCCGTCACGTTCGATGTCGCCGGTGAACAACACCGATTTCCCATACGCGGTAAGCTGCAGCACGATGGAGGCTTCATTGCCGGAAGCTTCAGATGTTTGTCCCGGTTGTAGCCATGTCCAATCTACACCCGGAGCATCTGACCACGACTGCCCGGGGCTTCCCGTCAAGATTGGAACTCCCTTTTGTTGAAACTGCTGAAGAATTTCTCTCTCTTTTCCTTCTGGTGTTACGCCATTTACTAGAACCTCCCCAAACGAAAAACGGGGTACGAGTGCAGCCATTCCTCCGATGTGATCCAGATCGCCGTGCGTCATTACGACACGGTCGATGGTCTCGATCCCTCGTGCTCTCAAAAAGGGGAGAACGATATCTTTTCCCACTTCAAAAGGATCACGTCTCTCCCTCCATGATTCACGCATGGGGAAGCGAATGGTACCACCCGCATCAATTAAGTATACCTTCTGATTAGTAATTTCGACAACGATTGAATCCCCTTGACCAACATCCAGGAAGGTAATTCTCACTTCCTGATCACCCGAAAATGGCTGCCTCGCCAGCACTAAGAGCCCGATATATAGGGCTATACAGACGATTGCATCTCTTTGCCGATGATACCCCATCTGCCACAAAATGGGCAATACGAACAAAAGCCCTGCATACAGGATGAGCCACCACCAATATGGATGCGGCCAGTGGGAAAAGGGTATTTCCCTTTCATTCAAGGCAAACAAAGGTGCATGCAGCCACTTCAGCAGGCTGGTCGATAACAGCACAGGCCAACTTGCCAAAAACGGATGAAGCATTCCCAAGACGAGAGCGATATATCCCAATGGCAAAACGATCATGGACAGGATGGGGGTAACGATCAGATTGACCAGCCCAGAAAGCAGGGAAACTTGATGGAAATGATAGATCAAAAACGGAAAAGACACAGCTTGTGCAGCTATCGTAACGCCGACCAGCGAACGGATCCATAGTGGGATTCGGATGAAGACGTGCTGGCTAAATGGCACAAAAATGATAAGACCCAGAGTGACCGCAAACGAAAGCTGAAACCCGATGTGCCACAGTTGGTACGGGTTGGCCAGCAGCATTACCACGAGAGTGCCTGCCCATACTTCTTTTCCGTCTATCCTTTTGCCCAGCACCTGACAGGCAAGTCCGACACCCCCCATAAGTCCAGACCGCACTGCCGAGGCGCTCGCTCCGACCAGAAATACATAGCCGATGAGCATGCTGACCGTCGCTATCAAAGCCCATCTACGGCCAAGTCCTGTTCGTTCCAAAGTCCACATGAACAGGCTGCTGACAAGCGTCACATGCAAGCCGGAAATAGCGAGCACATGGCTCAGTCCCAAATTCGTGTACATTTCAGCCAATTCAGGGTTCACATCTTCCCCTACGCCTAGCAGTAAAGACTTCATATAACCTGCCACTTCGTGATCGTCAAAGAGCGACTCGACTCTGCTCGCCGCATCGTCCTGCCAGTTTTGAAATTGTGCCCACACACTGTTTCTCGCTTCCACTTGCCCCTTTCGATACGGAGCTTCTCCCGTCACCTGAACACCTTGCCAGTACAAGTAACGAGAATAATCAAAGGCATGTGGATTGCGAGCTCCTGAAGGGACGGAGAGTTGGACATCGCCCGACCATGCACTGCCTCTCCGCCAAGCTTCGGCCTTTTCTGCTTCTTCTTCTTGATCCAGCTTGATTCGAATGGCCATTCGTTCTGTTCGATCTATTTTATTCCAGTTTTTACCATTAAATGTCCACTCTTGAACATCTAAATAGAACCGAGCCACATCTCCATCCTGGATCACTGCCGAATCGATTATTCCACGCACCCACATGCTTCGCTCCTGCATCGCATACGGTTTTAACTCCGATTGATGGAGAATCTCGTACCCAGAAAAATAGAGACCTGCTAAAATAGATGTGAATACATAGAGTATGAAGCACCGACGTAGCGGGCCGGGTATCACTGTGATTAACGCAACAGCAAGTCCGATTCCTGCAGCAGCCAGAAGCCAGGCTGGGTGCAAATAGGCTGACAGTAACAGCCCGACAACCATTGTGATGCTGGCTCTGTACAACGTCACGCTTACTCCCCCGTCCTTTGTCGAACCATTCTTTCTTATACCCGAGTATATCCTGTTGTACGGGGACAAAAATAGGAATGAGTAGGCCTGCAAGCCGCGTTTTCGATGAGGTTCGTAGGCATTCGGAGTGATTGCACTGACTGTCGATACGTGATAGAGTTAGCAGGAGCAATCCAGTGAGAGGAAGAGTCATTTCATATGTGTGGAATCGTATCACTCTATAACAAGCGGCAAACGCCTGTCGGGCAAGAAGCGATCAGCGCGATGACCGGTGTCATCCTGCACCGGGGTCCAGACGACGATGGTTTTCATCTAGAGGAAAACGTCGCCCTGGGCTTTCGTCGTTTAAGCATCATTGACGTGGAAGGCGGACACCAACCGCTGTTTAACGAAACACGAGACATCTGGATCATTGGGAATGGAGAAGTCTACAACTACAAAGAATTGCAACAATGGTTAAAGGACATCGGTCACGTCTTTCATACCGATTCTGATATCGAAACCATCCTGCACCTCTATGAGGAAGTAGGAACAGACGCGCCCAAGCACTTGCGCGGCATGTTCGGTTTTACCATCTATGACTCTCGCAAGAAACGCCTTTTTGGTGCGCGCGACCACTTTGGAATCAAGCCACTCTACTATGTGGAAACAGCCGATTCTATTGGAGTTGCAAGCGAGATCAAAAGCTTGCTTCAGTTGCCGGGCCTGACGCGGGAAGTGAATCATACTGCATTTTATCACTACCTTACCTTCCAGTACGTACCGGATCCAGAGACCATGTATCGCGGCATCTATCGCGTACCACCGGCTCACTCTTTCATCGTTGAAAACGACCAGATCAGACTGGAACGTTACTGGGATGTCGAGTTCAATCCGGATGAGAGCAAACCGTTCTCCTATTATGTAGAAGGAACTCGCAGCGTTCTGCTCGAGTCGGTGGATAAACACCGCATTAGCGAAGTGTCACGTGGGGCATTTCTCTCCAGCGGGGTAGATTCCAGCAGTATTGTCGGTATGCTGCGTACATTTGAGCCTGTCAAAACCTTTTCTGTCGGTTCTGACATTCCTGGCTATAGCGAGCTGGACTTCGCAAGACGAACCGCACAATATTTGGGATCAGAGCATCACGAAATGGTCGTCAACGCCCAGCAATATATGAACGAGCTGCCTCGCCTCATCTGGCATCAAGATGAACCGGTAGCGGACCCATCCGCGATCTTGCTCTACTTTGTCGCACAGATGGCCAGCGAGCACGTAACTGTCGTTCTTTCCGGAGAAGGTGCAGACGAATTCTTCGGCGGCTACAACATTTATCGGGAGCCAAACTCCTTGAAAATGTTTTCTGGTATGCCTGGCTGGATGCGCAACTCTATCGGCTACATGGCTGAACGCCTGCCTGATCAGGTAAAAGGAAAGAACTTCCTCATCCGAGGATCCAAAACGGTGGAAGAGCGATTCTTCGGTAACGCGTTGATCTTTAGTGAAGAAATGAAGAAGCGCGTCGTCATGGACGACATCGCAAGCTCCAGCTCGTATGTTTCACCGTTCACGATCACGGAGGAGATTTACAAGCGCGCTTCACAGTACGATGACGTCACCAAGATGCAGTATTTGGATATCCATACTTGGCTTCGCGGTAACATTCTGATGAAGGCAGACAAAATGACGATGGCAAACTCCCTGGAGCTGCGCGTGCCTTTCATTGACCTGAAAGTCTTTGAATTCGCAGCGACCATCCCTACGAAGTACAAAATCGCCAACGGTACGACCAAGCATGTCCTGCGCGAGGCGATGAAAGACTTCCTGCCACCTGAAATCAAGATGAGAAAGAAACTGGGCTTCCCAGTTCCCACTCGTCACTGGCTAAAGAACGAATTCTACAAATGGGCGAAGGAAATCATTTTCGAATCCAAAGTGGATGATTTGATCAACAAAGCCTACGTTCTTTACATGCTGGATGAACATCGGGAAGGCAATGCCGACTACAGCCGCAAAATCTGGACGATCCTCGTCTTCATGCTGTGGCACCAGATCTTTATCGAGCAAAAGCACACGTTTGACCCGTACGTCAGTCCGAATGTAGATATTCGACGTAAGAAGAATTCGCTCCAGCATATCGGATAAAAAATAGATTTGCACACCCTCTCTTACTTTTCGTAGCATCGTTGATAGAGAAGCCAGCTTCTCTACCAAGACACTCGAAGCGGTAAGGGAGGGTTTTTTGTGTTACTGGAATGGTGGAAGCGTTATCGGCGAATCATTTTGAGCTTTGGCGCCCTCTTTTTAATTGGAAGCAGCCTGTGGCTCTACCAGGTGCGCTCTACGGAGCAGACCGGTATGAATTCCCAGCTTCCCTTGATCGCCCCTGCATACGCTTCTGAGGAATCCGCGCTCACTTCCGAGGACACCCCTACCCTCGAAGCTCAAAAAGAGGTGACTCTTTCCAAGCCTAAAGAAACCCGAACGAAAGATAAGGAAGAAATTCCTCCTCCTTTGTTCGTAGACGTAAAGGGACATGTCAAACAACCTGGGCTGTATCAATTCGACACAGGGATGCGAATCGCCGATGCCATTGCCAAGGCAGGAGGGGCCAAGCCAGATGCTGACCTCGAGCAAATCAATTTGGCAGCACCACTGACAGACGGGACGGCCATCGTCATCCCCGCTAAAGGGGACTCACAAGCAACGCAAAGCACGCTAACAGGACTCTCCCCTGCATCTTACAAGCCCGGGAACGGCAGCCTCTCAGCACCCGCCACAAATGATTCCATCAATATCAACTCGGCAACAATTGAGCAGTTAATGAGCTTGCCTGGCATCGGAGAAGCACGAGCCAAAGCGATCCTGCGTTATCGTGAGGAAAAAGGCCGCTTTCGTTCCCCGGATGAGTTGAAAGAAATCGAAGGAATCGGCGATAAGATGTACGATCGGATAAAGGATCACTTACGGATTCAGTAATCCTGAAGATTCTGCGGTCATGATGCATGCTCAGGCCACATACAATGGGGAAAGAATAATGGATGGAGGTATGGACATGGATAGGATCGGGTTCATCGGTACAGGCAGCATGGGCAGCATCCTCATTGAAGCGTTGCTGTCAGCCAAAGCCCTGTCCCCAGGCCAGATCATCATTGGTAATCGCACTCCCGCCAAAGCGGAACAACTGGCCAAACGTAATCCCGGATTGGTCATCGCGCAGAGTAATGCCGAGCTGGTCCAGCAAGCCCCTGTTTTGCTGCTGTGCGTCAAACCACTGGAATATAAAGTCATGCTGGAGCAGATCCTTCCTAAATTGACACCGGAACACCTCTTGATTACCATTACCAGCCCGATCAAGCTCGCACAGCTGGAAGACATGGTTCCGTGCGCAGTCGCCAGGGTCGTGCCGAGTATTACGAATGCTGCACGCAGCGGAATCAGCCTCTGTGAATTTGGCTCTCGCATAAATGAGTCTCAAAAACAATTCATTCTCACTCTCGTCTCCCACATCAGCCATCCTACACTTGTCTCTGAATCTTTTCTGCGAGTCTCCTCTGACATCACAAGCTGTGGTCCTGCCTTTTTGAGTTACATTCTCCAGCAAATGATCCAGGACGCCGTATCCGAAACAGGTATCTCCCACGAGGAGGCTACTTATTTAACCACACAGATGTTCATCGGTATGGCAGATCTTTTAAAAGAAGATATTTTTACACTCCCCTCCTTGCAACAAAGGGTGTGTGTACCCGGAGGGATCACCGGTGAAGGTCTCATTGCTTTGCAAAATGGAATCCCTGGTGTCTTTGCCGAAGTATTTCGACGCACACATGCTAAATTCGCAGAAGACCAGGAACTGGCGGAGCGTATGCTGACCAATCAGCATCAATAAACAAAAAAGAGTGGGAACCTGCTCTGTCACAGGTCTCACTCCTTTTTCTATTTCTGCTTTAGCGAATCACGATATTGACGAGCTTGCCAGGAACCGCGATCATTTTCACGATTGTCTTGCCTTCGATCAGTTCTTTGATCATTTCGTTGGCCAATGCCAGCTCTTCCATTTGTTCTTTGGTCGAATCGGAAGCGATGAGCAGTTTTTCTCTGTTCTTGCCGTTTACCTGCAGAACGATTTCCACTTCATCCTCTACCAGCTTGGATTCATCGTACGTAGGCCAAGCTTCGTAAGCGAGAGTTTCGTTGTATCCCAGTTTTTCCCACAGCTCTTCTGCGATATGCGGGGCGATCGGGGACAGCATTTTCACGAAGTCCTCCATGTATTTCTTCGGCAGTACGTCCGCTTTGTATGCTTCGTTGACAAACACCATCAGTTGGGAAATACCTGTGTTGAAACGCAGACCTTCGTAGTCTTCCGTTACTTTCTTCACGGTTTGATGGTAAACGCGCTCCATCCCGGTTACTTTGGACGTATCTACGATCTTCTCGCTCAGTTCGCCACTGTCGTTCACAAACAGGCGATAGACGCGGTCCAGGAAGCGACGAGCACCGTCCAGACCTTTTGTAGACCAGGCGATGGAAGCATCCAGAGGTCCCATGAACATTTCATACATACGCAGGGTATCTGCGCCATGGCTGTTCACGATATCATCCGGGTTCACGACGTTCCCTTTGGACTTGCTCATTTTTTCGTTGTTCTCACCCAAGATCATGCCTTGGTTGAACAGCTTTTGGAACGGTTCCTTGGTCGGTACGACGCCGATGTCGTACAGGAATTTGTGCCAAAAACGGGAGTAGAGCAAGTGCAATACCGCGTGCTCCGCACCACCGATATAAATGTCAATCGGCAGCCATTCTTTCAGCTTTTCTGGATCTGCCAACGCTTTGTCATTGTGCGGATCGATAAAGCGCAGGAAGTACCAGCAGCTACCTGCCCATTGTGGCATGGTGTTGGTCTCGCGACGAGCCTTTTGGCCTGTTACCGGATCTACGATGTTAATCCAGTCGGTAATGTTCGCCAATGGAGATTCGCCAGTACCCGATGGCTTGATTTCTTTTGTTTTTGGCAAAATAATCGGCAATTCTTCTTCTGGAACGACTTTCATGGTGCCGTCTTCCAAATGAATGATTGGAATCGGCTCACCCCAATAGCGTTGACGACTGAACAACCAGTCACGCAGACGGTAGGTCACTTTGCGATTCCCTTTGCCGTTCTCTACCAGCCACTCGATCATTTTGCTGATCGCCTGTTCTTTGTTCAAGCCATCCAGGAAACCGGAGTTGATGTGTGCACCATCGCCCGCATACGCTTCTGTAGAAATGTCTCCGCCTTCGATTACTTCCTTGATTGGCAGATCAAAGGTTTTCGCGAACTCATAGTCGCGCTCATCGTGCGCAGGTACTGCCATGATGGAACCAGTACCGTAGCTGATCAGTACATAATCCGCGATCCAGATTGGCAGACGTTCGCCATTCACAGGGTTGATGGCATATGCGCCAGTGAAGACCCCTGTTTTTTCTTTCGCCAAGTCTGTACGCTCCAGATCGCTCTTGCGTTTGGCTTGCTCCAGGTACGCATCTACAGCTTCTCTCTGAGCAGAAACGGTAATCAGGTCTACCAGCTTGTGCTCAGGTGCCAGAACGGCGTAGGTCGCACCATACAAGGTATCAGGACGGGTAGTGAATACGGTGAAGGATTCATCGTGACCATCGATGCCGAATGTTACCTCTGCCCCTTCAGAACGACCGATCCAGTTGCGCTGCATTTCCTTGATGCTTTCCGGCCAGTCCAGCTCTTCCAGGTCAGCCAAGAGACGCTCAGCATAGGCCGTGATTTTCAAGACCCATTGTTTCATCGGACGGCGTTCAACCGGATGTCCTCCACGTTCGCTTTTTCCGTCGATGACTTCTTCATTCGCCAAAACGGTTCCCAAAGCTGGGCACCAGTTTACCGCTACTTCATCGATATAGGCCAAACCGTGCTCATACAGCTTGGTAAAAATCCATTGCGTCCACTTGTAATAGTCTGGATCTGTTGTATTCAGTTCGCGATCCCAGTCATAGGAGAAGCCCAAAGATTTGATCTGACGGCGGAAGTTGTTGATATTTTGCTCGGTGAAAATAGCAGGGTCATTCCCTGTATCGAGCGCGTATTGCTCTGCTGGCAAACCGAATGCATCCCAGCCCATTGGATGCAGTACATTGTAGCCTTGCATCCGTTTCATACGGGACAAAATATCCGTAGCTGTGTAACCCTCTGGATGGCCTACATGCAAACCCGCCCCAGATGGATACGGGAACATATCGAGTGCATAAAACTTCTTTTTGCCCTCATCTTCGGAAGTTTTGAAGGTCTTGTTTTGCTCCCAATATTGCTGCCACTTTTTCTCGACGTTACGATGACTAAAAACCATGGTAAAGCACTCCCATCCTAAATGGTGAATAAAAAAATAAAAAACCTCACGTCCCCATCGATTGACGAAAAGGGACGAGAGGTTGTGTATACTCCCGCGGTACCACCCAGATTGGTGAATAGCAATCATTCACCCACTTGTTTCCATCCGTAACGTAGATGATCCGCTGTCCCTTACACAACCGATGGTACACGGTCTTGGGGGAAAGTGCTGGGAGGCGAGTTCAGATCACTCCGGATTGACTTGCACCTGCCGTCAACTCTCTAATACTCGGAGTTAATACCTACTATTCCTCTTTCAACGCGTCGAATTTTGCAGTTATAACACGATTATAGTAAATGTGAACCAATCATGTCAACGTTTCGGCTTACGTGCTGCAAAAAATAGGCGATCGCTCTTTTCCTGCGGCGGCAAATCGGAGTAATCAGCCGTCACTACGATGTCCGTAAATCCAGCATCGGTCAGCCAACGAATCAGCTGGATCGGCTGGTACGCACGTTGCCAGTGCTCTTCTTCCATTCGTTCGTACAGGCCATCTGGCTGGCGGATGAAAAACGTCAGCTGATGTTCCACCTCGAGACGGAGCGGGTCGCAAAAACATTGCCAAATGTACGAAACTTCATCGTCGACGTAGGTGAACGTCTCATCTCCGAAAATGTGCAGCATTTTGTACGGGCTATGCACATCAAACAGGAAGCTGCCCTCTGGAGCAAGATGGTCAAACACCCGACGAAACGTTTCTTGCACATCCGCTTCTTCGGTCAAGTAGCTGAGAGAATCACAAAGCGAAATGACCGCATCCGTCTGTGGCAGTTCCAGCTCGCGCATGTCCTGCTCCACCCAGATGACGTCTGCCTGTTCCTGACGCATTTTATCATAGGCGATCGCCAGCATTTCAGCCGACAAGTCTACACCCGTCACACGATAACCGCGTTTTGAGAGCGGGATGGCGATCGTGCCCGTCCCGCAGCCCAGATCTATTACGTGCTTCGGCTTTTCCCCATTTTCCCAGTTGCGCTCTACCCAGTCCAACCATTGGTCATAAGGTGAATCAGCCATCAGCTTGTCATACACAGCCGCCATATGCGCGTACGCCATGTTGATTATCCTTCCTCGGAGAAGGAAACGACCTCTGCATCCTTCCACAGACGCTCCAGGTTGTAAAACTCACGATCTTCACGATGGAACACATGAATGACGACGTCTCCCAGGTCAACCAGCACCCAACGTCCTTCATCTGCGCCTTCGATCCCGCGGACATGGGTGCCGCTTTTATGAGCCTGATCGCGAATTTCTTTGACGATCGCTTGTACTTGACGCTCATTATTCCCGTGGCAAATCATAAAGTAGTCTGCGATGACAGATAGATTTTTAATATCCAGCACCATCAGATTCT
>JARDZO010000155.1 GCA_029240815.1 Brevibacillus sp.
GCGTGACATAATTATTTCGCGAACCAAAATAATTTGGGGTGTATGCCATGGACGACAAGAAGCAAATGTCAATGCACCTGATGTACATGAACAAAGTGTATCTGGATGTACTCGCACAGGAGTTGGCAGCATGTGGAATGACCGTGCCGCAGATGTTCGTGCTCGGTCCTGTCATGCAGGGGAAGAAGACGATCGGTGAAATCAGTCGGATGATCGATCTTTCCTACAGCACAGTCTCAGGGATCGTCGATCGGCTTGAGCGAAACGGCTTTGTGGAGCGTGCTCGCGACATCCACGACAGGCGCATGGTCTGGGTCGCGCTGGCTGATTCGGTAGAGGCGATCCAGCAGCGGATTCCATTTATGCGTGGCGAGTATTTCCCCGAATTGTTCACATCCATGACAGCGTCTGAAGTGGAGAGGGCGTCTGCGGCCTTGACGCTTTTGACCAGACATCTCGAAGTGCGGCAACAATCGTTTCCGAAAAAGGGAGGTAGCTGTACGAGATGAACCTTTCGCGTTTTTCCATCCAACGCCCTGTCACCATTTTCATGATGGCACTTGCTTTACTCATCTTTGGCTTTGTCTCCCTGCCCAAATTGGCTGTAGAGCTGTATCCTGAGCTGAATTTGCCCGTAGCGGTGGTCGTCACGACAGTAGAAGGCAGCACCCCTGCCGAGGTCGAAAAACTCGTGACGAAGCCGATTGAGGAAGGGCTCGGGACCGTGGCCAAGGTCGACAAGATCATGTCCAATTCGGCAGAAGGCGCTTCGCAGGTCATCCTTCAGTTCAACTGGGGAACGGACATGGACCAGGCTACCCTGAACATGAGAGACAAGGTAGACCAGGTGCGAGGAAGACTGCCAGACAACGCAAACTCGCCTAGAATTATCAAGATCGATCCGAACAGTGAGCCCATCATGACCTTGTCCGTCACAGGGGAGAGTGATGTCGCCAAGCTGAAATCATTGGCGGAGGACGTGATCAAGCCAAGATTGGAGCGGATTGACGGAATTGCCTCTGTAGGTGTGTCCGGGGGTGAGGATCAAGTCATCGAAGTCGTGCTCGATCCTGACAAGATAGCCGCCTACGGCATCGGACTCGAGCAAGTGCAGCAAGCCCTGCAAGCAACCAACCTCTCCGGAACATCGGGCAGTGTTCGCGAGGGTGACACGAAGCTGTCGATCCGGGTAGACGGGGAATACAGCAGTGTCCAGGAGATTGGCGAGACGCCCATTCGGCTGGCTGGAGGAACCATCGCACTGAAAAATCTGGCGACTATCAACGATACATACAAGGAAATCACCCAGAAAACGTATTTGGACGGCCAGACGAGCGTAGGCTTGAGCGTAACGAAGGCTTCTGGCGGTAATACAATCGAAGTGGCCGACGAAGTGAAGGCGGAGCTGCTTCAGCTCCAAAACGTCTTGCCTAAAAACGTGAAAATCACCACGATTCTCGATTCCTCCCAATTCATCAAGGATTCCATCTACACAGTAGGAGAGCATGCGCTCGTCGGCGGTCTGTTTTCCATCCTCGTGTTATTCCTGTTCCTAAACAGCTTCCGATCGATGGTTATTATTGCGATCGTACTACCCATCTCCGTTATTGCCACATTCTGTCTGATGTATTTTACAGGTCAGACGATCAACCTCATTTCACTGTCCGGCTTGACGCTCGGACTCGGTTCTCTCGTTGATTTCGCTGTCGTCATTTTAGAAAACATCTTCCGTTATCGTGAGCAAGGCAAAAGCATGATGGAAGCGGCCCGTCTAGGCTCAAAAGAAGTCGGTACCGCGGTAATGGCTTCCGCTTTGGCGCAGATCGCGGTGTTTGCTCCCATTGTTTTCGTAGAGGGGCTGGCTTCTGAGCTGTTCGGCCCGCTTGCCCTGACTGTCGTCTATTCCCATATCGCTGCTCTGCTGGCTTCCCTGACGATCGTTCCGATGCTGAGTGCCCGCTGGCTGAAAAAGACGCCGCATATGGATGAGCAGGAACGTGCGAACTATCGTGGCATCAATCCGATGGTCTGGTTCAACATCGGCTTTTTCAGACTAGCTCGCGGATACGGACGTTTCCTCGGCTGGGCGATCACGCATCGGAAAACCGTTTTGGCCGCAACGATTGCCCTGTTTGTCGGTGCTATTTTTCTGTCTGGTGCAGTCGGAGCGGAGTTTATCCCCAAGCTGGAGCAAGGCAAAATTTCCGTGTCCATTAAAATGCCCAATGGCACCCTGCTGAAAGAAACAGAGAAAGTCGTCACAGAGGTAGAGAGCAGGATCAAGCAGTTGCCGCAGCTAGAGCAATTGTATACATCCATTGGGTCTTCCGGAGGTCCGTCCATCATCGCCACATCGACGAGCAACCGCGCACAGCTGCAGGTATCGCTGGTGTCAAAAGAAAAGCGTACCGTGACGACGGAGCAGGTAGTCGAGCTTTTACGCAAACAACTGGCAGACATCTCTGGTCCAGAGATTGAGGTCAAGGAGCTAGATCAGTCAGGGGGACCGGTAACTGCGCCGCTGGAAGTGACCGTGCGCGGAGACGATCTCGCTGTTTTAGAAGACATCAGCGCGATTATCGCGGGGGAAATGAAGCAGGTAGACGGCACTCGAAACATCCTGTCTTCCCTGGAAGAAAAAAATCATGAGCTGCAGGTGATTGTGAATGCTTCGCGCGCCGGGCTGTACGGACTGACGACCAGTCAGGTGCTTTCCAATGTGCGAACAGCCTTTGACGGGCAGACGGTCACGACTTTTCAAACAGGGGACGATCAGATTGACATTCGGGTGATGATGCCCCGCAAGTATCAAGACGACATCACTTATTTGCAGCAGCTGCGTATCCCGACATCGGGAGGTGCGCAGATTGCCTTGTCTTCCGTAGCTGATGTGGTCAGTCAGGAAGTGCCGCAGGTCATTGCGCGCTCCAATCAGACCCGTGAAGTGAAAATATCTGGAGAGTTCGTGGGTCGTGACTTGAATTCGGTCTCCACCGATATTCAATCGAGATTAAACGCGTTGACGCTGCCGGATGGCTATAGCATTGAGTTCGGCGGCCAAAGCAAGGAAATGATGGAGTCGTTTGGCAGTCTCGGCCTCGCGATTATCTTGTCCATTGCCCTCGTCTACATGGTCATGGCCAGCCAGTTTGAGTCATTGTTTACGCCGTTTATCATCATGTTTTCCATTCCGCCTACGTTCATCGGTGTCGTCGTAGGGCTGCTGGTTACCGGCAAGCCGCTCAGCGTACCGGCTTTGATTGGCTACATTTTGCTCATTGGGATTGTTGTCAACAACGCCATCGTGCTGATCGATTACGTCAATCAGCTGCGCAAAAAAGGGGTGGAGCGCAACGATGCCATTCTGCACGCAGGTCCCTTGCGTCTGCGTCCGATCTTGATGACCTCGCTCGCGACGATCCTGGCAATCACTCCGCTTGCGTTCGGCGGCGGAGAAGGAAACGAGTCACAGGCTCCGATGGCGATCGTCGTAATCTTTGGACTGTCTTTCTCCACGCTGATTACCCTTGTGCTAATTCCAGTGGTATACACCTGGTTTGACGATCTGGGACGCAAGCTGAAGAATCGTAAGCGCAAGCAGAAAAAAACAAGTGAAAACGAGCTTTTGACAGAGGGATGAGTTAGCGGTGTGGCGAGGCACTTGATTGTTTGTCTAATAGGCAGTTTTTTGGGTAGAGGGAGGAAAAAAGGAATGAAACGAAACAGGGCAAGGATCGGGCTGCTGTTCGCTCTGGCAGTAGTTATCGGAGGTTGCAGTAGCCAGGAAGTGCAAGTCCAACCCAAGCAAGAGGAGAACAAGGTCGTTCCTGTACAGGTCGATACCGTAAAGCGAGGGAATGTGGGAACGCGAGCAGGGGTCACAGGAAAGCTGGCGCCGAGCGAGGAAGTCGCTATCACACCAAAGGTCAGCGGAAAGATCAGTCAGGTCCAGGTGAAGCTGGGTCAAAGGGTTCAGCAGGGAGCTGTGTTATTCACGTTGGATCAAACCGACTTGAACAACGCAGTCAAGCAGGCGCAGGCGGCTTATGAGCTGTCCGTCGCGTCGCTTCGACAGAGCACAACCAGTACGAGGCAAAGTCTGCAGCAAGCCAAGAATGGTCTCATACAGGCAGAGCAAGCATTAAAGGATGCGCAGCGCGATTACGAACGGATCTCCCAGCTGTTCAATCAAGGTGCCGTATCTGCCCAACAGCTGGAACAAGCAAAAGCAACGTTGGTAACCGAACAGACCGCCTTTGACAACGCAAAGCAAGCGCTGGTGACCGCCCAACAGAAAACGGGTGTAGCGGTAACGGAGGCTTCTGTCGAGCAAGCCCGAGTCGCTCTGGAAAATGCTCGTCAGCAAGTGAGCCATGCGGTCATTACCGCGCCTATCTCGGGGACGATTTCTCTGGTACATGGTTCAGCCGGGGAGATGGCTTCACCCCAATCAGCCGTCGTGACGATCGTGAATACGGATCCCCTCATCGCAAAAGCGAACTTGTCGGAACAAGACGTCTCAACTGTGAAAAAAGGAGACGTGGTGACGATTGCCTTGACTGCTCTGGCAAAAGATCTGAAAGGAACGGTCACAGCGATCAGTCCCGTTATGAATCAGGATTTGCGCGCCTACCCAGTCGAGATCTCCCTTGCCAATCCGGATGCTGTACTAAAAGCAGATATGGTCGTCAACATTCAGTTTGGCTTGCAGCAGTCGGTAAACGCTCTAGTCGTCTCACGAAAAGCTGTGTTTGAGGAAAACGGGAAACAATACGTGTATAAACTGGATGACAAAACGGCAAAAAAAATGGAAGTCGAGACAGGGGCCCAAACGAGCGATGCGATCGAGATCGTGAAAGGGGTACAAGAAGGCGACCGGATTGTCGTACGCGGGCAGACTCTACTGAAGGACGGGGCGACCGTCCAAATTCAGCAAGGATCTTGACACACTGAAACGGCTCAAGTAGTATGAAGAAGATTCAAAACATTATATTCCGTGTGCTTTACTTATTCAGAGAGGTGGAGGGACTGGCCCTATGAAACCCGGCAGCGGATCTGCTATCCCTTGGTAGTAGATGCTGTGCCAATTCCAGCAGGAGTATTCCTGACAGATAAGGACGTGACGAAGCTGATCTACCCCTTTTTCTGTGAGGAAAAAGGGGTTTTTTGCTACACGTATCATTCTCATGCATTACCCAACAGAAAGGAAAATGAAGACAGATGCGTATCCAACCTTCCGAAATGATCGATCGGCTGCCGACACAGTTTTTTGCCACTCTCGTAGCGAAAGTAAACAAGGTCATCGCTGCAGGTCACGATGTTATCAATCTCGGCCAAGGCAATCCGGATTTGCCGACTCCGGCCCACATTGTAGAAGGATTACAAGCAGCGGCTGCACTCCCGCTGCATCATAAATATCCGCCGTTCAGTGGTCGAGTCGAGCTGAAGCAGGCGGTCGCGCATTGGTATAAGCAAGAGTTTGACGTGGATCTCGATCCGGAAGAAGAAGTTGCTATTTTGTTTGGCAGCAAAACAGGCTTGGTGGAAATTTGCCAGGTCCTGATGAACCAAGGAGATGTCGCGCTGGTACCGGATCCGGGCTATCCTGACTACTGGTCAGGCGTTGCTGTCGTAGATGGACGCATGGTCATGATGCCGCTGCGAGCGGAGAACCAGTTCTTGCCGGATTACGGTCAGATCGCCCAAGAGGATCTGGATCGTGCAAAGCTGATGTTCCTCAACTATCCGAACAACCCGACTGCAGTGAATGCTCCTTTTGAGTTCTATGAAGAGACCATTCGCTTTGCTCGCAAAAACGAAATCGTCGTATGCCATGACTTCGCTTACGGAGCCATCAGCTACGATGGGAAAAAGCCCGTTAGCTTCATGCAAGTACCAGGCGCAAAAGAAGTGGGCGTGGAGTTCTACACGCTGTCCAAGACGTACAACATGGCTGGCTGGCGCGTCGGCGCAATGGTAGGAAACCGTGAGCTAGTTCGTCTGATCAATCTGATTCAGGACCACTACTTTGTCAGCTTGTTCGGAGCTGTGCAGATGGCTGCTGCGAAAGCCATGACGGAGTCGCAGCAATGCGTCCGCGATCTCGTAGCTGTCTACGAGGGCCGCCGCAATGCGCTGTTCTCCAATTTGCATCGCATCGGCTGGCAGGCACAACCTTCGCAAGGCTCATTCTTTGCCTGGCTGCCTGTTCCAAGCGGGTTTACTTCGGTAGAGTTTTCGGACCTTTTGCTGGAAAAAGCGCATGTCGTCGTAGCACCAGGGGATGGCTTCGGGCCGACCGGTGAAGGGTACGTCCGTGCAGCTCTCTTGTCTGACGAACAGCGACTCGCAGAGGCCGTGCGTCGGATTGAGCAGCTAGGGATTTTTGCAAAAGCATAAGAGAATATCATTGTAGGCCGTACTACTGATAATCAGTGTGTACGGTCTTTATTTTTTTGTGTCTAGTTTGGGCGCATGCCTATCGCCTGTAATTGCTGAGCTGAATAGGGTAGGAGAGACTGGGCAAACTAAAAAAATGTCTGCATTCTCAATAAAAATCATTCTCATTATTGACAGATAATGATTTTCATTATACGATAGAAACTGTTAATGATAATTAGTCTCAGCGACAACTTTTGGCAGATCAGGAGGGTACCATGCGCTATCAGATTAACGGTTACACGGATATGTATACGGTGATCGCCAACGAGCGAAAAATAGGCGGGGCCATTGAAGCAGGTTCGATCCGTCTGCGTACGGGAGAAGTATTTGCGAATGCCGTTCTCACTCGCTTGGAAATGTCCGGTGCGCATTTTTGCTCGATCGGTTTTGTAACAGAAGAAGGTCAGCGACTGATTGTTCATGTAGACGATATCAGTATGATCGCGGATGCACGCCACGTTGATGTGTGCGATTTGCGCAATGATTGCATGAGAGCGGAGAAGAAAGCAGAGCGCTTGAAACGTTTGAAGCGACTGTGCGAGCTCAACGAAGGTAGCTGTACCCTGACGTTCCAGGAGGAAGCGCTGCTCTTGGCTCAAGATGTCGGCTTGGAAGAAGCCCATGCACAAGTGGATCTGTCTTTCCTGCCGCAAGTGGAAAAAGCACGAGTGATTCGCATCGCGTAGTCATGATACTCACGGTAAACATACATAACCTCTTTCCGTTTTTGGAAAGAGGTTTTTCGTTTTGTTAAGAGGTTCTTTTCAGGTTACGCTGGACGAAGGTACGCATAACGTCGATTGTTTAAGACGCCCCGCTTTCGATTTCCATAGCGAGCGAACAATCGCTCGACATAGTCAAAACCTATTCCCCCATAGTAAGTGAGCATTGGACATTGCCTTTGGACAGTGATAAAACAAGGATAAACAAAACGGCCGTGACCGTTTTGTTGACCGCGAGCGGTCACATCCACATTTATGAAAAACGTCGAGACGTTTTTCACAGAAAAATCAAGGGGGAACGGAACATGGAGTATTCATTTTCTAAATCAGTAGAAGCATTATCCTCCTCGGCTGTCCGGGAAATCTTGAAGCTGACGCAAGGCAACCAAGTGCTCTCGTTGGCTGGGGGATTACCAGCTGAGGATTCTTTTCCAATCGCAGAAATGCGTGAAGCTTTTGATCGTTCATTTGATTTAGGTGCAAAATCGCTGCAATACGGCTTGACGGACGGCTATCTGCCTCTTCGCGAGTGGGTTGCTGCCCGTATGAAGCAAAAACATATGAATGTTGGCGTGGACAATATGCTGCTAACCACCGGCTCCCAGCAGGCCGTCGACTTGCTCTGCCGTGTCTATTTGGACGAAGGCGACGTCGTGCTGGTAGAAAATCCTACGTACTTGGCTGCGGTCCAATTGTTCCAATTTCGTGGTATTCGCGCCATACCGGTGGATGGAGACGCTGAAGGAATGGACATGGACGATCTGGCAGCCAAAATCGCGAAGTATCGTCCAAAAATGGCTTATGTGATCCCAACCTTCGCCAACCCGACTGGCAAAGTGTGGTCAGCAGAACGCCGCCTCGGCTTGCTGCGACAATGTAAGGAAAACAATATCCTGATTCTGGAGGACGATCCGTACGGTGAAATCCAGTTTGACGGTCAAGCGCCTTATCGATCGATTTTCTCTCTGGATGAGCATCCAACAAATTCATGTGTGGTATACACCAGCACGTTTTCCAAGATTGTAGCACCTGGTCTGCGTACCGGGTGGGCGATTGGTGATTCGCGCGTCATCCAGATGATGGTCAAAGCAAAGCAGGCAGTAGATTTGCAGTCGAGTACCATCGACCAAATCGCTTTGCACCAGCTTTTGTCTCGCTTTGACCTGGAGACCCATATCGAAAAGATCCGTGCTTCTTACAAAGAGCGCATGGAGTGGATGAACGAGCTGATGACTCAACAGCAATGGAAAGACGTGACATGGGAAAAACCGCGCGGAGGCATGTTCCTCTGGGTAAATCTCCCTGAAAACGTGGACGCCGAAAAGCTGTTGGCCCTCTGTGTAAAAGAAGGAGTAGCATTCGTGCCGGGCAAACCGTTCTTTGCAGAAGAAGCAAAAGTCAACACGATGCGTTTGAACTACACCTTGCTCAACCAGGATGATACACAAGTAGCGATTACCCGACTGGGCAAAGTATTGGCGCAGTACCAACAAAGTCAGGTAGTGACGCAGTCATAAATGAGAAAGAAGAAAGACAAGAGACAGCCAGAGATTGGCTGTCTCAGATTGTTGAGAAACTCCATGAATCTATGGGGTTTCTTTTTGTTTTCAGACGCTCTCCGTGGTGGACACCAGGGAAATCGGTGTTTCGTCATTGATCATCATCGCCGGATATTGATACACGGAAGGGTCTCGCTCACAAACGCGGACCCACGCCTCTACACAGCTGCCATCGAAGTGGGATCCTTTATTTTTGAGCAGAAAGGCGATAGCTTCCTGATGAGACCATGCAGTCCGGTAGGCACGGTTGGAAGTAAGGGCATCATACACATCGGCGACGGAGACGATGCGGGCCATGAGTGGTATTTGTTCTTCCCGGAGATGATCTGGGTAGCCGCTTCCGTCCCATTTTTCATGATGAGAGCGAATGATACTTAGTTCATCCTTCATAAAACCAAGATTTTTGCACATTTCATACCCTTTGACCGTATGCTTTTCAATCAAGGCCCTTTCTTCTGTCGACAGCTTCCCAGGCTTGTTGAGAATGGCATCTGCAATTTTGATTTTTCCTACATCATGGATGATCGTTCCTTGAGCTAATGCACGAAGTTGCTCAGGCTTGAGCTTTAGCTCTTCACCCAGCTTCAAGGCGTACATCGTGACGCGAAAATTATGTCCGGCTGTATAGCGATCCTTCGTTTCAGTAGCAATCACTAGGGCTTTGACGCTCGGAGAGATACTGTTTGTAATCCGTTCGATTGGATCCGAGGTGAACAAGGCACGCAGAGCACCTGCCAGAGACTGTTTCATGGCGTACTGCCTGATCAGTCCTATGATCATGACAATCATGGAGGCCAGCAGCAAAAAGTGATAGATCCACCAGCTGATGCGCCACGTCTCACCCAATTGCATGATGAGCTGGGAAGTGATCAACCATCCGGAACTGTAGACGATCGAGAGCTGAAGCGGAAACTGTGAATACTTGTAAGAACGATAATAGCGATACATGGTGATGGAATTGAGAATGATGGTTGTCAGCGTTAACAGCCAATTGATGGGGTGGGAGTCCAGCTGGATAACATCAACAAGATGCGGAAAGATCATGCTGAATGTTCCGACACTCGTTAAGGTCAAGGCCCAAACCGGGAGAAGACGACGCTGCTGACGAGACAAATAATCGATCAAAGGATGATCAGTTGGTAAAGAGGACAACCAGAGCCAAAAGGTAGCGAGTAAAATACTTACTTGGGCAGCAACTCCAGGTAAGTGCGTTTCATGAAGCAGAAAGTTCGGAGTAGACAATCCGTGGACGGCAAAAACCGCAGCAAGGGAGAGGAATGCCAAGGAAAGTAAGTTCACCTTGATGTTGCGCAAGCGGGATCCGGCTATCCCTACAGAAATGGTAATCACAATTCCTAATATTGCGACGGAACTGACTATGTAAAAATGCCCGCTAGGCAAAACAATCTGTAGATCGAGAGAATTGTCCGTTTTCAAGTACTCGAATAACAGGAAAGGCAAAATGACAGCGAAAATGGGGCCGAAAATGCTGCGGAGGAACATAAAAGACAGTCACCTTCTTTATTAAAGTATCACTTGATGCTTGTCTCATAACGGAAGACTCCATATGAAAAAGGCGTACCAATTGCTGTGTCAGTCAATTGATCCGCCTTTTCTTATGCAAAGCAAAGCCTATTCTTCGGTCTCTTCCAGCGTGCAGATCGCACTAGGACGTTTGATTCGCAGTACAACACACTCGTAAACGCGGAACAGGCTATTCATTTGTTCGTCTCCAAGGAAAGCCGAGTCAAAGTCTTCGGCGATCGCCAAGTCGAGGTTGTGACGACCCGTTGCCACGAGGACACCACTGCGTCCCTTGATCGTCGGCGACTGGAAGACACCGTCTGTTACGAGATTGCGGACATGCTCAATCTCCAGTACGTTCGTTCCTTTATGGACACGATGCAGCAGGGCATACAGCTCGGGAGAAACCACGAGCGCGTAAGGACCGCTGTGACCCATTTTCAACAGCTTGTTACGAGCTTCCACGATGTCAGCAAAAGCGTTTCCGGATTCCATCCAGTCGCTCTTCAAATGGGTGAGACGTCCTTTGACATTCATCAGGCCAGGAAGATCAAATTCAGCTGCGCCATTGAAAATCAGGTCATCTTCCATCAATGCACCGCCAGCAGCCGCATTCGCAGCCGCACTCATATCGAGTGGCATGCCCAGCGTGCGTGCTTGGGCAACATCGCGCCAATAGAGCATGAAGTCTTTATAAAGAATCGGAATGGTCATGCTGACACGGCGACTCGGCTGGGTCATTTCCAGCGATTCACCACGCAAGCTCAGTCCACCGAAGCGGGATTCATCATAAACGTCATTCGTGATGGTTTGGATCCCTTCACCCAACGGTCCGTAGATGTCAATAAAACGGCGACCAACCAGTTGACGACGAGCCATGTCGATGACGGTTGCGTCCAATTGGCTCCATTCTTCGAGTGTCAGGGGAGAATCTGGATATTTTCGAAGCTTGTCCATAGCGTTACCTCCAAGTCATACAGGATCGTACTCTTATTTCATGCCTTTCAAGCTACCTACAGTCAGTCCCTTTTTACCGGGAGCTGGAGTTGCGGTGTGTGTGATCACGGAAGCAACGCCTTGTGGGGCATTGGCAGATGCCTTCAGGTGGTCCACCTGGTGAACATCATGCCCTTCGTCATGATCGGTGAGATCTGTGTACACATCAGAGAAGCGCTCACTCAGCTTGGCCATGATGTCTTTTACCTGCAGGTAGTCGGCATGCGTTTTTTCTCTCATGCCATCGAGGGCTTGACGTGTCTCGTCATCCCGGAACTCGTACAGGGAAAGCTCCAGATGTTCACGGAAATTGTGCAATCCGAAACGCTCCAGATTGATATCAGACAGCAGTTGGGACAGCTCGCGGTCACTTAGTTGGTCCGTTTTTTTCTCGGCAGATAAGGTTTCCAGATGAGGAACCAGTTCCTGCAGACGTCCCATGCGTTGTTCTTCTTCTTCAAGAATGTGATGGTAGTACAGACGAGTATGCTCGTCCTGAGCAGCGTCAATAATCGGCTGGATGATGCTCATGAAGCGGTCAATATAACCTCTGGTTCGATCAAAAATGGCGTGCAGCTGTGAAAAGTCTTGCACCCTACGCCACCTCCTCGCTAATGATCTATTTCTTCATTATACATTTGGAAAAATACACCGGGCAAGAAGTATGTACATTTTCCTAAATTTGTCCTACAGATAGGATTATCATTTCCTATCCCGTACAAGTGCAACGAAGGCGAGCCTTGTGCCCTTTGAGTACAAAATCTTGGGGTCGCCAAGTTTTCTAGTTAGTTTTGTTTTTTTACAAAAAAGATATCATGGAGAGTATTGTCAAACACAAATGGGAATGATAATATTTATCAATAAGAGTGATATTCATTATCAACTATGTAACTGATAATCCACATAAATCAAATACACAATCCAACATTCAAGGAGGTAACACGGTTATGTCATCCATTCTAGTCATTGGCGGAGACCGCCTCGGGAATATTATCGAGTTTTTGCAGGAGAAGGGTTTTCACGAAATCCATCACGTAACGGGGCGTAAAAGCTCGCAAACAGGAGTAAAAATCCCCACTGGAACGCACATGATCCTTGTCTTAACAGATTATGTCAATCACAATCTCGCCAAAACGGTAAAGAGCCAGGCAAAAGACCGGGAATTGCCTATTCTGTTTTGTAAACGCTCGTGTTCTGCGATTGCCAAGGCTTTTCACATGACAGCGTAAATACATACCATCCTAGTTGGACAGACTATATCGCGAGTCTGACACCAATGGGGGAATGGCGCAATGGAACAGAACCGCTTGGATGATTTACCGATCGCTCAGCTGACGGCCGCACAGCTGCAACAACTCAAAGAAGCTGAAGAACAAATGAATACAGGTGGTCAAAATGTATACCTGATTGCATTTGAGAAGCAAGCCCCGTCCCTCTAGACGGGGTTTTTTGTATGCGCTCATCCAGGTATAGTGGGGGCTACGCCGAATAGTGGCGCAGCCGGGTCCTCCTGCCTTGCATGAAAGTGCGCCTTACTTGAACACGTATTGCTCCAATTGAGATTTCAGGGCGTCAATTCCGATGGCAAAACCAAGGCATTGGCTAGACTGGATGATAAAAGCGTTCAGACCAATGACTTCTCCGTTCAAATTGATGAGGGGCCCACCACTGTTTCCGGGATTGATGGCGGCATCTGTCTGGAAAATTTCTTCATACAGTCGTTTCGCTACCTGTAATCTGCGGTTTTTTGCGCTGATAATCCCGGCAGTGACGGAATTTTCCAAACCAAGTGGGGAACCGACACTGATGACCCATTCGCCAACTTTGGTGTGGGCGGAGTTTCCGAGGGGCAGCGGAAACAGTTTGCAATCGGCATCAATCTTGATGA
>JARDZO010000156.1 GCA_029240815.1 Brevibacillus sp.
CACCAGATAGTAATGGACTTCCTTGTCGACTGCTTCTGACGTCACTGGATGGTAATAGACATACGTGATCATGTCCAGCTTGCCACCCAGTCGTCCAGCTACGCCAGTCTCTTCCAGTACTTCACGCAGGGCGGTCTCTTCTATCGTCTCGCCTATTTCCTGCTTCCCTTTTGCCAATGTTACCTTGCCATAGCGGTCTTCGATCAAAAGAAGCATGTATTCTCCGTCTTGCTCGCGGTAAACAACGCCTCCTGCCGAAATCTCCTTCATATGGCTCGCTCCTTCAAAAGGGGCAACTGCTCGTTTTCCAATACACGTACAAAAGTCCCTTTGCAATATTCAGAGCCTGGTTCGTCCAGACGCACTTTGCAAATTTTCCCAATCATGCTCTCGTCGCCTTGGAAAACGACATTGAGGTAGTTGTCGGAGTAGCCCATGAGGAGCCCACTGTCTGGAGCTTCCTTGTACGGGCGCTCAGGAATGACTTCCAGGACGTCGCCAACGAACTGCGAAGAGTATTCGAGGGTAAGCTTTTGATTGAGCTCCAGCAGCTTGGTGACGCGCTCATGCTTTTCCTCTTCCGGTATCTGGTCCGTCATACGAGCAGCCGGGGTACCCGTACGCATCGAGTATGGGAACACATGCAGTTCAGCAAAACCGATTCTCTTGATGAATTCATAGCCATTCATGAACTGTTCTTCCGTCTCTCCAGGGAAACCGACAATCACGTCAGTCGTAATGGCCGCACCCGGAAGTGCTTCACGAACTTTGACCATTTTTTCGTAGAATTCTGCCGTTGTGTACTTGCGGCGCATGCGCTTCAGTACATCATCATCACCTGCTTGAAGTGGTACGTGCAGGTGGCGTACAACACGGTCAGAATTGTTGATGACTTCGATCACTTCATCGGTAATCTGGCTCGCTTCGATCGAGCTGATCCGAATGCGTTTCAGCCCTTCGACTTGATGCAGGTCAACCAGCAGCTTCGCTAGGTTGTAGTCTTCCAGATCCTCTCCGTAACCGCCAGTGTGAATCCCGGTCAGAACGATTTCCAGATAGCCTGCTTCCACGAGCTTTTGTGCCTGTTCAACAACACTCTCCGGCTTGCGGGAGCGCATCAAGCCACGAGCCCATGGAATAATGCAGAATGTACAGAAGTTATTACAGCCTTCCTGGATTTTCAGGGAAGCGCGTGTACGGTCCGTAAAATTGGGAACGTCCAACTCCTCAAACTCGCGAGCTTTCATGATATTTCCAACGGCATTGATCGGTTGACGTTCAACCTGAATTTGATTTACGTAATCAATCAGTTTTTCACGTCCCTGTGTCCCCACGACAATGTCGACTCCAGGAATTTGCGCAATTTCACTCGGGGAGGTTTGCGCATAGCACCCTGTTACAGCGACGATCGCTTCCGGATTGCGGCGAATCGCCCGGCGAATCACCTGGCGACTCTTTTTATCACCTGTATTGGTAACAGTGCAAGTATTGATTACATAGACGTCAGCCTCATCCTGTTCAAAATCGACGCGATCATAACCCTCCGCCTTGAACAATTGCCAGATGGCCTCTGTTTCGTAGCTGTTTACTTTGCAGCCTAATGTATGAAAAGCAACGGTAGACATTGCGATTCCTCCTTTCTTCCTTCTCAAACTTAGCGTGGTGATGGAGTCATCCGTTCAAACTGATAGGAAGCGCAGGCAAGAACAAACTGACTGGCCGTTTCCGTACGCAGGATTCGAGGTCCGAGCGATACGGAAAGGAATCCTTTTGCTTCGGCTTGTGCCACTTCATCCGGGGAAAAGCCCCCTTCAGGACCAATGAGAACGAGCAGGGAATCATCCGCTGTCATCTCCGTCAGCACCTGATGCATAGTCGTGCCGCCTTCTTTTTCATAGGCAATCGCACAACGGGTGTACTGCTTCCCGGCTTCAAGTACCTCGCGGAACGAAACGGGAGACAGCAGCTGAGGCAGTACGTCTCGATGGGACTGTTCTGCTGCTTCCTTGACGATCTTTCGCCAGCGCTCCAGCTTTTTTGCCTCTTTCTTGGCATCCAGCTTGACGATAGTGCGTTCTGAAGAAAACGGGAAAAAGGAGTACGCCCCTAGTTCCGTCCCCTTTTGCAAAATCCACTCCATCTTCTCGCCTTTTGGGAGCCCTTGGCCGATTGTCACGCGAATCGGCAATTCCCGTTGCTCCGCCAGCAATTCCAGTACAGTCGCTCTCACTTCTTTTGCAGACAGTGAGACAAGCTTGGCCACGGCAGACCTGCCTGCTCCATCAGAGACGAATATTTCTTCGCCTTCCCTTGCCCGCATCACATTTACGATATGGTGGACGTCGTCTCCGACAATCGTTACCTCATGTTCAGTAAAGTGATCTGGCTCGACAAAATATCGTTGCATCTCGCCAACCTCACTATTCTATCTTTTTTTTGACACAATTGCTACCCAGTCGTCGATCATAATCGTTTCCACTACGACGAGACCGGAATCTGCCAACGCCTTTTTCACGTCGGCTTCACGCGCCTGAATGATCCCTGATGCAATGAAGACACCTTCTGGTTTGAGCACACGGTAAACGTCATCGGTAAAACGCACAATCACCTCAGCCAAAATGTTAGCTACCACAACATCTACCGGTTCTTCCACGCCATCCAGCAGATTGTTTTGTCTCACCGTGATGCTTTCATGAACGCCGTTTAGTTCGGTATTTGCCTGAGCAGAACGAACAGCTACTTCGTCCAGATCCATGGCCAGTACGTGCTCCGCGCCGAGCTTGATTGCGGCAATGCTCAAAATCGCTGTGCCTGTCCCAACGTCATACAAACGATCGCCTTGATCCACATACTTTTCCACTGCTCGCAGACATAAAATCGTCGTCGGGTGTGTCCCGGTACCAAAGGCCATTCCCGGGTCCATCTCGATGATGACTTCGTCAGCATGTCTAGGCTCGTACTCTTCCCATACAGGCTTGATCGTCATCCGATCTGTTACATGCACAGGCTTATAGTACTTTTTCCAGGCGTGGGCCCATTCGTCTTCGTGAACATCGTTTACGGCAATGTTCGCTTTCCCAATGTCCAAACCGTATTCAGTCAATTGTGCCAGTTGTTCTTTCAATTCTTCTACCACATCAAACAACTCACTACTGTCAACCGGCAAGTATGCTTTGACGAATACGCCCTCGGCCGGAAAATCATCCGGAGAGAGCTGGTAGATTTCACCAAACGGTGTATCCCACTCGCGATATAGCACCTCTGGGTCCTCGATTACGACACCGTTTGCGCCCATTTCATACAGAATGCTGGAAACCGCCTCCGTAGCCTCCGCTGTTGTATGGATACTAATTTCTGACCATTTCATGAATCTACCACTCCCCACGTATGCTCCCTAGTAAACAAAGCTGTAAGAAAACCGGACAAAGCCGCGGAAGTTATTCGCCGCGGAATGCCCGTTTCATTTTTTCAAAAAAACCTTCGTCTTCGCCGCCATGCTGTCCTGGCTTTTCACCCGATAATTCAGCCAGCTCTCGCAAAAGCTCTCTTTGCTTGTCGCTCAACTTGGTCGGTGTAATCACGCGCACTTTGACGTGCTGATCGCCGCGTCCATTGCCTCGCAGATGCGGGACACCTTTCCCCCGCAGACGGAAAAACGTTTCGGTCTGTGTACCTGAAGGTATCTTCAGCTTTACGCGACCGTCTACTGTTGGCACTTCGATCTCATCACCCAGCGCTGCCTGAGCATACGTGAGCGGTACCTCACAGTAGATATCATTTCCTTCGCGCTCGAAAAACTCGTGGCTCTTCACGCGCAGTACGACGTACAGATCACCAGGAGGTCCACCGTTTATCCCCGGTTCGCCTTCACCCGTTACGCGCAGCTGCGCTCCGTCATCCACACCGGCTGGGATGTTGAGATGAATTTTACGGCGCACTTTCACACGTCCGCTGCCTTTGCAAGACGAGCATTTTTCCTTGTAGACTTTCCCTTTTCCTTCACATGTCGTACAAACGCGTCGGTTCACAATCCGTCCAAATGGCGTATTCGCCGCCACTTCCTGTTGTCCGGTACCGCTACAAGTTTTACACGTTTCTACGCCAGTACCTGGTTTTGCACCTGAGCCGTGACACGTATCGCACTCTGCTTCTCTGGGAATTTCCACATCGGTTTCTTTCCCAAAGACAGCTTCTGCAAACTCAATGCTCAAGCCAAATTGCAGGTCGGAACCTTTACGTGGCGCATTCGGATTCGCCCGTCTTCCGCCACCGCCGAAAAACATATCAAAGATGTCTCCGAAGCCGCCCATTCCAGAACCGTCAAAACCACCGCCACCAAAGCCCTGGTTTGGATCCTGATGTCCGAAACGATCGTACTGTGCACGCTTTTGCGGCTCAGACAAGACATCGTATGCTTCTTTTACTTCCTTGAACTTCTCTTCCGCGTCAGCGGCTTTATTTACATCCGGATGGTATTGGCGCGCCAGCTTGCGGTATGCTTTCTTGATCTCATCAGCATCCGCTTCCTTGCCGACTCCCAATACCTCATAGAAATCGCGTTTCATCTCCTAAATCACTCCCATGACAGTCAACTGTTATCATAGCATGTGACAGACCTGAAAAAAAGTCAAAGTCAGCATTCCGTGACTTTGACTTTCATGGGTCACATCGCGGGGAGCAAGGGGAGAAAAACTCCCCCCGCTTATCTCCAACGTGATTACTTTTTATCGTCTACTACTTCATAATCTGCATCTACCACGTTGTCCTTCTTCGGTTCTTGACCACTTTCTGCTCCGCCCTGTGCACCTTGGGCAGCTTGAGCCGCTTGCTCATACAGCTTCACAGAAATTTGTTGAACGATCTCGGACAATTCGTCTTTTGCGGACTTGATCTCGTCGATGTTGCCACCTTCGAGCGCTTTTTTTACTTTATCTTTCGCAGCATTCGCACGGTCGATCTCCGCTTGGTCTACTTTACCTTCTACCTCTTTCAAGGTTTTCTCGGTTGTAAACACGAGCTGGTCAGCTTCGTTGCGGATTTCTACTTGTTCTTTGCGTTGCTTGTCAGCTTCTGCATTCAGCTCCGCTTCTTTTACCATGCGCTCGATATCATCGTCGGAAAGACCGGAGTTCGATGTGATGGTGATGCGTTGCTCTTTACCGGTACCCAAATCTTTCGCACGAACGTTTACGATGCCGTTCGCATCAATATCGAAGGAAACTTCGATTTGCGGAACGCCGCGTGGTGCTGGCGGGATATCGTTCAGATTGAAGCGGCCCAGTGTTTTGTTATCGGCAGCCATTTGGCGCTCCCCTTGCAGCACGTGAATTTCCACGCCTGGTTGGTTGTCCGCTGCTGTCGAGAACACTTGGGATTTGCTTGTTGGGATCGTCGTGTTGCGATCGATCAGCTTGGTGAATACGCCACCCAAGGTTTCGATACCCAAAGAGAGTGGAGTTACGTCGAGCAATACGACGTCTTTCACATCACCAGTGAGTACACCCGCCTGTACAGCAGCACCCAATGCTACTACTTCGTCTGGGTTTACGCCTTTGTGCGGTTCTTTGCCTGTGAATTTTTTGATCGCTTCTTGTACAGCCGGGATCCGAGTGGAACCACCGACGAGGATGACTTTATCGATTTCGTTTGGAGTGAGTCCTGCATCATTGAGCGCTTGGCGAGTTGGGCCCATTGTGCGCTCTACGAGAGTAGCAGACAGCTCTTCGAATTTCGCACGAGTCATGTTCATCTCCAAGTGTTTTGGACCAGATGCATCTGCTGTGATAAATGGCAGAGAGATAGTGGTCGTCAGTACACCGGAAAGGTCTTTTTTCGCTTTTTCAGCCGCATCTTTCAAACGTTGTTGAGCCATGCGGTCTTTGGACAGATCGATGCCGTGTTCTTTTTTGAACTCGCTCACCAGATAGTCCATCACCACTTGGTCGAAGTCGTCTCCACCCAGTTTGTTGTCACCGGAGGTTGCTTTTACTTCAAAGAAACCTTCAGACAGTTCCAGGATGGATACGTCAAAGGTACCGCCGCCCAAGTCGAATACGAGAACGGTTTGATCTTCCGACTTTTCCATACCGTATGCCAGAGCTGCCGCCGTTGGTTCATTGACGATACGCAAAACTTCCAGACCTGCGATTTTACCAGCATCTTTGGTTGCTTGACGTTGGCTGTCGTTGAAGTATGCAGGAACCGTAATAACTGCCTGCGTCACAGCTTCACCCAAATAGCTTTCCGCGTCTGACTTCAGTTTTTGCAAAATCATCGCAGAAATCTGTTGAGGAGTATACTCATTTCCTTCCAGAGTTTCTTTATGAGCAGTACCCATGTGGCGCTTGATGGAAATTACGGTGTTATCCGGGTTAGTGATCGCTTGGCGTTTTGCTGCTTCCCCTACGATCTTTTCGCCATTTTTAAAAGCGACAACAGATGGAGTGGTGCGGTTTCCTTCTGGGTTGGCGATAACAACAGGCTCTCCGCCTTCCATTACTGCCACACAAGAGTTGGTGGTTCCCAAGTCAATACCGATTACGCGACTCATACAAAATGTCCTCCTAACGCTTCACTGTCTATTTAATAGAAAAATGGATCTTACTCGTTTACTTTGACCATCGCCGGACGAACGACGCGGTCTTTGAACATGTAGCCTTTTTGCAGTTCTTCCACAACTACTCCGGAATCAAACTCCGGATCTTGTGTTTGCATCACTGCTTGGTGAACATGAGGATCAAAAGGCTGGCCTTTTGCCTGGATAGCAGTCAAGCCTTCTTTATCAAAGACTTGCACCATTTGACGGTATACCATGTCTACACCGGTCAACAAGGATTCAAGCGTCATCGCTCCCTTGTCAGCTGCTAACGCACGCTCGAAGTTGTCCAGAATTGGCAGCAGCTCTTCCACTACTTTTTGGGAAGCGTACTTGGCCAAGTCTTCCTGCTCTTTGCGGACACGTCTTCTGAGGTTATCCATGTCAGCCATGGCACGGAGCATCTTGTTTTGGTGCTCTTCCGCCTGAGCTTTCCAGTGAGCAGCTTCCTGCTCCCAGTTCACATCTGCAGATTCCTGCTGATCTGCTGCATCTGCTTGTGCCTCTTCAGCATTCGGGTCTTGCGTCATTTTATCCTCGCTCAACGTCGATACCTCCTGCGGCTCAAAGAGCCTTTCCATCCATTTATTTCTCAAACTGCGAAGTCAGCATGCGCGATAAGCCTTCTGCCAAATAGTTAAGAACGGTAATGACTCTACCGTATTCCATTCGAGTCGGGCCAAGTATCCCTACCATCCCTACAGGCTTGCCCCCCAGAGAATAAGAGGTAGTAATGATACTGCATTGCTTAATCGCGTCCAGCTGGTTTTCCTGACCGATGCGGACCGTGAGTCCATCTGCTGGCATTCCAAACATGTGAAGAAGCTGGTCATTGCGCTCCAAGAGCTCCAAAATATCCTTGACCTTGTCGACATCACGGAACTCCGGCTGATTGAGAATCTTGGTCGCACCGCGTAAATACACTCGATCCTCTTCTTGCTGGATCAGGGATTGATCGAGGATGTTTAGCATTTCCTCATATTGCTCCGCATGACGGCGCATCTCTCCCGAAATCTCGTGGTACAAGCGCTGGCGTAATTGCCATAGCGGAACGTCGGAAAGCTTGCTGTTGAGCAGATTAACCAGACGCTCGATCTCTACTGCTCCAATGCCATCAGGCAAAGCAATCAGCTTGTTTTCCACGCGACCGGTATGGGTGACCACGATGGCCACTGCCTCCTTGTCGTTGAGAGGAACGATTTGTATATGTTTTAACCGATGCTCAAATATCTCTGGTCCCAAGACGACTGCAGTATAATTCGTCAACTGGGAGAGAATCTGAGCGGTGTACTCTACCACTTGTTCAGCTTGTAGAATACGCTCGGCAAACAACTGTTTCAGTTTACCCAATTCGCCTTCATCCAAAAGGTGCGGTTGAATCAGATTGTCGACGTAAAAACGATATCCTTTGGTAGAAGGAACGCGTCCCGCCGAAGTATGAGGCTGTTCGAGAAACCCCAACTCTTCCAAGTCGGACATCTCGTTGCGTATCGTCGCTGATGAAAAACCGATGCCTTCCCGTTTGGAAATGGTGCGGGAGCCAACAGGTTCGGCTGAATGAATGTAATTATCGACAATCGCATTCAAGATCAATTGTTGACGGTCAGATAACATAATGTCGTTCGCCTCCCTGTTGTTAGCACTCATCTCGATCGAGTGCTAATTCTATTTACTAAGGTATCAATAGTAGAAGGATTTGTCAACGGAGTTCGTGTGTTTCGCCGTCAAAATGGCACAAAATTCGCAAGCTCTCCCTGCACTAGCGTAAAAACCGAGCAAAGACCTCGTTGCCAAGCGGAAGACCTTTCTCGGTCAAACGGAGATGCTCCTCCTGCTCTTCCAGCATCCCTTTGGACAACTCTTCTTTTATTATGTTCCCAAACACTTCATGTACGGATACGCCAAAGCGCTCAGCAAACTTCGCCGTATCTACTCCTTCTCGCAATCGCAGGCCGAGGATCATCTGTTCCTCCATCGCATCCTCGCGCGGAACGGCGAACTGCTCTACCCGCGGTTGACCTTCTTTGCTCATTTGCATATAGACAGCTAGCGGGCCTGCATTTACATGTCTTTCCCCACCCACATAGCCGTGGGCACCTGCACCCAAACCATAGTATTCGTCATTGAGCCAATAGGTCTTATTATGTTTGCTTTCAAAACCTTTTTTTGCAAAATTGCTGATCTCATACTGCTGGTAGCCGTGCTTCTCCATTTCCTCGATCAAAAGCATGTACATCGCCAGCTCAGTGTCTTCGGAAGGCAGCGGGAGCTGATCTTTTTGATACAGGGTATGGAAGAGCGTATTTTCTTCTACTTTCAAACTGTAGGCGGAGAAATGAGTCGTTCCCAAAACGAATGCTTTTTTAAGCGTCTCACGGAAAATATCCATCGTTTGATCTGGCAAGCCGAACATCAGGTCGATCGAGATGTTTTCAAAGCCGACATTTTGCGCATTCTCGATGCTGCGGTAGACATCATCCGTGTCATGAATCCGTCCGAGCCGTTTCAGCAGGGCATTATCAAAGGACTGCACCCCAAAGCTCAGCCGATTCACACCGAGTTCTCGCATGATGCGGAGTTTCTCTACATCAGTAGTACCCGGATTCGCTTCCATCGTAAACTCGATATCCGGTGTCCAGTACTGCCCGAGGTTGTCCCGCACGCTCTCTAAAAACATCCGCATTTGCGCATGATCCAGGAACGTCGGTGTACCACCGCCCACAAAGATCGTCTTGACACGCTCTGGCCTTTGGCTCGTGAAGGTCCGTTCCATTTCCTTTTTCAATGCCTCGAGGTAATCCCATACCAGCTGTGGGTTGTTGGTCACAAACGAGTTGAAATCACAATAAAAGCATTTATTTGTACAAAAGGGAATGTGGATGTAAACCGATTGTGGCATCATGTCCCTTTCCCTCCTTTTTTCCTGAATATAGAATGGAAAAGACCTGACACATGGTCAGGCCTACTTCTTCTCATCCATGCGCAGAACAGCCATGAAGGCTTCCTGTGGAACCTCGACGGAACCGACAGATTTCATGCGCTTCTTCCCTTCTTTTTGCTTTTCGAGGAGTTTGCGTTTCCGCGAAATGTCCCCGCCGTAGCACTTGGCAAGTACGTTTTTGCGCAGAGCGCTGATCGTCTCGCGCGCTACGACCTTTTGCCCTATCGTCGCCTGGATCGGCACTTCGAATTGCTGACGTGGAATGAGTTCCTTCAGCTTTTCGCAAATGACTTTACCGCGGGCATAAGCCGTATCCTTGTGTACGATGAACGACAGGGCATCCACCATCTCACTGTTCAACAGAATATCCATTTTCACCAGCTTGGATGGTTTGTAGCCAGCCAATTCGTAGTCAAAGGAAGCATAACCGCGTGTGCTGGACTTCAACAAATCGAAGAAGTCGTAGACGATCTCAGACAGAGGCATGTCGTATTTGAGCTGTACGCGATTTTCACCCATGTACTGCATGTCGAGGAAATCGCCACGCTTGCCTTGACACAGCTGCATCACGTCACCCACGTATTCTTTCGGCACCATGACGGTGGACAGAACATAAGGCTCTTCGATGGTCTCGATCTTCTGTGCATCCGGCATCTTCGACGGGTTGTCGATCTCGAAAACTTCACCGTTTGTTCTCGTAATACGGTAAATAACGCTCGGTGCAGTCGTGATCAGGTTGATGTTGAATTCTCGCTCAATGCGCTCCTGAATGATTTCCATGTGCAACAATCCGAGGAAGCCGCAACGGAAGCCAAATCCGAGAGCCTGCGATGTCTCTGGTTCAAACTGCAGGGAAGCATCATTCAGCTGCAATTTTTCCAACGCTTCACGAAGGTCGTTATACTCGTTCGTTTCGATTGGGTAAAGACCACAGAATACCATCGGGTTGATCTTGCGGTAACCTGGCAATGGCTCGGAAGCAGGACGGCTCGCATCTGTGATGGTGTCCCCCACGCTCGTATCTCCCACCGTTTTAATGGAAGCAGCCACATAGCCTACATCTCCGACTGTCAATTCATCTACTTGCGTCTGACGCGGAGTAGAAGTCCCGATTTCGGTAATCTCGAATGACTTGCCTGTCGCCATCATCTTGATTTTCATACCTTTTCGCAAGGTACCGTTGACCACTCGGATCGAGGCAATTACGCCACGGTAGGCATCGAAATAGGAGTCAAAAATCAATGCTTGCAATGGAGCGTCTGGATCTCCCTCTGGCGCCGGTACTTTTTGTACCACCGCTTCGAGCACTTCTTTAATCCCGATCCCAGCTTTGGCAGAGGTCAGAACTGCCTCACTGGCATCCAGCCCGATAACATCCTCTACCTCTTGCTTGACGCGCTCTGGCTCCGCGCTAGGCAAGTCGATCTTGTTAATGACTGGGATGATCTCCAGATTACTATCCAGCGCCAAGTAAACGTTTGCCAGCGTCTGGGCTTCGATCCCTTGCGCTGCGTCCACTACCAGAATAGCCCCTTCACAAGCAGCCAGGCTGCGGGAAACCTCGTACGTAAAGTCGACGTGTCCAGGGGTATCGATCAGGTGGAGGATGTATTCCTCCCCGTCATCCGCTTTATAGTTCAAACGCACGGCATTCAGCTTGATCGTAATACCGCGCTCTTTTTCCAGCTCCATCGTATCCAGAAACTGGGCTTCCATCTCACGCGCTGAGAGCGCACCAGTCAATTCCAAAATACGGTCAGCCAGCGTAGACTTCCCATGGTCAATGTGGGCGATGATGGAAAAATTTCGAATCCTTTTCTGTCTTTCACGGCGATCCATGTGTTGTTCGTTCCCTCCCACGCGAATCCATTCAAACGTTCCGGATTGCGGTTCACAAAAAATACACTAACAGTAATTATATCAAACGCATGACATATGGCGCAACCAAAGAGAATCAGGCATTCGCCGCTTTTCGTATCGCCTCCATATATTTCCTGTGATAGAGTGGACATAATGAGATGATTCGAGCCATGCAGTATCAATATTCAAACGTTTTCGTCAAGGAGGCTACAAATGTTAAATCAAACCATCCCTCAGATGCACATATTGTCGGAGCAAGACATCCCGGGATTGATCGAATTATCCTCATCCGTAGAATGGGATTATAACGCGGAAGAACTGCGAACCATCTTGGCAATCGGCACCGTGTATGGGCACAAAAACGAGGCCAATCAGCTCGTCTCCTGTGCGGCTGTCATTCCCTATGAAGATGAGCTCGCTACCATCGGCATGGTCATCGTCCATTCCTCCTGCAGAGGCTTAGGTCTGGGGCGTTCGCTCATGAAAGCATGCATGGAAGCCGTCCCACTCGACTCCGCAGTCATGCTGATTGCCACAAAAGAAGGCCAGCCTTTATATGAAAGCTTGGGCTTCGTGACGGTAGATTCCATTCACAAATGGATAAGGAAAAACTTTTCCCCACTGACTCACGAGCCCCATTCAGAACCAATTGACATCGTCCCCATGAAAGAGAGTGACCTGCCTGCTGTCAATGAATTGGACGCTCGGGCAGTCGGAAGCAAACGCTCCTCCTTTTTGCATGCGCGTATGCAGCAGGCAAAGACGTGCATGGTCGTCCAAGATCAAGAGGGCACTATCGTTGGCTTCGGCTATGCAGTACAAGGTCCGATAAACCTCGTGGCAGGCCCCATTGTGGCAAGAAATCCTGCAGAAGCCACGAGTCTGCTCTGCAAACTGACAGATGGACATGAAGGCAATATTCGAATCGACGTACCGGATGGACAGGAAGCCTTCCTGCGCTTTCTTGCCCAAAACGGCTTTGAAAAGTCGAATCAGCCACCAGTGATGATTGCCCGAGCCAAAAGCTTGCCACGACGTTCCGGCCATTATTTCGGGATTGGCGCTCAAATTTTCGGCTAAATAGCAAAACGGACCATCAGGGGCGGTCCGTTTTTTCATATACACCTATTTTTGCCGCGAATTGATTTGGTCAAGCACCTTTTGCGGGAACATCTTTTGCAAGCTGCTTTGGTAACGGTTTCCGTCTTCTGGCATCTGGAAATTCGAAATCTTGTACTCGTTTCCGTTGTACATGATCTCAAACACCATCGGCGCACTGACTCCTGACGACAGTCGTGGATCCTTGCTCAAAATTTTCACCCAAGCATATACTTTACGTCTGGCTGCATCAGGTGCTTCGACTCCCAACAGCTCGATTGTCACTTCCCGGTCGTCTCCTAGCCACCCCAGATTGGCCCCCTCTGTCTCGAGGTATTCACGTATAATCGGCTCCACCATTTTTCGATTGGTCGGAGAAATGCCCGCTTTTACCTCGACAAACACTTGCCCCAGATGTTTTCCATCTGCGAGCACCTGCAGCTTCCAGATGCCCGGCTCAGGTAACGTAATACCAGACGAAAAATGACCCTGCGCATCAAACAACGGCCCACTAACCGGATACGTTCCGAGCGTCAACCGCACTCCTTCGCTACTGTAGCCAACCAGCTCTACCTTTGCAGTCAGGCCCGCATCCAATAACCAAACTATACGCTGCTGCTG
>JARDZO010000157.1 GCA_029240815.1 Brevibacillus sp.
AAACGGACAAATAGATCTTTCCAATCCCTCAAACGATAGGGGACAGCCGGGCTGACATAGGGAACACCAAAGCTTTCTAGCCGGACTAGATGACTGCACAGCAATAAAAAAAATAAAACCAGCCCGTACAAACCAAATATGGCCGCTGAGAACATGGCGAAAAAGCGGATGATCCGTAGCGATATTCCCAAATTGTACGAGGGTATGGCAAACGACGAGATGGCTGTTACCGCCACGACAATCACCATAATGGGGCTGACGATCCCAGCCTGCACGGCGGCTTGGCCAATGATCAATCCGCCGACAATTCCCATGGCGGGACCAATTGGCTTGGGCAGACGCAGACCTGCTTCCCTCAAAATCTCGATGGATATCTCCATGATCAGTGCTTCCAGCAGGGCAGGGAACGGTACGCTTTGTCTCGATTCGATAATGGAAATGACCAGCTCGGTTGGAATTAATCCTTGATGAAACGAGATAAAGGAAATATACAAAGCAGGTATCAGCATCGAAGCAAATGCAGTAAAGAATCGCAAAAGGCGTATAAACGTGCCGGGGATCCAGCGTTCATAGTAATCTTCCGGCGATTGCAGCAGCATGCTGAATGAAACAGGAGCAATCAAAGCAAACGGCGTTCCATCCAGCAAAATCGCCACCCGCCCATCCATTAATGCACTGATGACGCGGTCCGGACGCTCCGTGCTTTGCACTTGCGGAAAAGGGCTGAGGAAGTCGTCTTCGATCAATTGTTCAACATAGCCGGACTCTCCCAGGTAGTCCAAATTTATCGTAGATATTCGACTTTTTACTTCTTCGACAAGGGCGGGATCGGCAATTTCTTTCATGTAGGCTATGACTAGCTCTTTTTTCACCCGTACTCCTACATGGAACTTGAGCATGAGCAAGTCAGCGTTTTCGCCGTGCTGCCGTAAGAGGGCCGTATTGTCGCCGAGCGCTTCGGTAAAGCCAACCCTGGGTCCTCTGACCAAAGGCTCGGAGACCGGTTCTTCTATATTTCTGGCCTTTTTTTTTACCGTGTCCAGGAGATAAACGACTGCTGATCCTTCTATCCATAACGCTGTGTAGCCCGCCAATACTTTTGGCTTCCAGACCTTGGCATCATTGGTTTTTTTTCCATCAAGGATGGCTAGAAGCTGTTTGGTTAAATCATCATGGGGAACAGCCTCCGTTTCAGAGGAAAACTCCTCGTGATGATCCTTCAGTAGGAACTGGCTAATGTGTGGATCGATGAGGCTGCGGTCTGACAGTCCGGACACATAGATCATGGCCGCACGAACGGCCGATTGCCCAAAGGAAAACTCGCGAATATGCACATCTGAATTTTGCCCGAGCTCCTGCCGAAAAAGCTCCAGATCTCTTTGGTAATCGCCAGTGAACATGAGAGAAGACATAGGATTTGAACCAGGATGAGTTCCGTTTTTAGAATGGATTCTCTCCATGCTTCTGTGAAATGTCCGCCTCGTCATTTACATCACTCTTCCATGGACGTATGAATCCACCTGATCATGCATGAAATCAGGTACGGGACAAGAAAGACGATGAAGGCCTGCATAAGAACGGACCAGTCTGGAAGGTTGGCAAGAGTTGATTTCCACAAATTTCTCATCCTTTCCCTATTCAATACTTGCATTCATTATCGTCTGTTGGGAAAAGGGTTATACCAATGGTTTGCGAATCCGAGAATCTCACGAGGAGAAAACCGAGAGTCGAGCCTATAAGCTCGGCTTTTACTTTTTCAAAAAAGATTTGAAATGTTTAGACAATTAGGTATAATAAAAACAAAAAACAACTAAAAAACGGGAAAACAAACTAATTGTTGTGGAATTAGTGTTGTGTTAACCGGAAGCTTCAGTGGAGTGGGAGACTCGTGCAGGAAAAAGGGGAGGGTTAAGGATGAAAAAATGGTACGGCTCTTTCTTCGCAGGTGTATTGCTTCTAGCGGCACTCACAGGTTGTGGACAGTCTTCCAATCCGGCTTCTGGTGGCAAAGGCTCATCTGAATTGACCGTGTACACGGCTCTGGAGGATGACCAGCTAAAGGCATACGTCGGTGCATTTAACACAGCTCACCCCGAAATCAAGCTGAACATTGTCAGGGACTCGACGGGAGTTATCATCGCCAAGCTGATTGCTGAGAAGGACAACCCGCAAGCAGACGTCGTCTGGGGTACGGCTGCGACCGAGCTGCTGGGGGCTGAAGCGCAGAACGTGCTGGAAGGGTACTCGCCCAAAGGGATTGAACGCATTGTCCCTGAGTTCAAGGACTCCAAGGATCCTGCTCATTGGGTGGGCATCGATGCTTTCGAGACCGCGTTTGTCGTCAACACCAAAGAATTGGAAAAGCACAACCTGCCAGTCCCACAGTCGTATGCCGACCTGATCAAGCCCGAGTATAAAGGGATGATCGTCATGCCCAATCCTTCCTCGTCAGGAACCGGCTTCTTCACCGTCTTTGCTTGGCTGCAGCTCCAGGGTGATCCAGCGGCTTGGAGCTACATGGATAAACTTCACGAGAACATCGCTCTGTACACGCACTCTGGTTCAAAACCGGCAAAAATGGCAGCTTCAGGGGAGTATCCAATCGGCATCTCCTTTGGCTACCGAGGCATTACGGAAAAGAAAAAGGGTGCACCACTTGAGATCGTGTTTCCAAAAGAGGGCGCAGGCTGGGATGTCGAAGCCAATGCACTCGTGAAAAAGGCCAAGATCAAACCAGAAGCCAAGGTGTTCCTCGACTGGGCGATCTCCGATGAAGCGATGAAGGAGTACAACAAAAACTTCGCGATTATTACATTGCAAGATGCAGGCAGCGGTATCCCCGAAGGCTATACGAAAGAACCGAAATCTCAGCTGATCAAAAACGACTTGATTCAGGCATCAGCCGATCGACCCAAGATCCTGGCAGAGTGGGATAAGCGTTACAGCACAAAGAGCGAGCCGAAACAGTGAGTGACGAGGCGTATTCGCATCTTTTCTTACACCAAGCAAAAGGAAGAAGGGAGGAGCCGTATGACAAAGCCATATCTCAGCATTCAAGGAATCAGAAAAACCTTTGGCAAGTTTGTAGCTCTCACATCGATCGATATCGATATTAAAAAAAATGAATTCATTTGCCTGCTTGGCCCCAGTGGTTGTGGCAAGACGACATTACTCCGCATTTTGGCGGGGTTGGAGCAGCCTACGAGCGGGCGCATCTTGGTCAATGATCGTGACATTACGGTTCTCCCGCCTGCCAAACGAAACTTCGGGATGATGTTCCAATCCTACGCCCTTTTTCCCAATCTGACGGCAGCGCAAAATATCGCCTATGGACTTTACTCGAAGAAATGGTCCAAAAAGGACATCGAGGATAAAGTACGGGAAGTGCTGGCGCTGATCGATTTGGAGCACATCCGTGACAAGTACCCATCTCAGCTCTCTGGCGGACAACAACAACGGGTCGCCTTGGCCCGTGCGATCGCACTGTCACCTGACTTCTTATTGCTGGATGAGCCGCTGTCAGCGCTAGATGCCAAGGTCCGACTCAAGCTACGTCGAGAATTGCGTAGCTTGCATGAAAAAATCGGCATCACGACGATCATGGTGACTCACGACCAGGATGAGGCATTGACCATGGCGGATCGGATCGTGGTCATGAACAATGCGGAGGTCGTTCAAATCGGCTCTCCGCAAGAAATTTACGAAAGGCCAAACAGTCCGTTTGTAGCTGACTTCGTAGGTGCGATCAATTTCCTCGAGGAGTCTGTATTCAATGGGGGGACGATCAATCAAGACAGGCTCTTTGCGATTCGACCCGAGAACATTCACCTGATGGATCCGGCAGCCGAGTACAGTCTCAAAGCGATCGTGCAAGATATGGAATTTCGCGGTTCGTTTTACCGTGTCACTCTGCAACTCATCAATCTACAGAACGGTCTGCTCCCGCAGCTGGTCACGATGGATATGCCTGTCAACCAGACACACCGGATGGGACTTTCCCGAAACAAGCAGGTCGCATTTGAACTGCCGATGGAAAATTTGATTTCGTTTGATCAGGCAGCCGTGACAACGAAGACGGGGAGTGGTTGAACCAATGAGCACACGAACCGTTGGCCAGAAAATGGGCAGGGATGAATGGCTGCAAAAGATACTCGTCAGCGGAATTGTCATCGTGCTTTTCATCAGTGTACTGTTGCCGCTGGGAGATTTGTTCAGCAGAGCATTTATTAATGAAAGCGGCCAGTTCATCGGACTCGCCAACTTCGTTAGGTATTTTGCGACTCCGGCTCTCGTGCGGTCATTTGGCAACACGATGTACGTCTCCGGAATTACCACAGTCTTGTCGGTGGCACTCGCGTTTCTGTATGCATTCGCCCTGACGCGAACGGACATGAGAGGAAAAGTGTTTTTCCGGTACGTAGCTTTGCTGCCACTGTTTGCACCTACGATGATGCATGGGATCGCGCTGACTTACTTGTTCGGCAACCAAGGTATTTTGACCACAGGTTTTTTCGGTGTATTACCGGGCTTTGACATGGAGCTGTACGGTCCATTGGGGATCATTGTGTCGGAAGTCATTTACACCTTTCCGCAGGCATACCTGATCATGGCGGTGTCGCTTTCCTTTGCGGACTACAATCTGTACGAAGCAGCCGAGACGATGGGGGCAGGGAAGCTGCGCAAGTTCCTCACCGTCACCTTACCGAACGTCAAATACGGGCTGATCAGCGCCATCTTTGTCTGTTTCACCTTGAGCTTTACTGATTTCGGTGCACCCAAGGTAGTAGGTGGACAATTCAACGTACTGGCTACGGACATTTACAAGCAGGTGATCGGTCAGCAAAACACGACAATGGGTGCAACCGTAGGTATCATTTTGATTCTGCCTGCGATCCTGGCCTTCATCGTGGATCGGATTGTGGAGCGCAAGCAAAATTCATCCGTCTCTGCCAAATCCACCCCGTACAAAATCACATCACAGCGTGGACGGGACACTGCTTTCTTTGTCTACTGCTCGCTGATCGCCGCTTCGATCTTTGTCATGCTGGGGACGGTGATCTTCGCTTCGTTGGTAAAGGTGTGGCCGTATGATCTGACAATGACATTATTGCACTACGACTTTTCCAAGGTGGCAGGTGAAGGGCTGCAACCGTTCTGGAACAGCCTGCTCGTTTCCTTTTACAGCGCAGCAGCGGGTACGGTCATTACTTTCGTCAATGCGTACTTGATTGAAAAGACTCGCTTTATGAAAGGACTGCGGCAGGTGGGATACTTCCTTTCCATTTTGCCGCTCGCCTTGCCTGGTCTGGTGATTGGTCTCGCCTACATCTTTTTCTTTAACCATCCTGACAATCCGCTGAACTGGATGTACGGCTCGATTTTGATCCTGGTTTTGGCCAATCTCATTCACTTTTATGCAGTACCGTTCATCTCGGCAACGACCGCGCTGAAAAAACTGGACAAAGAATTCGAGCTCGCATCCGAATCGATGGGTGTTCCGTTCTACGTCACGTTTTGGCGGGTGACGGTGCCGATGTCACTGCCAGCCATCCTGGAAAATGCCGTCTACTATTTTATCAACTCGATGGTGACCATCTCTGCCGTCGTCTTTCTTTACTCGGCCGATTTTAAACTGGCTTCCGTATCCATTGTCAACATGGATGATGCAGGGGATGTGGCTCCAGCGGCTGCCATGTCCGTACTCATCGTCCTGACCAATGTACTGGTGCGGATCGTCTATGAGATTGGTACAAAGAAATGGCGAGAAAAGACAGGGGCATGGCAAAAAAGATAAAGGTGGGGAGTGTTATGATTCAAGCAGTGATCTTTGACTGGGCTGGAACAACCGTTGACTATGGATGCTTCGCGCCCCTCGATGTCTTTTTGGAGGTGTTTAAAAAGCGAGGCATTGATGTCACCCACGAGGAAGCGCGTGAACCGATGGGAATGCTCAAATGGGATCACATCGACACGATGCTGAAGATGGAGCGCGTGGCGAATTTGTGGAAGGACAAATTCGGCAGACTCCCTGAGAAAAAAGACGTCGACATGCTGTATGCCGATTTTGAGCCGATGCTGTTTTCCATTTTAAAAAACTACACGTCGCCCATTCCGGGTGTGCTGGAATTGGTGGGACGATTGCGGGCAGCCGGACTCAAAATCGGATCGACGACCGGATATACGGCAGAAATGATGGCTGTCGTGGCACCTGAGGCAAAAAAGAAAGGCTATGCGCCTGATTCGATGGTCACACCGAGCGAGATGCCGGCTGGGCGTCCCTTCCCGTGGATGTGCTACCAAAACGCGATCAATCTGGATGTTCACCCGATGAAGCACATCATCAAGGTGGGGGATACGACCAGCGATATAAAGGAAGCGGTGGCTGCAGGTGCATGGGCAGTGGGGGTAATCAAAGGGAGCAGTGAGCTTGGAATGACGGAGCGAGAGGTGCATGAATGTGACCCTGACGTGCTGTTTGACAAAATGGAGGCTGTAACGAAGCGATTCAAGGCTGTCGGTGCCGATTATGTGATCGAATCCATCGGTGAGCTGGATACGCTGATTCCCAAAATCAACCTGCGCCTGGCGCAAAAGGAGAGATAACGATGAAACTCACTCAATTGCCTGACAATCCGTACCTCTTGTTGACTCCGGGACCGCTCTCGACCTCCAAGGGAGTAAAGGCAGCCATGCTGCGTGACTGGTGCACCTGGGACAACGAGTACAATGATCTGGTCCAGGTGATCCGACGTAAGCTAGTTGGTTTGGCCGGCGCTAACCACGACGACTACACTACCGTGCTCATGCAGGGGAGCGGCAGTTTTTCCGTAGAAGCGGTAGTCGGTTCAGTAGTTCCGGCAGATGGAAAGCTGGTTGTTTTGACCAATGGTGCTTATGGGAATCGTCTCGCCCAAATGGCGCAGGTGCTGAAAATTGATACGCAGGTGCTCGACTTTGGGGAAGTGTCCCCCGCGGAGGCTGGAAAACTGCGTGAGACTTTGGAGAACGATCCTCAAATCACGCACGTCGCAGTCGTCCATTGTGAAACGACAACCGGCATGCTCAACCCGATCGACCAAGTCGCCAAAGTGGCAAAAGAGTCCGGCAAGGTATTGATCGTCGATGCGATGAGCAGCTTTGGCGGGATCGCGATCGATGTGGCAGGTCTGGGTATCGACTTTTTGATCAGCAGTGCCAATAAATGCATTCAGGGTGTGCCCGGCTTTGGATTTATTTTGGCCAAGACAGAAGAACTGAAAAAATGCAAGGGCCAGGCGCGATCGCTCTCGCTGGATTTGTACGATCAGTGGGAAACGATGGAAAAGCATAACGGCAAGTGGCGCTATACCTCTCCTACACACGTCGTTCGCGCCTTCTACCAAGCACTGGCGGAGTTAGAAGAGGAAGGCGGCGTGGAAAAGCGTCAGGTGCGGTATCGCGAGAATCAACGCACGTTGGTCGAAGGAATGGAGCGTCTCGGCTTTTCTACACTGCTGACCCGAGAGTGGCAGTCGCCAATCATTACTTCCTTTTACTTCCCAGAGAGTCCGACGTTTACATTTGCAGCGTTTTACGAGCGATTGAAAAAGGAAGGCTTCGTCATCTATCCAGGCAAAATCTCCGTGGCAGATACATTCCGGATCGGCAATATCGGGGAGGTCTACCCGCATGATATGAAACGACTCGTGCAGGCTGTTGAACAAAATATATTCTGGTAATCCCCTATGTCTCTAGCAGGCGAAGAGCGAAAAGACCTCATCATCGATATGATCAACTCACGAGGCAAAGTCAGAACAAGCGAGCTTGTAGATAAATTGCAAGTCTCCTCGGAAACGATTCGGCGTTATTTGGAGGAGCTCGAGCATGATAAAAGGCTTAAGCGGGTGTACGGAGGAGCGATCAAGATCCATTTTGATCGGGAAGAACCCTCTCACCTGACGCGGGAAGTAGCCTTTGCGGACGAGAAAAAACGCATCGCCCGTACTGCGGCAAGCCTTGTGCAGGACAACGAAGTGGTACTGATCGACGATGGAACGACGACGATGCACATGCTCCCGTATTTGCTCAGCCGCAAGAATCTTTGCTTCATCACCATCTCGGTGCCAGCGTTGAATCTCTTGATGGACTACCAGAACAAAGGGTTGCTTAGCGGTGAGGTGTACTTCATTGGTGGGAAAGTACAGTCCAAACATTTTCGCTCAGTAGGCACGCTTGCCGAAAAAATGATGCAAGACTTTTTCGTCGACAAGTCCTTTCTCTCGATCGACGGCATCCAGGCTCATTATGGAATCTCCAGTTATGACGCGGAGAAAGCCATGCTCGCCAAACGGTTTATCGAAAATGCAAAGGAGACGATCGTGCTCACGGATCACTCCAAGATTGGCATCAGCACCTTTTACAAGATCGCGGATCTGAGAGAGACAGATGTGGTTGTCAGTGACGTACCGTTCCCCAAAGAATGGGGCAGTGAGCTGGAAGCAAAAGACGTGAATTGGATAGTGGCAGAGTAAGGACAAGGGCGTCAGGGAAGCCCTCTATTTTTCGCGGAAAGTCACAACCAAAATCAATAAAAACAACGAAAAAGCAGAAATTTAACCTGATATTCCTTGTTTTAACGAAAGTGTCGGAGAAAGGTGGATACCACATGCTCGAAAATGGCTACGCCTTGGGAATGATCGAGACGCTAGGATTCCCCGCCCTCGTCGCTGCTACAGATGCGGCTGCCAAAGCAGCGGATGTCCGCTGCGTGACGTACCAGGGAGCAGATGCGGGGATCGTCACGATTTACATTGTAGGAGATGTTGCCTCTGTGACGGCCGCCGTCTCTGTGGGAGAGGCTGAAGCGAGAAGGATTGGGCAGCTTCTCCACTCCCGCGTCATCCCGCGGCCAGAGCGGAGCGTCATGCAAATGATCCTGCAGCAGCTGGAAAAAGAAAAAGGCAAACAGGCAACAAAAGCAGCAAGCAAACCGAAAAATAGCGTTCCGGCAACGACTACGCAAACAAGCAAGGAGGAATAGACATGGGAGATGCATTGGGTATGGTGGAAACGAAGGGTTTGATCGGAGCTGTGGAAGCAGCTGATGCCATGGTGAAAGCAGCGAATGTCAAGCTGATCGGGAAGGTGCACGTCGGCGGTGGTCTCGTGACCGTTATGGTTCGCGGAGATGTAGGAGCGGTAAAAGCATCTACAGACTCAGGCGCAGCGGCAGCGGAAAAAGTGGGCGAACTCGTCTCCGTACATGTCATCCCGCGCCCTCACTCGGATATCGAGCTGATTCTGCCCAAACTCGAGCAATCGTAAGTGAAACCGCCGAACATAGCGCAAGACTCGTAAATGGCTGAGAAGAGGTGACGGTATATCGTGATGCTAGATAGAGAATTGCAATCAGTTCAGGAAGTGCGCCAATGTCTGGCGCAAGCCACTGGCGCGCAAAAACACCTGCAAGCCATGTCGCAAAGTCAAATCGATCAGATCGTACAACGCATGGCCGAGGCCGCTCGATCGGAAGCGGACCGCCTGGCGGCATTAGCTGTAGAGGAAACCGGATATGGCCGAGTAGCGGATAAAACGGTGAAAAATTTGTTCGCAGCAAACGATGTCTATCAATCGATCAAAGACAAGAAAACGGTCGGGATCATTCGGCGCGATGAGCAAAACAGAGTATGGGAGATCGCGCAGCCAGTGGGAGTCATCGCAGGGATTGTTCCATCTACCAATCCTACTTCTACGGTGATTTTCAAGGCACTCATTTCCGTAAAGGCGGGCAACGCTATCGTGTTCAGCCCCCATCCTCAAGCTGCCAAGTGTACGAAGGAAGCGGCGGCCCTCATGCAGGCAGCGGCAGAGCGTGCTGGCGCTCCGGCAGGATTGATCTCCTGCATTACGGAGCCTACGTTGGAAGCTACGCAGGAACTGATGAGGCACAGCAAAACAGATGTCATCCTCGCCACGGGCGGGACGGCGATGGTAAAAGCTGCTTACGGCTCAGGTAAGCCTGCTTATGGTGTCGGACCAGGCAATGTGCCAGTATACATCCACGCCAGTGCGGATATCGCAAGGGCGATCCGCCAAACGATCCAGAGCAAAACGTTTGATTATGGAACGATTTGCGCTTCTGAACAGGCATTGGTGGTGGACAAATCGATCAAGCGAAAGGTCGTTGCCGAGCTGAAGCAGCAAGGGGCCTATTTTCTCGACGACCATGAGCGAAAGCGGGTATCGGCAATCATCATGAAAGCGGAGGGGCTCAATCCGGCGATTGTCGGCAAATCACCGCAATCGATAGCCGAACTGGCGGGCATCCTGGTTCCGGAAGACGCCAATCTGTTGATTGCCGAAGAAAGGGAGATCGGGCTTGATTATCCGTTTTCCGTAGAAAAGCTGGCCCCGATTCTCGCCTTGTACACGGCGAATGACACGGCAGAAGCGAGCAGCATTTGTACGCGACTGCTGGAGTTAGGTGGATTGGGACATACCATTGGCTTGCATTGTGAGGATACACAGGTGATCGAGACGTTCGTGCTGGATAAACCGGCTTCCAGAATTGTCGTCAACTCGGGCACGACTTTCGGCGGAATCGGAGCTACTACGGGCATCGTACCTTCTCTTACACTGGGCTGCGGCTCGGATGGCAACAATGTCACCTCGGACAATATCGGACCTGAACACCTATTCAATATCAAGCGCGTCGCCTTTGGACTTCGCGAGATGGAGCTGGGAAATACTCCGGTGGCACCACCATCCACTAACTCCACAGCGGCTCCTGCAGCGATCAGCAGGGACGAAATCGCCCAGATTATCAAGAGTGTATTACTAGAATTACAGTCTACCAAACGGTAAGGGGGTATAAAGAATGGCAGGAGAAATGGGAGCACTGGGAATGGTAGAAACAAAAGGATTGATTGGAGCAGTTGAGGCGGCCGATGCCATGGTGAAGGCAGCCAATGTCAAGCTGATTGGAAAAGTGCATGTAGGCGGTGGTTTGGTAACCGTCATGGTGCGCGGGGATGTGGGAGCGGTAAAAGCATCGACCGATGCAGGCGCGGCAGCGGCGGAAAAAGTGGGAGAACTAAAATCCGTGCATGTCATCCCGCGCCCGCATTCGGATATCGAGTTGATCTTGCCCAAGCTGGAAGGGTAATGGTCTAGCCTATGGCTTTGATTACGGAATCAACATTGCGGGCCATGCTGCGATCTGGGATTCCCAATCCTTATCTTGTCCGCGCCGATGACAAATTCACCCCGGCAGCCATCGATTTTCTAAAGGGGAGAGGGATCAAAGTGGAAGCTTTCCAATCGTCAGATGCCTTAACGTCCAATAGCGTACGTTCAAATGAACTCAGCATCCCGGTAGGCGTATCCAACCGGCATGTTCACTTGTCCCAGGAAGATGTCGAGAAGTTGTATGGGGTTGGCTACCAGCTGACCCCGCTGCGACCTCTCTCCCAGCCCGGACAGTTCGCAGCGAAGGAGACGGTGACGCTCCTCGGCCCAAAAGGAAACATCAAAGGAGTGCGTATACTCGGACCTGCGCGAGGAGCCAGCCAGGTGGAAATATCCAAAACAGATGGATTTGCGCTCGGTATTCATCCGCCGATCAGAGTGTCTGGCTCTCTGGAGGGAACACCTGGCGTCACGCTCATTGGGTCGAGCGGCTTCGTATCACTCCCAAAAGGGGTGATTGTGGCGAAATGTCATGTTCACATGTCTGATGCTGATGCTCGTACGTCAGGCGTTCAGGATGGCGACAGCCTGATCCTGCAGATGAGAGGGGAGCGCGCTCTTATCTTTCCGGACGTAATCGTGCGAGTCAGCCCCACATATGCGCTGGATTTTCACATCGACCTGGACGAAGCCAACGCAGCTAATTTGTCTACGGGTGACGTGGTGCATCTGATCGGCAAAAATGGCAAACTGTTTTCCACAACAGGGAGGTGGTAGACATGGATGTCCGCCAGATGATCGAGTCTATCACGCGAGAAATTATGCAGTCGATGAGTATGCCCCAGGTAAAAAGGCCGAAATGGCTGTTCATCTTTTGTGACAGCAAGGCGCATGAGTCGTTCTCCGACCAGTTTATCGCCCTGCAGAATCACGGAATCTGTCATGATATTCTGTTTTTAGATGGGGAGACCTCCTCGTGGCTCGGCATGCATCGCATTGAGTGCACCGGGGCAGGCAAGATCATCGCGACAGACGAGTATGCGCCTGCTCCGCTGGAGTTGCCAAAAGAATACGACGGGATCGTGATCCCGGAAATCGATCTGGACAATGCAGCACGGGTGGTCGCAGGACTAAAGGGGACCATCAAGGCGGAAATCATTTTTTCTGCACTTGTCTTGGGCAAGCCCGTCTTGGTGGGAGAAGACGGGCCTGGCGTTAAACGCTCCGACCGTCGCTGCCTTAAGACATTAACCTTACCAGGGCCGTACCACAAGCTGTTTCAGCGTCATGTGAACGACATGAAGGAGCTGGGGATCGAGTTTGCTGCACAAAAGGGATTGGCAGAATCCATCATCCGCAAGAACAGGGCAAGTCAGCAGGCAGCGGAACACGCACAGTCCATTCCGGATTCGCAAGGTCAACAACCCGTAACGGTGAAGCTGCTCTCAGCTGACTGGGTGAAATCACAATCAGACTTTCCCGATCAGACGCTGGTCCTGCGGCAGGGAGCAATCGTCTCTCCACTGGCGATGGACTTGCTCAAAGAGAAAGGGATCGCAGTCCACTTCATGCGATAAAGGGGGAGCGCCATGTTTTTGGGAAAAGTGATCGGCAGTGTCTGGTCCACACAAAAAGAAGAGGGCATGGAGAATTTGAAGCTGCTGGTTGTCCAGCCCATTGACTGGAACGATAACGAGGGTGGACGAACGGTGATTGCAGCTGACCGCATCGGAGCGGGCTTTGGTGAAAAGGTCATCGTTTCTTCGGGCACTCCTGCGCGGATCATTTTTCACAACAAGATGGTCCCCATCGATGCCGTCATCGTAGGAATTGTGGACTCTTATGAAGTTACACAAGAGACATGAAAAGCAAGAAGGTGTAGTCTGTAGAAGACAACACCTTCTTGCTGTTTCCGTTTCTTCAAAACTTTCCGCTAAAACGCGGTCGATCTTCCATGAATAGCTGTGGAGGGGAGAAGCAGGTTTCCGATCTACGCTCCGGCCTACACCCTGCATAGGAGAATTGACTGTCCGCTCCACAACGATTCACGGGGAAGCGGTAAAGTAGAAGCCGCTTCGCAGCGAATACAGAGGTACCGCTTCCGGATCCCGTGAATTCGTTGTTACGCTGAGTAGGGTTCCGGAGTCGCTCCGCCTGGAAACCTGCTTCTCCTGCGAGCTGTTGTTGTTTCTAGTTATCTGGTAGTACGAGTTTCGAGGATCTTAGGAACAGCGTCCACCTTTGATTCAGCTCCCCGAGACGGCTACTTTGGACGCGGTTTCGTTTTTTAGATGGAGCCGGCCAGCTAACCTAAGCGGGTGTATTTCTTACTCGGGAGTCGTGATGAACGCTTCCGCCTCGATCTCGACTAGCACCTCAGGCTCGATCAGTGTTTGACCTCGACCATCGTCGCAACCGGTTGAATGTTCCGGAAAAATTCGCCGTGCGCTTTTCCGATTTCTTCCCATTTGGATATATCCGTGACGATCATTCTCGTTCTCACCACATGGGACATATCTGCTCCCAGTTCCTGCAGAGCTGATTCGATGGCTTCAAGAATGATCCTCTATCATGGGAAGTTTGTACCGACTGTTATTTATCCATTTGTTGTCAGGGAAGTACAAGTATTACTTTTTAGAGTGGAGCGCTTCGCCTTTTTCCATCCCTCCACTACAGTCAGCCACAGCAATAAAGGCAGCGAAGCCCTACCCGAAAATGTTTTGAACAAGCTTAGTAAAAGCTCGCTCAACAATTACAGCTGTCCAGGAAAAAGGGGAAATGAAGATGGTCGGGACGCAGCCGAGGTGGAGCGGAAAAAGCGGAACACACTTGAGCGTCCACCTCTGAGTAGCTTCCAGACCCGTCTACTTTGGACGCCGTTCCGCTTTTGGAGTGGAGCCGTGCAGGGATGACCCCATGCAAGTGT
>JARDZO010000158.1 GCA_029240815.1 Brevibacillus sp.
TATTCTTCCTTCCACTTTTTAGCCTTACTTAAAAATTCATCAACCTTAGGATTCATTCTACTAGTTGTCATCAAGGAACACTCCTCTTCCATTTTTCAATCAGCTGACAGTCAAGAATGATATTCTCCATTTCCCCAATTCTATCTGTCACTTTTTGGCTTTACTCCGTTCAGCAGTAAGCCATCTTTCGAAATGTTACATTTGTATCCTTGACAGAAAACAGGCATGAAGAGACGAACCTATTCTTTTTATTCGACGTTGTGTTTTCGTACTCCTTGCTATCAAGCCTATGGTAGCCGCTTTTCTGTTCTTTTACATCCATTGTGCTAGCTGTCGCCAAAGCGCAATCACGATGACTCCTGCCAGCAATGCCCACACAATCTGCTTTTTCCATAGCCCTACAGCGAGGGCGGCAATTCCGGCTGCCAGGTATTCCGGGCTCCATTCCCCTTTTGGTGCGTGAAAAAGAATGGGTGGAATGGTCATGGAGCTAAATACGCCTACCGGCACCATCGCCAGTCCCCGCTTCAACCAGTCAGGTATATCCCAGCGCGAGCTGATCAGCAGCATCGGAAATCGAGTCATATACGTGATCACCGCCATTAATCCGATGTACAGCAAGATTTTATCGTTCACCGCTCACCGCCCCAATCACCACTGCCGTCAATGTTCCCGTGATGATCGCGACTGTCGCTCCACCCAGGGCATACCCGATACACGCTACGAAGGCAGCACAGCCAGCCACTTTGACATGAAAAGACGACACCAAATTGACAGCGAGGAACCCGAGGAATGTAGCCACGAAAGCAAAATCAAGTCCAAAGGCTTCCGTTTGGGTAAATACAGCTCCAAACCATGCCCCCACAAACGTGCTGACGTTCCAAATCAAGTAATCGGCTGCACTCGCTCCAGCAAAATATGACAGGCTCGGCTTTTCTCCTGCAGACAAATACGTCGCTTTCAGGGCATACGTCTCATCATTGAGCCATCCTCCCATGAGCGCGAGCTTCCACGGCGCGGTTCCACGGAATTTAGGACCAAGCGACAGTCCGTATAGCAGATGACGGGCATTTAGCAACAGCGTCGACACGAGGATGGGCCAGCCTACGATTCCTTGTGAAATGAGTCCGACTGCTGCAAATTGAGAGGAACCGGCATTGACCAGCAAGGAAAACAGCATTGCTTCTGTCACTCCCAGGCCCGCTTGCCTCGCCAGGATACCAAATACCAATCCATCTACGATCCCCGCAGCAGCTACGGGGAATATCTGTTTCATACCTTTTGCAAATGATGCATACGACAAGCTCCCTGCTCTCCCTTCTCCACTCACGCTCTAGCTTTTTCCCTGACCTAACACTTTGGCTCTATGACAAATACGGCTTCCACACTTTCGAAAGCAACCGAATCCCATCCTCGATATCTTCTATAGATTGACCACCAAAGCCAAACTGAAAGGAGGGCAGCGCATCCGGCGCAGGGCTGATCCACTTGTGGCAAGCTGGATGGACGCGGATTCCTGCCGCTTCGGCGATCTTGGCCAGCTCTTTGGAACTGCATGCACTGTGTACTTCGACCGTCACCGACATTCCTGCATCTTGACCCGTAATACGAATATGAGCCCCGAGCACTTCTTGCAAAATGTGCAGCATCGCCTCATGTTTTTTGCGATACAGCGTCCTCATTTTTCGAATGTGCCTCGCCCAATCGCCATGCTTCATGAACAGTGCCAGCGTCTCCTGATGGATGCGCGAAGCTGATTGATCGAATTCTACGAGCCTGGTTTGATAGATGGACAGCAAAGAATGAGGCAGAACCATGTAGCTGATCCGAACGGTAGGGAGCAGCGCCTTGGAAAACGTCCCCAAATAGATGACGCGTCCTTCCGTATCCAGCCCTTGCAGGGACGGAATGGGCCGTCCGCTATAGCGGAACTCTCCATCGTAATCATCTTCTATGATGTAGCTTTCTGTCCGATTCGCCCAATGCAGCAGCTTGAGGCGTTTCGCATACGGCATGACGATACCAGTCGGGTCCTGATGGGAAGGCGTGATGTAGACCAGTCTGGCGCCGCTATTCCCTAGGGCCTCCACATCGATGCCATCCTCCTCCAGAGGAATCGGTTGGATTTCAAATCCCAAATGCTGAAACACCGCTCGCACTCCGTTGTAACCGGGGTCCTCCATCGCAACAGCTTGTCCCCGCAATCCAAATAGGAGGCCAAGCAACGTGATCATGACCTGAGTTCCCGCACCGATCACGATTTGCTCGGCTGTCGCCTGTACACCGCGGGCTTGTCTGAGATAACGGGCGATTTCCTCCCGCAAAGATTGCTCTCCTTGGCGATCTCCATAGTAAAGGACGCTCTGGTTTTCCCGCTGCATACATTGATTCGTATACCGGCGCCACAGTTCAAACGGGAAATGATCCGCATCGACCTGCGCTTGATGAAAATCATAGCGAATCGAAGGAACTGCCTCACTCCGCATTTCTGCTGCGGGATTTTGCTCCTTCTTTTTCGCTTTCACTGGCTGTACACGCTGACCGGAAGGCCCAATAGAAACAAGGCCGTCCCACTCGACATCCACTACGTAAAAACCGCTCCGCTCACGACTCTCCAAATATCCTTCGGCGAGCAACTGATGATAGGCCGTTTCTACAGTTGTTTTGCTGACTCGCAAATGATGACTGAGAGCACGCACCGAGGGCAGCCTCGTACCGGAAGGCAACCGTCTGGACTGGATTTCTACACAAAAGTATCGATATAACTGCAAGTAAAGCGCGTCACTTCCTTCTACCAAATGAGGACTGATGTCCAGCACGCTTTCCCCTCCTCACACAAACAATCTGACCCTTATCCCATTTGTAAAATTCTAAATATACAGTAGGCCAATAATGAATAGGACTATCATAGCAGAAACGAAGAGCAGATTCTTCTCCTGATCGAGAAAAGAAGGCGCGATTGGCAGCAAAAAAATAAAAAAGGGCGCAGAACAAGGTTCTACATCCCTTTTAATCTCGCTGCTTACTTTTTTCCATATAAATGACAAGACACCATATGGCCGGCCGCCGCTTCTTCTTTTACCGGTGCCTCTATCTTGCATACATCCATCACATACGGGCATCTCGTATGAAAAATGCATCCGGACGGCGGATTCATGGGCGACGGAATCTCTCCTCGCAGGATAATCCGCTCTTTTTTCTTGTACGGATTCGGGATCGGAACCGCTGACAGCAACGCTTGCGTGTACGGGTGGAGCGGAGTGGCGAACAGGCTGGCGGTGGGTGCCTGCTCCACCATTTGCCCCAAATACATCACGCCGATTCGGTCCGAAATGTGACGTACCACACTAATATCGTGGGCGATAAAAAGATAGGTCAGTTTATACTCTTCCTGCAGCTGCTGCAACAGGTTGATGATTTGCGACTGGATGGATACGTCAAGCGCGGACACGGGCTCATCGGAAATGACGATCTTCGGACCTGCGACCAACGCCCTCGCCAAACCGATCCGCTGCCTTTGCCCGCCGGAAAATTCGTGGGGGTAACGGTAGTAGTGATCCAGCTGCAGCCCCACTTTGTTCATGATGTCCATCACCCGTTCGGTTCGTTCATGCTTTTCCCCGATGGAGTGGATGGCCAAAGGTTCTTCCAGAGTTTGCCCGATGCGTTTGCGCGGGTTCAGCGATGAAAAGGGGTCCTGAAACACCATTTGTATGTCTTTGCGAATTTGCTGAAGCTTTTTGCCGGACAGCTGGAAAATGTCCTCATCCTTGTACAGCGCCTGTCCTTCCGTAGGATCTGTGAGCCGCAGGATTGTTCGGCCCATCGTGCTTTTGCCGCATCCGGATTCCCCTACCACGCCGAGGGTCTCCCCTTCGTATAGGTGGAGGGATACGTCGTTCACCGCTTTCACGTATCCTTTCACTCCGCCGAGGCTGCCAAGTGGACCCTTGACGGGAAAGTACTTCTTCAGTCCACGGACATCGAGGAGCGGTTGTTTGGTTTTATGGCGTTCAAGAGACATGGCTTCTCTCCTCTTCCTGAGCGATTTTTTCGGCATGCCAGCACCTGACCTTGTGTCCGGCTGCTTGCTCCTTGTATTCAGGCGGCTCTTCCTGGCACAAGCCGTCAGCATAGGGACATCGGGGAGCGAAGCGGCATCCGGAGGGTATATTGTCCAAAGCCGGCACCATTCCCTCAATGACGTGCAGTTTTTGCGACCGGTCACCGTCCATTTGTGGGATCGATTTCATCAGGCCTTTGGTGTATGGGTGGCGGGGATGGGAGAACAGCGTTTCTACATCCGCCTCCTCCACGATCTGCCCCAAATACATCACAACGACGCGGTTGCAAATTTCCGCTACCACCCCTAGGTCATGCGTGATAAAGATGACGCCCATCCCGTGATCGCGATTCAATTGCAGCATCAAGTCCAATATCTGAGCTTGGATGGTAACATCCAGCGCTGTTGTCGGTTCATCCGCAATCAAAAGCTTCGGCTGACAAGCAAGCGTCATCGCGATCATCGCCCGCTGGCGCATGCCGCCGGACAGTTGATGGGGATACTCATGCACGCGCTTTTCAGGTGCGGGGATTCCAGTCATGCGGAGCAAATCGACCGCCTTTTCATAGGCAGCCTTTTTGGAGACTTTCTGATGCAGCAGAATGGATTCGGCGATCTGGTAGCCGATCGTATAGACAGGGTTCAGGGAACTAAGCGGGTCTTGAAACACCATGGAAATGTCATTCCCCCGGATTTGCTGCATACCGGCCGTGGAAAGCTGCAGCAGATCCCTTCCCTTAAATAAAATTTCTCCGTCGTAGTGAATGGAATTTTCGTCAAACAATCTGAGAATGGCCTGGGACGTCACGCTCTTCCCGCAGCCAGACTCTCCGACAACCCCAAGAATTTCTCCTTCTTCCACATGAAACGAAATGCCGTCGACCGCTGTAATGGTTCCGCGTTCGGTATGAAAATGGACTTTGAGCTCTTTCACTTCCAAGAGAGGTTGATTCACCGCGACAATCCCCCTAGCTTCCTTTTTTCTTTCTCTTCCAGTTCTGCTTGGATTGCGGATCTACCAGATCGCGAAGACCATCGCCCCAAAAGTTCAAGCCCATCACGGTCAAAATGATCAAAATGCCGGGAAATACTGTCATCCACCATGCTTTGAAGATGACCAGCTTTCCATCGTACAAAATATTGCCCCAACTCGGGTCCGGCGTAGGAACCCCAGCACCCAAAAAACTGAGCGCCGCTTCCGTAATAATGGCATCCGCAAAAACGAAAGTGGCTTGCACGACGAGCGGAGACAGCGTGTTGGGCGCAATGTGCATCCAAATGATTCGCGTTGCACTGGCGCCTTGTGCCTTCATCGCTTCAATATAGGTCTCCTCCCGCACGACGAGCGTAGCGGAACGGACAATCCTGGCAATGTATGGGATAAACACGACCCCCAGCGCTATGATGACGTTTTCCTCTCTTGGCCCTAACGCTGCCACCAAGGCAATCGCCAAAAGGACTCCCGGAATGGCCATGAGCCCGTCACAAATGCGCATCAGCACTTGATCCAGAGCGCGATAATAGCCCGCATACAATCCGATCACCATGCCGATACCTGCCGAGATGAGGGCAACGGAAAATCCAACCCAGATGGATACTTGCGCCCCGTAGATGATGCGAGTCAAAAGATCGCGGCCAAAGTTGTCCGTCCCGAGCAGATGCTCCCCGCCGGGCGGCTGCAGCCTGTTCGCCGGCTCCATTTCATACGGGTCAAAGGAAACCAGATGCGGTCCGACAATGGCGAATGCCGTCATCAGGACGATGATCAGGCTGCCTGTCAGCATTAGTTTATTGGACAGAAAACGGCGCAGCAGGAGTCTGCGCTGCTCTTTTTGCAATTGGTGTTTCACATGAGAAAGCTCCACTTTGCCGGCACTTGTTCCAAGCGCACCCATACTCATTTCTCCTTCCTCTTTCTATTTCCGTTCGAGCCGCACCCTCGGATCAATCACGCCATACAGCATGTCGACGATCAAATTAATGGATACATAAGCCGCAGTCACAAACAAAACGACTCCTTGAATGACGGCATAATCTCGCCTCTCTACGGAATTGATGATCAACTGGCCGATCCCCGGAATGTTGAAAATGGTTTCCGTCACCACAGCCCCGGTAATCAAGCCTCCAAACGTTTGCCCGATGACCGTCAGGATCGGGAGGAACGCGTTTCGCAGCGCATGCTTGTAAACGAGTTGGCGCTCCTTGACTCCCTTGGAGCGTGCCGTCTTGATGTAATTGGTGTTCAGCACTTCCAGCATGGAAGAACGGGTCATGCGCGTAATGAGCGCAGACTGGATGGCGCCGAGTGAAATGGCGGGAAGAATCAAGTATTTCAGATGGTTCCACAGCCCCGCGTCCAGCGGTTTATATCCGGCCACAGGCAGCCACTGCAGCTTCACCCCGACCAAGAGAATCAAAAAGAGGGCAAGCAGGAAACTCGGAACTGCCATCGCCAGCAAGGAAAAACCCATGACTGTTTGATCCGTTGCCGTTCCCCGGCGAAGAGCGGCGGCAATGCCGATCGGGATGGCAATGAAAAGGGCGACGATCTGGGCGAGGATCGCAAGGGAGATCGTCGGCTGCAAATGGCTGAAAATGGACTCGGCTACCGACTCTTTCATGAAGTACGAGTCTCCCAAATCACCCCGCAGCACATCCGCCATCCAGTTCACGTATTGCTGTTGCAACGGAAGATCAAGCCCAAGCTGCTGCCGAAGCGCTTTCACATCTTGCTCCGTAGCCGATTCCCCCAGCATGACGGTAGCGGGGTCCCCTGGCGTGATATGGATAATCAGAAAAATGACGACGGACACCACAAACAACACGGGAATCAGAGCGAGTATTCGTTTTAACAAGTAAATATTCACGGTTCACCCTGCCTTTCGTCCGGATTCAAGTAAAAGTGTCCACCCATTCCAGCTATAGAATGGGTGGGAGGAGGTGCAACTATTTTAGGTTGGAAACGTTCCAGAATACGAGGCCATCCAGCCATTTTATGTTTTGGACGGACTTTTTAGAGGAAGAGATGGAATTTCCATCCCCGACTTTCACGACTGGTACATATTCGTAGAACCACGTTTGCAATTCACCGTACACACTCATCGCTTTTTCCAGGTTCGGAGCTCCCCGGAATTCTACCAACAACTTGTCCAGTTCCGGACTGTCCGTCCATCCCGGGAAGTCCTTTCTCATGAAGGCCAGCGAGCTTGGTTCCGGCTTTGGCGTATTCGTGATCACCAAAATATCAAATTTGTTTTCATCGTTTCGCAGTTCAGTAAAAGTCGGCCAATCGTATACTTCCAGTTTTGTTTTGACGCCCAATTTCTCCAGCTGCTGCTGCAAGGCCACCGCCCCGTTGTACATGTCTTCGTAGTCGCGGCTTGTGACGATCTTGATTTCTTGCCCTTGATAACCCGCTTCCTTCAGCAATTGCTTCGCCTTTTCCGGATTATTCTGGTTATACAGCTCTTTCCCGTTCTCACTGGCCCATTGCCCGATTTGGTAGTACATCATCATATTGTGGTTCTTCTGATAGTACTTTTGGTCGGTATAAGCCGCGATCAAGATGGATTCCACGTCGATGCCCGCACCGATGGCCTGGCGGGCCGCTACATTGGCAAACAGCCCTTTTTTCTTGTTAAAGTAAAGGTTCAGCATCCCTGTCGGAGCCACGTTTACTTGGATGTCCGAATTGGTTTCCAACTGCTGTACACTGTCATAGGAGACATCAGCGGCAACGTCGTACTCATCGGAGAGAAGCCCAGCGACCTGCGTGGAAGAATCAGGGGTAAAGATGAAGCGTAAATCGTCGACCAGCGCTTCTCTTTTTCCAGCCAAGCCATCAGCTGCTTCGCTCCTCAACTGGTAATCCGCAAACTTTGTCAAATGGATTTGCTGGTCTTGCTGCCACTCCTTGAATTGAAAGGGCCCTGTCCCCACGTACTCTTTGACGCCCTTGGGATCCGCGGAATCAATGATTTCCTTTGGCATGATGGCCGGATAATTCCCTCCCCCGTACGCCATGATCGGCAGGGCCGTGGAAGTAGGCTTTTGCAAGCGCAGAATGGCGGTCTGTGCATCTTTCGCTTCAAAGACAGCATCTTTAAAGTGGTCCTTTCCTGCGCTGGAGATCTTGATCCATCGGTTCATGGACGCGACGACATCGTCTGTCGTCATCTCTTTGCCGTTATGGAATCGGACTCCCTTTCTCAGATGGAAGGTAATCGTTTTGCCATCCTCGCTTTGCTCCCAGGAATCGGCAAGCATTGGTTGCGTGCGGTAGTTTGAATCGACAGTTACAAGCGTTTCAAAAACGGTTCTGCCAATGGTGGCCGAAGCCTGTGATGTCGTCACATGGGGATCAAGAGTGGGAGGCTGCGCCTGATAGGCAATCCTCAATTCTCCCCCCTGTTTCTCTGCCGATGGGGCAGCCGTGCCGCCATCCTGCTTGGTTTGGGGTTTGTCTCCTTCACTCTGGCCAGAGGGTGTCCCGCATCCCGCCAGTGAACATGCCAGGAGAAAAATACTTAATTTTTTGGCAATTCCAGACCCTTTCATGTCATTTCCCCCTTATGCTTGGCCTCTCTCCTTTTTCTCCTCTACCTCTCGGAAAAGCTGTATCGCTTGTATTCAAATTGATTGGGAGGCCCGATCGCGACCCAGAGGCTGCCTTCCGATGGTTCCGCGATAACCGACGCAAACGTGATAATGTCAGCCCCTTTGTCACCCGGCGACTGCACTTTCTCATCCCCTGGAATTTGGCACAAACAGTGGGGATAGCTTCCGCGGTCCCGCAGTATCTCTTGCATGATCTGGGCATTCAGCTTGCCATGATTTTCTCTCAGCAAGTCCTGCATGCGATTCAGGCGGACCCGGGAATTTTCCAGCTCGACCCCATGCAGCCGCTCCTCTTCAAGCAAACATTCCGCCGTATAGTGATTGGAGTGGGCGAGTAGTCCGTTTTCCGGTCGGATCAGGACATCCCGAGTCGGTGTGTTCTCCAAATCGGCTGCCCCTCCGTATTTGTCCAGCATGATCAAATTGCGGGAGGAAGCCCTCTCTACATGGCGGACCAAATCGATCGCTTCCTCCACCGTCCTATTGGTCAGAGCAAGCCGGGACAGCATATACCGGGGAAAACCTGGCCTCCAACCGTCGCAAGTGAGGAAATTGGCGAATACACCTACTCCCAGATCATTGATGCCGATATAGGAAACTTGACCGGCAGGCGTAAGCATCAGGCAGGCAGGCCCTTCATCCGGAATATATTCAACCACCACACCCAGATCGGAATAAAAAGCGGGCAAGTCGCAGTTTTGCCCGATCAGCGGGACGCCATTGGAGGTCGCTTCCGCCAGAATTGCAAACGTTGTGCACTCCGTATTTGACCTGCAATAATGGTTAATCTCCGCTCTCAATTGAAGTAAATACGCATCTTCCAACGTGATGCCCGCACCTTCCGCTATACCCAGCACCTCGTCATCAAAGCCTTTCGAATATTTTTGGACAAAGGGACGGTACTGCAGGACTGCTTCTTGCAGTCGTCGGGATGATACGTGAAATTTTCCGTTCAATCGTTCCAGGGCATAATCGCGATGTTTCTTGATCAGTTCCGAACAAGCTTCCCCAAACTGCTGACCGATCTGCCGATGTGTGCCGCGAAACCGATAAAAGGGGAAGGATTGCTGGGATCTGTCTTTGTGCATCTCTTTTGCTTGTTCCGACATACCAATTTCTCCTTATGCTTGGTTTCCTTCCCGAAATCCGTTCATCTCCTTTTTGGGAAGTTTTGTTTTTTAAATATTTTGCCTAATCGAAATATCACATAACATTGTCTTAAAGTAAATTTAATATTTTTTGCTTAACTCTTAAAAAAATTTTAAGAATCGCCCTCGCATGATTAGAGGTGGATTCTTATCTGCACGAAAAAACAGCGCTCGAAAAAGCGCTGCTTTGGACCCATAGTCACGAATATTCCATTATATCAAGCGACTTCATGTGATTCACAAACTTGTCTACCATTGCCAATTGGGTGGAAGATTCCCGATACAGCATCCACGTTTTCATAGTGACCGCTACCCCGTTTTTTTTGATCAATTCTTCTTTATACAGCGGATCGTCAGCATATAAAAAAATTTGTGGGATGATCGCATACCCCAGATCATTTTTCACCATTTCCTTGCAAATTTCAAACGTATCCACTTGCATGGTGATTAAGGGAGGATCCGTAAATCGTTCATACCACCAATCATTGATTTCCTCGATAAAATCGGAGCTATTGCGATAGTTGATTCGGGGGATCGTAGGCAAGTCCTCAATGCTCAATGGATTTTTGGAAATAATATAGACATTTTCTTCCTTCAGCAAATGTTTTTTCTCTGACCACGTGTAGCTGCCCCTGACAATTCCCACATGAACCTCATTGTTTTGCAGCAATTCGTATACCTCATCACTGATCCCGGTGTTCACATTGATCTCGACCTTGGGGTATAGATTCAAAAATTCCTTCAGGATGGGAGGCAGCTTATAATGCGCGATGACTCTAGAGACCCCAAGTCTCAGTATTCCCTGCACTTCACTCCCCATATTAAGCATATAGTCTTTTGTCTTTCTCAAATCCACCAATGCTTTTTTGGCGTACTGAACCAAGTATCTTCCTTCCGGAGTAAATTCTATGCTCCTGCCGTTTTTGGTAATAATGTTTACTCCGAATTCTTTCTCCAACTGCTGAAGCCGATACGTCAAGGCCGGGGGTGTGATATAGAGAAGTTCTGCAGCCTTCGTCAGATTTTGCACTTCAAAAATATATTTCAACATCAAATAATCCTTCTCGTTCATCGCAATCCTCCTGCTAACTGATTCTACTTTGGAGACTTATTCGATAGGGGGAGGGCTACTCCTTGTATGCGGAAAGAGGATCTTGGAATAACGCGGGATCGTGCACCCGCGTCCTTTGGGTAACCACAAAAGCTCGCAGGAGAAGCGGGTTTCCAGGCGGAGCGACTTCGGAAACCTGCTTCTCCCCACCTCAGCCATGTCGGTAAAGTAGAACAAAAACCCCCTCCAAGCAGCGTGTCACCTCCAATTGGAATGGGAGATTTCACTGGGCTACTTAAAGGGGGGAGAGTTTCTCTTACTTCCCTCTTACTTTTCTTGCTGGACCGCTAACCCTAATGCCTCAGCGACGCGTTGTCCATACTCTGGATCCGCTTTGTAGAAATGCTGGATTTGGCGCAGCTTGATCTCTTCTTTTTGCACACCGCTCATTGCCCCGGCGATGTTTTGTACCAGGCGCGCCCGCTCTTCTTCGCTCAACAGGCGGTACAAATCGCCAGCTTGCGTGTAATGATCATCGTGATCATAGGCGACGCTGTCTGCATAACCCGTTACTTCATAGGCGGCAGGCTTGTTTTGCGGCGTTTCTTTTGGTCCGCCAAAGCTGTTTGGTTCGTAATAGACGGAGCCACCGCCATTGTTATCAAATCTCATTTGGCCGTCGCGTTGGTAGTTGTTTACTTCCGACTTCGGACGATTAATAGGCAAAAGATTATGATTACTGCCTACGCGATAGCGATGTGCATCCGAATAGGCAAAGAGTCGACCTTGCAGCATTTTGTCTGGCGAAGCTTCTATTCCAGGGACAAAAGCTCCAGGAGAGAACGTCGCCTGCTCTACTTCCGCGAAGTAGTTTTCCGGATTTTTGTTCAATACCATACGCCCTACTTCAATGAGCGGATAGTCTTTTTGCGACCATACCTTCGTCACATCGAACGGATCAAAACGGTAGGTGTTTGCATCTTCTAGCGGCATGATTTGTACATACAGGGTCCATGCGGGGAAGTCGCCTTTGTCGATCGCGTTAAACAAATCCTCTGTATGGTAATCAGGGTTTTCACCAGCCAACTTGGCTGCTAGATTCACATCGAGGTTCTTGATCCCTTGCTCGGTTTTAAAGTGGTATTTGACCCAAACGGCTTGACCATCTTCATTAACCCACTTGAATGTATGGCTGCCAAAACCGTGCATGTGACGGAGTGTCGCCGGAATTCCACGGTCAGACATCAGGATCGTTACCTGATGTAAGGACTCAGGAGACAGCGACCAGAAATCCCATACAGCTGTCGGATTTTTCAAATGCGTTTGTGGATCTCTCTTCTGGGTATGGATGAAGTCAGGGAATTTGATCGCATCACGGATAAAGAATACGGGAGTGTTGTTCCCTACCAGGTCGTAGTTGCCTTCTTCTGTGTAGAACTTCACGGCAAAGCCGCGAGGGTCACGCACCGTATCAGCAGAACCAAGCTCGCCTGCTACGGTAGAAAAACGAATGAACATCGGTGTGCGTTTTCCAACTTCGGATAAGAAATCTGCTTTCGTAAACCGCGTCAGATCATTGGTCACCTCAAAATAACCGTGTGCACCTGCACCCTTAGCATGAACGACACGTTCAGGCACACGTTCTCTGTTGAAATGAGCTAGCTTTTCCAGAAGGTGTACATCCTGAATCAATGTCGGACCGCGCTGACCTGCTGTCATGGAGTTTTGGTTGTCCCCTACTGGCGACCCCCAGCTCGTCGTAAGATTGTTCTTATTCGTACTCATCTTCGCATCACCTCTGTAAATTTATATATGAAATGGTTATTTGCTATATGTCCCATGATAATGATTTTCAAAATAAAATCAATACTTTTTTATATTCATTATAATTAACAAAATATTTGTTCAAACTATCCTTGGCATCCTTTGCTGCTTTTTTCCGCACTGATCCCTCCTCATTTGTCCAAGCAAAGTCTACATCTAGTTCATATTCTAAGATCAGTCTTGATAAAAGGAGGGAATAGAAAATGAGCTTGTTTGGTGATAACTTTTCGATGATTCTTGTGCTTTTTATCTTGCTGGTGATCGTAGGCTGTGATTGTTAATCATTACGTAGGAGTACAGCACGAAAAATAGGGAGACGATGCTCTCCCTATTTCTATTAGCCGAGTGGCAT
>JARDZO010000424.1 GCA_029240815.1 Brevibacillus sp.
GTACGTATGGCCGTGCAGGTTTTTGCATTTGCCTTCGTAGGCATGCAGATGGTGGGCAGCGTCAAACGTAAATTCTTTGCTGACCAAGACGCGCTTGTTGTGATAGCGCAGCTGGGATTTTTCAATGTGTGTGCCAAGGTGCTGCATGCGGTCGACGATACGGAAGTCAAAGTTCGCGCTCATCAGGCATGCTCTCCTTGCTGTTTTTTCTCGGAAAGGTACGTGTCCAAGCCGGCCTTTCGCAGATGGCAGGCAGGACATTCGCCACAGCCGTCCCCTTTGATACCGTTGTAGCAGGTGAGGGTCTTCTCTCGGATATAGGTAAAAGCACCCAGATCGTCCGCCAGCTTCCATGTTTCCGCCTTGTTCAGCCACATGAGTGGGGTGTGGATTACAAACGGATAATCCATCGACAGGTTGAGCGTCACATTCAGTGATTTGACAAACGAATCGCGACAATCCGGATAGCCGCTAAAATCCGTCTCACATACACCAGTGACCAAATGACGCGCGCCTCGCTGTTTGGCAAAAACACCAGCGAACGAGAGGAACAGCAAGTTTCGTCCGTCGACGAACGTAGAAGGCAGCTGACCTTCCTCTTGGGTGATATCAATGTCTGTGCGGGTGAGGGCATTGGGTGCGAGCTGATTCAACAAGCTCATATCCAATACGGTGTTGGCCACGCCGAGCTCCCGGGCAATTTCCTGAGCACATTCGATTTCCAGCTTGTGCCGTTGCCCGTAGTCAAACGTGATCGTTTCTACTTCGCCAAATTGTTGCTTCGCCCAGAACAGGCAAGTCGTGCTATCCTGTCCTCCGCTGAAAACAACGACGGCTTTTTCCTTTTTCATTGCTCTCCATCTCCTTTTGATTGTTAGGGGAAGAAAGAGAGTTCTTGAACTTTGCTCTGAAAAAAAACAAAACAATACCAAGGAGAGGTACTGTTGTACACCTTAGTTTTTTATAGAGGGAGTTCGCGAACCTCTCCCATGCTTGCCGCATGGATTTCGTATTCGGTTAGGCAAATGCAGCCTTTGCCCTCTGCTAGTATACTACAGATCGGATATATGTGGGCTGTTGTTATCTGGTTTTTCCTCGTATAAATACGATTGACGCCCGAATAGCGGACTGCTAGTATGGCGTTGCGAAGATGTATCGATCATGCTGCGGAGATGATGACGAGGATGAAATACAGCACATTGGTAGAAGAGTATCGCGGTGGCGTTTTGGAAAATGTCCACTATGGCGTGGTTTGCGGTGTGAATGAGCGAGGGGAGGTCATCTATTCGTCCGGAGATGACATGCACGTGGCTTTTTTACGGTCGGCAGCCAAGCCGTTTCAGGCCATTCCGGTCGCCAAGCAAAAAATGGACGAAAAGTTCGGTCTGACAAGCAGAGAAGCTGCTTTGTTCACCGCTTCTCATCGCGGCGAAGCGTACCATATGGAAGCTTTGGAATCTCTCTTGAAGAAAACGGGGATCTCGGAAGAAGAATTGCTCACGAATCCAACCTATCCCTTAAATGAGGAACCGAAATTTGCCTGCCTGTCGCAAGGGATAGCCAAGCGCCGACTTTTTCACAATTGCTCAGGGAAGCATTTGGGCTTTCTCGCGTTGTCCAAGGAACGCGGGTTTTCCACCGATAATTACTACGAGATCGAGCATCCGGCACAACAGGAGGCACTGGACGTATTTGCCGATCTGGCTGATTATCCCCGAGAGCAGATTCAGCTAGGGGTAGACGGCTGCGGGTTTCCTGTTTTCGCTTTGCCGCTCAAGCACTTGGCTATCTCTTATTTGAAGCTCGCGTGCCCGGATCTGATCGTGGAAAAGGAAACGCGGGACGCCGTGATCAAAATTACAGGCTGGATGACTGAAAATCCTGATATCGTGGCTAGCCACAATTTCACCTGCACGGCTTTGTTGGAAGACCCGAATATCATTGCCAAAGGCGGTGCTATGGGTGTGTACGGTTTTGCGCTCAAAAAGGAAAGAATCAGCTTCGCGCTCAAGGTGATCGACGGCTCCGAGCTCGTATGGCCGCTCGTTATCGCCTCGATCTTGATGCAGATCGGCTACGACAACGAAGATACGATCAAACGATTGCAAGCATTGGTTCCTAAAGAAATCAAAAACGACAATCAGCGGGTCGTCGGGGAAAAAAGAGCGGTGTTTACGCTGGAACTACGGTAGCTTTCCCTATCGTGTCCCTTGCTTGAACTAACCCTTCTGACCATTTACAATGTCCACATTCTAGAAACTGAGCGGAGGAATGGAAATGATCGTGGAAGTCATTGCGACCTCGGTGGAGGACGCGAAACGCGCGGAACGAGGGGGAGCAGACCGTCTGGAACTGATTACAGGCATTCTGGAAGGTGGATTAACCCCTAGCTGGGGCTTGGTAGAAGCGGTTGTCAAAGCGGTTTCTATCCCCGTCAATGTCATGGTACGCCCCCACAGCCAGTCGTTTTGCTATACACAGGATGATTTGTACGTGATGCGCGAAGATGTACGGGTCATTCGTGAAATCGGTGCTGCAGGGATTGTCATAGGCATGCTTACGGATGAGAAGCAGCTCGATCTGAAAGGATTGGAAATGCTCCTAGCCGAAGCAGATGGTCTGGATGTGACCTTTCACCGTGCGTTTGACGAAGCGGCCGACCAGATGGCAGCTGCCAGGACCCTTTTGCGCTATCCGCAAATACGTCATATCTTGACATCAGGGGGACAAAAAAGTGCGTTAGATGGAGCCGAGTGCATAGCCGAACTCGTTCAACTAACAGAGCATACGCAGCTTTCCATTTTGGCTGGCAGCGGCTTGTCTGTGGAGAACGTCAAGGGTCTGGCCGGCAAGACAGGTGTGACCGAAATCCATTTTGGGACAGGAGTCCGGGAAGAAGGACAAGCCCTCAAATACGTGGACGTACAAAAAGTCCAAGCGATAAGGAACGTGTTTCAGCCATAGGAATTGGGAGCAAAATAAAACAGAAAGCCGACGTCACCATGGTGAGCGTTTCGGCTATTTTTGTTTCTATCAGAAAATTTCATTTTGTTTGACGGTTGCTGATGGAAATGTTAGGATATTTATGAAACGAAATAAAACGAAACTTATCGAAATGAAATGAAACAATCGAAACAGATAGAGCGATGTATACAGTCTGCGTATTCCATCGCGAGGAGGATGCTTTACATGTTAGCGACAGAGAGACACAGCAAGATCCTGGCGAATGTAAATAAGGAAAAAACCGTAACTGTCGCAGAGCTGAGCAAGCTGTTGGATGTATCTGAGGTCACGATTCGCAAAGATTTAATCAAGCTGGAACAAGAAGGCTTGCTGTCGAGAGTGCACGGCGGAGCGTCGATCGCCAATTTCTTGCCTGTCGAACGCAGCTTCACGGAAAAGCAAGCAGAGCGGATGGAAGAAAAGGCGCAGATTGCCCGGCAGGCGCTCAGCCACGTACAGACCGGAGATACGCTGATCCTCGGAGCAGGAACGACAACGATGGAGC
>JARDZO010000425.1 GCA_029240815.1 Brevibacillus sp.
CAGGGGCACGCTTTACTTTCCCGGAAATGACGTCAAAGCTGCCGCCCACTCCCATCATCAGGGAAGCATTCAACTGATCGCGATACTTGACCATCCATTCTTCTTGTCTCGGCGCACCCAACGCCACAAACAAGAGGTGGGGCTTTTTGTCTGCGATTTCCTGCACGACTTGTTCTTCTTCGTCTTGTCGGAAATATCCGTCCCGATACCCGACAACGCTCGCGTTCGGATAGCGCTCAGCCAGCTTTTCTGCCGCCAAGCTGATGACCTCCGGATGCGCTCCCAACAAATATACATTCCAACGGCGCCGGTCTGCTTCTGCCATCAAGGCTTCCAGCAGCTCGACTCCCGTGACGCGCTCATAGATTGGCTGATTCGTCCATTTAGCCGCATAGACAATTCCGATGCCATCAGGAACGACATAGGCTTGTTCAACAATGGAACGAAAGCCCCGATGCTCTCTCGCCAGCATGACGATCTCTGGATTGGCGGTCACCACATGCGTGTGTTCCCCGCTCTCAATCCTCTCGACCATATAATCAACGCTCTCGCGAAAGCCTCGTGTAGAAAACGGTACTCCTAATATGCTTGCGACCTGTTTGGTCAATGGTTTCACCTTCAATGTATAAGTTGCCCACTAGCCATTTTACCTGAAAAGAAAGGCACATTCAAGATGATCATGAATGTGCCTGAGCTGCTGCAGTAAGTGCAAACATCAATCCGCCCTCAGCTACAACCTTGCCATTTACCAATGCTTTCCCATATCCTTTGCCGACTGTTCCGCGAACGCGAGTCAGTTCAACATCGAGTGTTAGCGTATCGCCGGGCTTTACTTGGTCTTTGAAACGAAACTCATCGATCCCTGCGAACAGTCCAATTTTTCCTTGATGTTCCTCCATGCTCAGCATGGCAACGGCTCCTACCTGCGCCAAAGCTTCCACAATTAGGACGCCTGGCATGACTGGATATCCGGGAAAGTGACCTTGAAAGAACGGTTCGTTGATCGTTACGTTCTTCACGCCGACCGCTCTCTTGCCTTGCTCCAGCTCCACAATCTTATCCACCAGCAAAAACGGGTACCGATGAGGAATGATCTCTTGAATCTGTACGATATCTAAAGGCGCTTTAATTTCCATGAAACACCACTCCATTTCCATTCATAACTAGACTTGTCCATGCATGAATACCATACTGGTAAGTGAGAATATAGACAACACCCATCTCCGCTTTGTCGGGGAACGGGGTTAAGATAAAGGAGCGCTTCCATTACGGGAAGTGCTCTTTTTCCTTACAACTAAGAACGGTTCAGTAAACGAAACTTTCCGAGGTAGATCGCGCTCGTGATAAACGAGAACGCAATCACCGTCCACAGGATCTCTTCGCTGTATTCATACCGATACATTGCCAAAGGGATTACCAGGTAAAACAATACCGTGGTCAGCTTGCCATACGCATTGGCTGGCACCGTTTTCTTTCCGCGCAGGTGATAGATCGCTCCCGTAACGATCATCGCCACGTCCCTTACGAAAAAAAACAGGGCTGCCCACAAGCTGATTCGCTCCGTTAAAAATAACGAAGCAATCACAGACATCATCATTAATTTATCGGCAAGTGGATCCATCATGATCCCGAATGTGGTCACTAGCTTATGCTTTCTCGCAATGTACCCATCTGCAATATCCGTTAGTCCCGCCAAAATCAGGATGCCCAATGCGATCTCTACATGATACGGTTCTTCGGAAAAAAAGATGTACAGGTACAAAGGGATGAGCACGATGCGAAAGATCGTAAGCAAATTAGGAAGATTCACGGATATCCCTCCGTAGTCAGATCGTCACTTCCTTTTTCAACCACTCGGTCTATTATACTCTGTGGACAATCGCCCCAACAAGTCCCTGCAAAAAAACGGAAGCCAAAGGTATATGAAATTAGACCTCCCTTCCAAAGATAAAGAACCGCATAGAACTAAGTTCTACACGGTTCCCATTCCAATGCCATAAACGTGCTCTTGCCGGCAGTCCTTTTTTCTTCAGTCGCTACCGGCAACCTTGATGAGGGTGTTGTAAATCATTTCGGTTCCTTCCTCAAGTGACTTTACGGATATTCTTTCGTCATTTCCATGCATACGCTCAAGGGTATCGTTGTCAAGCGGATACGGGTAGATGCCGTAGACCGGGACTCCCCTGTTCCGCCAAGCCGCGCCGTCGGTACCCGCCTCAAACAATGCTGGAACCACCTCTGCTTCAGGCCAAACCGATTTGCTGCTTTCCGCAAGTGCCTTATAGAGCTCCGTTTCTGTTGAAGACGGTACAGCTTTCGTACGTTGGTCGTAGTATTTCCTGGCCTCTTCTTCGCTCATATTGCTCGCCAAACTTACCTTAACCTCAGGGTCTGCAATCACGTTTTGAAGCTGTTCCATTACCTCAAACGGCGTAGAACCGGGTACAAGCCGCACATTGATGATGGCCTCAGCTGAACCTGGAATGACATTTTCCTTGACGCCTGCTTGAATGATCGTCGGTGCAACGGTATTGCGCATTAAGGCATGCCAAAGGAGTGGATAGCTGCCCAGTTCCACCACCTTCTCCCCTGCCTCGCGAGCCTTTGATGGATCCTTGCTTTCAGCTAATTTCTTCAAATGGCTTGCTAGCGGCTCCTTTGCAGTCCTCGAGAGGGCCAGAAAATACTCTCTGGTTTGATCGTTAAGAGTCGGGTCGGTATCCCAGTTGGTGATCTTCGCCAGCGCCAGCGAAAGACTCTTAATGGCACTGTCAGGCATCGGCCGGGAAGAATGGGTCGGTTTTCCGGACGCTGTCAGCTTGAAGGAAACATAGATCTTATCTCGTGTAGTAATATTGACCTGTGTTGTCTTTCCATCTGCGTTTTGGAAAATCCATCCACCCTCATTGAGCGCAAATTCGGCGTCAATCTTTTCCCAGTAATTCTTCGCCAGCCATTCCGTGCCATATTCTCCTGCTTCCTCGTCGGCTTCCGCAAGAAAAATCACATCCCGATCTAGCGAAACATTCTTTTCTTTCACCATCATGACGGCTTGGGCAAAAACTGCCAACCCGCCTTTGAAGTCCATAGCTCCTCGCCCCATGACATATCCGTCTTTGATAACACCTCCGAACGGATCGACGGTCCAGTTTTTTCGCTCGACGGGTACGACGTCGGAATGAGCGGCGAGCAATACTGGCTTCTTAGTGCCATTTCCCTTTAAACGAGCGATGAAGTGAGCTTGGCCGGAAGGAGTTTTGATGACATCCGTCTCCACTCCGAGTTTATCGAATTTACTCTTCAAAAATTCTGCCAGCGCCAGAGTTTGTCCTCCAGGATTGGTCGAATCGAAGCGGAGCAGTTCTTGAAGCAGTTTGGCCGTCTCGCTGCTGACGACCTCCGATTGTACGTTGGAAACCGCTGCAGCCGGTGAAAGAGGGGCAAGGCTTGTCAAGAGGGACAGTGTAAGAATGGCTGTACCAATAAACTTGCGCTTCATTATGTAG
>JARDZO010000159.1 GCA_029240815.1 Brevibacillus sp.
TTTATAAGATTCTTATCCAGTATAAGTGCAACATAGCGAGACCTCGAACGATAGTGAGAAGGCGAGACTTGTGCCCTTTGGGTACTAAGGCTCCGCCAAAGGCTTGGCGTAGCCAAGTTTTCTAATGTCGCTCGCGATCTCATGGATTCACTCTTCGCTGAAACAGCCAGACGAGGAACATAAAAAACAGATAGACGAAAGTAAATACGGCAGCTAAAGCAGCATTTGCAAAAACAACGCCAATGCCCAGTAGATCGTCCTGATTTATGTAGGAAAGAAAGGCAAGTAACAGCAAGGAGAGAAACCAAAGTATAGTAGCTATGATGTAGGACATATCAACCACTCATTTCCCGTATGGTTAATTGGGTTATCGGAAAAGTAGAAGAAAATTTTTACAAGTAAGGAGGGGGAATAGGGAAAAAAACGTTGAATAACAAATAATTGATCAAAAAGCACTATGTGCGAGTAGATCTATCGCCATAAAACAGGATCGTATGAGAAGGAATATTATCCTATGTTTTGTGCGTGTATGATTGAATTTTGTAAATCGGCAGAGGCATGAAAAAGAGGATAAAGAGGTAATTTAACATGAAATTTGAGATTTTTCCCATCATCGAAACAGAACGTTTTTTATTGCGCCAGATGACGAAGGCAGACGCTCCAGCTGTATTCTCTATTTTTTCCGATCCTGATGTAACCAAAGATATGGGGGAAACTCCATTCACTCAGATCGAACAGGCAGAGATGCTCATTGCATTCATGAACGGTCTGTATGAACAAAACCGTGCCATCCGCTGGGGAATCATTCTGAAAGAAGAAAATGCCTTGATCGGAACGTGTGGGTACAATGGCTGGGAAACGAATCGAGGATCGAGAGGGGAAATAGCCTACGATCTCGGGAAACCGTATTGGCGAAAAGGCTACATGACTGAAGTCGTACAAAGCTTGATCACTTTTGGCTTTGAATCGATGGCCTTATACCGTATCGAAGCCTTTACCAATGTAGATGCGACTCCTTCCATGCAACTCCTGAAGAAAAATGGTTTCCAGGAAGACGGAATCTTACGTGGATATGCATGCTTTCATGGGGAATACGTTGACCAACGTTGTTTTTCGCTTTTACAAAAAGAGTGGAAGTAACATCAAAATGGCCAGGGTCCCATTTTTACTCGGGATTCCTGGCCTTCGCTCTACGAAACGAAGATCTATTGCTGCGCTTCACATTTCTTATTTCTTTACATTATAGCAGGTTACCTCAAAAAGAATTCCGCCTAGCGCCCTGAAATACAGACTGTAACCACCTCTTATCATTTTAGGTTCATGTTCCGATGCAATGTCGACTGCGGCAAGTTTCTTATAGAACTGGTCGACCTCGGGCATCGTTTCGACATAGAACCCTAGATGGAAGTCCTTGGGGTAACAGGCTGCTTCGTCTTGGTCGGATCGCAAGGTGCTAAGGACCAAGCTAAAACCATGTCCGTCGGTCATCCCGGCAATGAAGTCCCCTTTTTGATCTAAAAGCTGAAAGTCAAAAACATTTTGAAAAAATGCTACTGCTTCTGATAGCTCGTAAACACATAAATTTAAATGGCTAAGTTTCATTTGATGATCTCCTCTCAGGTAAAGTCTTATTTTTTCTAGCAAAACTCAAAAGCTGGTTTCCTTGACGAGCGGATCGTGAGTAGCGATAACTGCTATACCATCACCTCCACGATACCTTGGAACAGGCAGCATCGGAGACGAGCAGCTCCCAACCGTCCTGAATGAGTACAAGAACGGTGGTCAACCCATCTGTATGGCCGGGAGTAATCCATTCGGGCTCCAAATCACCTTGTAATCTAACACCGTTAGAATAATCTAATGATGTTAGAATAAGGAAATGTGGTATATTTGTCAAGTGAGGAGGTGAGCCCATTGGCAAGACGACGAACCACCCAACTACTCAACTCTGTAACCGAAGAAGGCACGAGTCATATTCCTCTTGACCGGGTTCGAATTCTGGAAACCGCCTTACGGTTATTGGACGAGATTGGCTTGAAAGAATTAAGCATGAGGAAAATAGCTGACAAATTACAGGTAAAAACGGCATCCCTTTATTATCATGTAAGAGACAAGGAAGAATTGATGCAGCTGCTCTCAGATCGGATATGCGGAGAAATGGTTTGGCCGGAAACTTCCCTGCCTTGGCAAGAACAGATTTATCAATGGGCAGGGCAGTTCAGAAAGATTCTACTCTCCCATCGAGATGCGGTAGAGTTGATTAATCAAACGATAGCTACGGGCTACGAGCGGCTAACCCAAATCGAAAAGCTGTATCAACTACTCGTTTCAGCGGGCTTTTCAGATCCCAATGTTCCGTGGATAGCCTCCATGCTGAAAAATTACGTGCAGGGCTTTGTAGCCGAAGAGGCTCAGCTACAGGCAATTGCAAGGAACCATCATTCTTCATACGAGGAAATGAGCGAACAATTTGACCAATTTTTTAGTCAATTGCCGCAAGAACGATTTCCGAATATGATTCGCCTAGCGTCTTATACCACAAAAACCAATTGGGAGAATGAATTCCATTTTGGATTAAGCGTATTAATAGATGGGTTTTCAGCCAAACTCATGCAGGGGAATTGAGGAATCTTAGACAGCGGAGCCGCATCTTATAAAGCTAAACATTACGCTCCCTCTAAATGATTCAGTTTCCTCACTCAGACTCATGAATTCGCAGGATTTCACCCTGTGGCAAGTGTGAGAGAAGAAGTCATGGAGGAGTGGTCGATTTATCTTAACTGACTTCCATCCCTTCGCTCGTATCTGGAAGAACACGTACAATCTAGAAGTCGAAGTAGCTTTTGCAAAGTTATTGCCAGAGGAAGAACGTTCAGAATTTAGAAAGGTACTCGTGCGAAGTTGGACAGGAGGCGATATTATAACCACAGTAGCCTGCTAAATGGGCATTAATATATAACAGGAGGTAACATGAAGCCAATTAGAAATTCTGCTAAAGCAGTAATAACGCAAAATGAAAAAATTTTATTAACAAAGAATAGAGATGAGTTTGGATTCTTTTATTTATTTCCTGGAGGTGGGCAAGATCATGGCGAAGAATGAAAAGATGCTGTTATGAGAGAGTGTTTAGAAGAACTTGGAGAAAAAGTGGAAGTACGTGAACTTGTTTACGTACGTGAGTACATTGGTAAGAATCATGAATTTGCAAAGTGGGATTCAGGTGTTCATCAAGTTGAATTTTACTTTAACTGTTCATTAACGTCAGAAGAATCAACATTTTTGAATGGTACGAATCCTGATGAAAATCAGGTAGGTGTTGAATGGGTTGAAATTAAAAATCTTGAGAACATAAGGTTATACCCAAAAGCGCTCAGTAAATTTATCAAACAATATGATTTTAATATCCGTTACCTTGGTGATGTTAATTAAATAGCTACACTAACGGGTATCTATAGTGTAATAAGGTGGTTGCTTCGGCAGCCGTTTTTTATTGTTATACGGTTTATCTCATGCGACTTGTTGGTGGTTTTGGAAGTAAGTTTGGCACTCGTATTTCGCATTGGAAAAAACTTCATAAAGATCCTTGACCATTACGTAACGTAACGGTTTATAGTGAAGATACCGGTGAAACGCTAGCGACCAAGAAAGGGGCTGATCATGAAGCGACAGTGGAAAGTCGGAGAACTTGCGAAAATGGCGGGAATTACGATACGAACTTTGCGTTTTTACGATCAGATCGGTTTGTTTTCGCCATCCGGCTATTCGTCATCCGGATACAGACTCTACACCGAAAAGGACATTTCACGCCTGCAGCAAATCTTGTCCTTGAAGGAGTTGGGGCTATCGCTGGAGCAGATTAAAGCCGTCATGGCCGGAGATCAACTCAGCCTGTCAGAAATTGTTACCATTCAAATAGATAGCCTGAAAGAAAATATCCGCATGCAGCAAAAACTCTTGCACGAGCTTGAGAATGTATCGAGTCGGATGCAAAGGAACGAACCGTTTACCGTTGAGCATTTCATGAACATCATGCGGACGATGAGAATGAATCATGAGAAATTTTTCGCCGAGAGAAAATCGAGTATGGATCTCTACCTCGACCGACTTGGTGAATATTTAGACGAGCATCCGGAAGAACCCGGACAAGGAGGTTTCGACTGTGAGTGAAAGATCCGCCAAACATTCCACATTTGTCATCGAAAGGAACTATAAACATTCCCCTGCCCGTGTATTCGCTGCATGGGCAGGTCAAGCAGCCAAAGCCGGCTGGTTTCCTAAAGCCGACGAGTTCGACTTCCGCGTCGGCGGACGCGAATTCAATCGCGGTGGACCGCCTGGGGGACCAGTTTACACATTCGATGCCTGCTATCAGGAGATCGTTCAAAATAGGCGCATTGTATACTCATACACTCTGGACATGGAAGACAAGCGGATGTCTGTCTCCGTGACGACGGTGGAATTCGAGTCCGTGGATGGCGGCACGCGCTTGATCTATACCGAGCAAGGCGTTTTTCTGGACGGTCTCGATACGCCTGAACAGCGTGAGCACGGAACGAAGGTGATGTTGGATCGGCTCGGAGAGGCTCTGGACGGCCAGTGAAAGATGCTGCGTTTGAATCGAATATCCGGGCCGGTTTGAAGGAATGGATTGGACTTGCCGTGCTATCATTGCCTGCCATGCTCGTTTCGATAGACTTGTCCGTAATGATTCTCGCACTTCCTCACATAAGCGTCTCTCTCGGCGCTGACAGCACAGAGCAGCTATGGATCATGGACATATACGGCTTCATGCTCTCGGGGTTTCTGATCACGATGGGCACACTCGGAGATCGGCTCGGCCGCCGTAAGCTGCTGATGATCGGCGCAGCGGCATTCGGTTCGGCTTCGTTGTTGGCCGCTTATTCCAACACCTCCGGAATGCTGATTGCAGCACGGGCGCTGCTCGGCATAGCCGGGGCGACGGTATCGCCTTCGTCCCTGGCTTTAATCAGCAATATGTTCCGGGATCATAAGCAGCGCTCCCTCGCCATAGGCATTTGGTTCATGTGCTCCATGGGAGGCATGGCGCTTGGCCCTGTAGTCGGCGGGATGATGCTGGAGCATTTTTCATGGGGTTCGATTTTTCTACTAGGCGTTCCAGTCATGGCGCTGCTGTTGTTGACTGCGTCCCATCTTCTGCCCGAATATCGGGATCCCGCACCTGGTCTCTTGGATATGACTAGCGTCATGCTGTCGATGTGCACCATTCTACTGGCAATATACGGCCTTAAGGAAATCGCTAAGCAGGGTCTACAGACCTTGCCGCTCATTGCCATCGTGGCGGGAGTTGTTTTCGGGACGTTATTCGTAAGACGGCAGCAACGGTTGGACACTCCGCTAATGGACTTGCGCCTATTCGCAAACCCCGCCTTCAGCACGGCGCTTGGCGGCATGTTCGGCATCACTTTGACAGGCGCTTCCATGCTCTTCATCGCACAGCATCTTCAATTCGTGGAAGGACTATCACCGCTCCGGGCAGCGATGTGCATGCTCCCGGGAGTGGTTGCGTCGATGGCGGGCATGTTGTTGTCGCCGCTCATTGCTCGGCGGATCCGACCGTCGCTCCTCATCGGGGCAGGCCTTGCCATCTCGGCGACTGGTTGTATACTACTGTCCCAGGTAGGGGCGGGATCCGGACTCTCTACCCTGATCGTCGGTTATATCTTTTTTAATGTTGGAGTAGCTCCGTTTGCGAGCTTGTCCAGCGATCTAATTGTCGGCTCGGCCCCGCCGGCGAAAGCGGGATCGGCGGCGTCCTTGCTGCAGACGAGCGGTGAATTCGCATTCGCACTTGGTATCGCCGTATTAGGCAGCATCGGCACATACGTGTACCGCACTCAAATTGACAGCTTCATACCGACAGATGTTACGATGTTAACAGCCGTGGCCTCCCGCGAAAGTCTGGCTGGGGCAGTCTCGGCGGCAAAAGCTTTGCCCGAACCTATTGGTTCAACACTTCTTCATGGCGCCCAGGTAGCATTTACCCACGGCATGCATGCTGTTGTGGCCATTAGCGGCGGGCTCATGATCGCTATCGCCATACTCACCGTGATCAAGCTTCGGCATATACCTCCCATCGGGCAGAAAACTCCAGGTGATTTGGAATTATCTACTCAAGAATAAGGGAAGGCTTGATGTTCTATTTTTCTGCATTCATGTCCGCGGTTGTCAAACGGGATTATTTTTGAAACACCTCTGTATTGGAAAATGAAACTCTTTAATGGAAATGTCATCTATTTACGTTTTCGATTTGGTAACGTTGGTGAACTAAAGGGTAACGATAGTTGAAAACGCAGCGGCAGTCTAGGACTTTATTTCCTCGTACTGGGCTACCGCTGTCTCTTTTGGTTTAATGATCCTTACATAACAGGAGAGGAACGACCACTCCCTCGCTTTGTTTTGTTATAGTAAAGCGCCCAATTTCCGTCTCGGATCAAGGGCTCTCTGTTTCCATCTGCTGTTTCCCCGTCAATATTCATTTCCGACGAACCGATCATGAAATCCACATGTGTAAGGCTGCGGTTTATACCCTGCTTTTGCAGTTCCTCCTCGGTCATGTTTTCTCCACCTTCTATACAAGAGGAGTAAGCATTTCCAATTGCAAGATGGTTTGAGGCATTTTCATCAAGCAGCAAATTATAAAAAATGAGATTTGTCTGGGAGATAGGGGATTGATGAGGAACTAAAGCCACTTCTCCTATGTAATGTGAACCTTCATCCGTTGTGATGAGACCTTTGAGAACTTCATATCCTTTTTCGGCAGTAAAATCTACGATACGTCCATTTGCAAATGTAAGAGTAAAGTTCTCGATCAAACTTCCACGGTAGCTTAACGGTTTCGTACTGCGAACTACGCCGTTCACACCTTCTTTCAAAGGAGCCGTGAATACTTCCTCTGTTGGCAAGTTGGCTACGAAAGGGATCCCTTTCTTATTCACGCTGACGCCGCCGCGCCAAAGATGATGTGGTGGTAATTCAATTGATAGCTTGGTGCCGGGAGCTTTATAGTGCAAAAATCGGTATTTTTTTGTGTTTAAGTGAGCAATCTTTTGTTTCAAATTGTTGTTATGATCTTGCCATGCTTTAATGGGATTATCTAAATCAGTTCGGGTGGCACGGAAAATAGCGTTCCAAAGCGCTGCCATTTGCTTCTGCTCATTCAGTTCTGGAAATACTTTCGCTGCCCATGCTGGAGAAGGGACAGAAATCAGGCACCAACTTACCAGATTTGCCATGGTATAACTTTGTAACTTCTTGAAAGCCTCTCCTTCAGATTTACTGGCTGCAGCGAGACGTTCCGGATCTACTCCATCGAGTAACTCGGGATTTGAAGTTCTGATATTCAGAAGCGCTGCACCGTTCTCAACCATCTCTTCGAAACCTTTGATTTTCCACAGTGGATACTCACTGAATGCATTTTCAGGTGCGAGATCATATTTTATTCGGGTTAGATCATCGTCGGTCCAATCAACATAAACGTTTTTAGCTCCGCATTCATAAGCTTTTCTCGCAATCCTTCGAACAAAGTCTGCTGACGAGAGAGAAGCAAAGACAATCAAAGCTTGTCCAGGCTGGATATTGATACCGACTTTAACGACCAAATGGGCGTAACGATCAAGTAGAGTTTCAAAAGCGATCATAAAATACCTCCAATAATAAATACTCGCATTTCTCGAACTCATCGAAAAATGGAGAAAAATCATTATAATATATATGCCATTAATGCATTCTGACGGTGACCAAAAGAATAATGAAATCTCTATAAGGGGTTTTGGATAACAGCGCCTATGGTGCTACTGGTCAGCCAGGTTGATTTGTCCATAATAGCAGAAACGGGAGCATCCGAAGTTACAATGATGCAGGGAGGGAAATTAAAGGATTTACAGAAAAAGGAGGATAATTGTCTACCTCGGAGGTTGAGATACTTTGACTAAATGCTTGGGGCTGCAGGCATATGTGTGAATTCAGATAGAATCAATCATCCGGAAATCACTAGTATGGAAACAAAGTCAAAACGAGAAGAAGCATTTGAGAAGCAACTATGATCACCAAAAATGATGGCAGACGCTTTTATTTTCAAGTGGGAATGGGATAGACCGACAGGGGGGATAAAATAACATCTCGAGGCGGCTGCTTATCAGTAGCCTTGTTGCATCATTGGTAAGTTATCTATTCCATAAAAGGGGGGAGGGAAGAGCGTGAGAATTGGATGCGTATGCGGTATTACTGGTACGCATGTACATATATTCCGGTTGGTTGCATGTACCTTCTCATTTGGAATGTTATCAAACATAAGGTAAGTCTTCCCTTCCTACGTTATTCTCTATATCCGATTTTTTATGGCCTAGTTTCTAGAGTGTTCGATAAAAAGTAGTCTTTGCATAATTTCTTCCCCACTTACGACACCTTTCATTGCGAAAAGAAGCTACCCTCCTATACATTTTAGGGGAACGGCTTGGTTCCGATAACGACAGTGGCATCAAGCTCGTCGGAACTGGTCACATGTGGGATCAGCCCATTAAAAGTGATGATCTCGACCGTCTGCGATGACTGTCGCTCGCTTGTCTCAATCAGCAAGTGTCCGCCAGGTGCCAGCCAGAGTGGGGCTGACGCCACAATTCGTCTCTGAACGTCAAGCCCGTCCGTGCCCCCGTCTAGCGCCAACCTTGCTTCATAGATGCGGGCTTCTGGGGGGAGCAGTTCGATCGCCTTAGTGGGGACGTAGGGTGCGTTGGCAACGAGGACGTTGACGCGCCCCCTAAGTGCACGGGGGAGTGGCTCGTATAGATCTCCCTCGTATACTAGACCACCCACCGCTGTGACATTGCGACGGGCGCACTGTACAGCCACGGGGTCAATGTCTGACGCATATAACTCGATCTGTTCGGTGGATGCCAGTACGGCACCGACAGCCCCCGAACCGCAACAGAGGTCAAGTACGATCGCTCCTGATCGAACGAGGGCGGCAGCTTCTTGGACTAGAAACGCGGTACGTTGTCTGGGGACAAAAACACCTTGGTCAACAGCAATCCGCGTTCCACAGAACTCCGCCCAGCCGATTACGTATTCAAGTGGCAGACCGGTGGTTCGTTGTTCTACCATACGTGAAAGGTCGGTCGCTGTCCGTGCCGAGGCGATGAGCAACCGTGCCTCTTCTTCTGCGAAAACACACCCAGCTGCCCGAAGTTTAGGGACGATAATGCTAAAAATCTGATCTCCATGAATCTCATTTTCATTCACAAATGGTGATTCCTCGGTATAGAATTTTCCGTTATTTCCGAACCCTAAAGACGATTTCCTTGAATTCATGAATTCCCTCATTTCGGTATCATTGTAATTTCATGCATAGTATTTGAATCCTACTCTAAATAAGGAGGTAACACAATACAAGATTTGTTAAAAAAGGGAGAAAGAATACATGGTAGGATAGGCTTTTTATCGAGGGAACGGGATGAAACCGCCAAAACGATTATGAAGTTTGCGTAAATGAGTGGAAGCAAACAATCCAACGTCTTACAATATAAAAACCAAGCATGTATCTGTTTTTAACGAAAAAATAGATGGGGAGTTAACGTGACTACATGGATGGAAATATGCAGAAGCGAAACAGGAAAAATGGAAAGCTCGGAACTCTTTCAGAAATTTTCAGTGTCTCCACAAAACTGGGTGTAACCTCGTTCGGAGGACCAATTGCCCACCTCGGGTACTTTCATGACGAGTACATCCGTAGGCGCAAATGGATGGATGAACGAAGCTACACGGAATTGGTAGCCCTTTGTCAATTTCTGCCTGGACCTGCTAGCAGTCAGGTAGGGATTGGCATTGGCATCGTACGCGCAGGATGGTTAGGTGGATTAGTGGCGTGGCTAGGTTTTACCCTACCATCCGTCCTTGCCTTGGTGGCGTTTGCCTTTCTGCTTCAAGGTTACGAGATCGGGAATGCAGGTTGGATTCATGGTTTGAAAATGGTTGCAGTAGCGATTGTAGCCCATGCCATTCTAGGGATGGGACAAAAGCTGACGCCAGACCGGACAAGAGCCACAATTGCAGTAGTCGCAGCAACGGTTACCTTGTTGTGGCAAACAGCTTTCAGTCAGATTGTTATCATCTTGGCTGCAGGGCTACTGGGGGTCATGTTATTTCGAGGAAAATCACAAGAGAGTTCGCCTGATCTGCAAATTCCGATCAGTCGCTCTTTCGCAATCGTGTGCTTGGCTTTGTTTTTTGGACTACTTCTCGCACTGCCCCTCCTTAGAGAGTCGGGTGAGCACGAATGGATTGCGCTGTTCGATAGCTTTTACCGCTCAGGCTCCCTGGTGTTCGGTGGAGGTCACGTCGTGTTGCCGCTTTTGGAAAGAGAACTGGTTCCTCACGGGTGGATGACTAAGGAAGAATTTTTGGCTGGATATGGTGCGGCACAGGCAGTTCCGGGGCCTTTATTTACATTCGGCAGCTATTTGGGTGCAATGGCTGGAGGAGTAACAGGCGCGTGTATCGCAACCATCGCTATATTCTTGCCAGCCTTTTTGCTCGTCATGGGTGCGCTGCCTTTTTGGAGCCTGCTCAGAAACAGTTCAAACATGCAAGGGGCATTAATGGGGGTAAACGCAGCTGTAGTGGGTATCCTGTTGGCATCTCTATACGATCCCTTATGGACATCTTCCGTTTTACAACCAAAGGACTTTATTCTCGCTCTCATTTTGTTTAGTATGCTTGTCTTTTGGAAATTGCCCCCCTGGATGATTGTTATCGCGGGTGCGCTTGGAGGGACTGTGCTAGGTTACCTCTGAAAATATCTCAAAGCAAAAGACACCCCGTTCGATTAAAAAAGGGGGTGTCTTTTTACGAGGTGTACGTGTCTATCTACGCCCAGTTCCCGTTACGGAAAATAGGTTCCCGCTTGCCATCTGCTGTTTCCCCATCAATGTTCATGTCGGCAGAACCAATCATGAAATCCACATGCGAGATACTGCTATTGAGACCGTATGCCTCCAGCTCTTCTTTCGTCATGTCGGCACCATTCTCGATGTTTACCGGGTAAGGGTTTCCGATCGCCAAGTGGTTGGACGCATTTTCATCGAACAACGTGTTGTAAAAGATAATGTTCGATTCAGAAATGGGGGAGAAATGAGGGACAAGCGCTACTTCACCCAAGTAGTGAGAGCCGTCGTCGGTTTCGATCAGTTTGGTCAGTGCTGCTTCGCCCTTTTCCGCCGTTGCAGAGATGATCCGGCCGTTTTCAAAGGTAAGCGAGAAATTCTCGATCAAATTGCCTTGGTAGCTCAAAGGCTTGGTACTGCGGACAGTCCCATTTACACCTTGCTTCAGAGGCGCAGTAAATACTTCCTCAGTAGGCATGTTTGCCATGAAAGATGTACCGTCTTTATTCACGCTTCCACCACCAATCCAGACGTGACGGGGAGGCAGCTCGATGGTCAGGTCCGTACCTGGGGCGGTGTAATGCAAGTAGCGATATTGTTTTGCATTGAGTGCTTCTACCTTTTCATTGAGGGCAGCATGATGATCATGCCAAGCTTGTACGGGATCGCTCTGATCCGTGCGAGTAGCCCGGAAAATGGCTTCCCACAAAGCGCTGAGTCGCTCTGCTTCTGGCAAATCGGGAAACACCACGGCGGCCCATGCAGGGGAGGGAACGGCAATGACGCTCCAGCTGACTTTGTCTGCCATGGAGTAGCTTCGAAATGTGTTCAATGCTTGTCCGGCCGTTCGATTCGCAGTGGAGATCCGCTCTGGATTGACGCCTTTTAATAGATCAGGGTTAGATGCGCTGATGTAGAGAAAAGCGGCGCCGTTTTCTGCGAGCTCCTCCAGCCCTTTTGCTCTCCACATCGGGTACTCGGAAAATGCTTCATCTGGAGCCAAATCGTACTTCATCCGAGTCAATTCATCGTCGGTCCATTCGATCTGGACGTTCTTGGCACCTGCTTCGTAAGCTTTCCTTGCCACCTGGCGAACAAAAGAGGCTGCGGAGATGGGGGCAGTCACGACTAAAGTCTGCATCGGTTGCACGTTGACACCGACTTTTACTGCTAGTTCTGCATATCGATCAATCAAAGAATCGAAATCCATGGGAAACCTCCTATGACGTATTTCTTCTCTCTATTATATCTGCCCAACTGGATTTCACTGCTATTATTTTTATAATGAATTTCCTAGGAAAGCGCAGAAACAGACAGAATCTCTCTGCATTCGAGTCTCGCACAAAGGAGAAGTTTTTATTTAGTAAAAATTAGAGGAATATTCGCTAGAGAATCCAACTTTAATTAAGTAGAAAACATTTTATTGAAAATTGAGGGAGGCGTGAGCGGTGAAAGTGAGACAGACACGAGAACAAGTAGCAGTGGAACAAACCTGGAATCTGGATGACTTATTTCCCAATCAAGAAGCGTGGGAAAACGAATTGCGAGAAATTCTACAGCACCTTCCACTGCTTACCGAGTTTAAAGGGTCGTTACATACTGGTGCTGAAAATTTACTGGCATGCCTGGAAGCAAGGGAAGCTATCGTCGTAAGAGCGAGTCTCGTGGCGAGTTATGCCAGTTTGCGCTCGTCAGAAGACGGAACCAATCCGCAAAATCAGGCAAATTCTGCACGGGTCGGTGACGTGATCTCAGCACTGAATGCGGCCCTTTCGTTCATTCCATCGGAGATTTTGGAATTGCCGGATGGATCTATCGAACAATATTTGCAAGAAGAACCAGGCCTGGAGCCATTCCGCAAGAATCTGGAAGATCTTCTGGAAACCAAGCCGCATCGTCTCAGTGCCGATACCGAAGCCGCTCTAGCCTCACTGGGCGAGGTCTTTTCTGCTCCCTATACCATTTATCAACGAGGCAAGCTTTCGGACATGACGTTTTCGCCAGCACAGGACTCTACCGGCGTAGATCATCCGGTCTCATTTGCCCTCTTTGAGACAGATTATGAGATGTCGGAGG
>JARDZO010000426.1 GCA_029240815.1 Brevibacillus sp.
AAAGATACGAATCCTGATGATTTAGCAGCGAAAATGGTAGGTCGTGAGGTTAACTTCCGTGTAGACAAGCGAGCTTCACAGCCAAAAGACACGATTCTCGCAGTCGAAAAAGTGACGGCTATGGGCAATCGTGGCGTAAATGCACTCAACAATCTCAGTCTTGAAGTACGTGCAGGCGAAATCCTCGGGATTGCTGGGGTAGATGGCAACGGTCAGAGCGAATTGATTGAAGTGTTGACAGGTCTGCGTAAAGCGACAAGCGGCCGTGTACTTCTTAATGGAAAAGAAATCACTAACCAGGCTCCACGGGAGATCTCTGAATCTGGGTTGTCCCATATTCCGGAGGACCGTCACAAGCGCGGTTTGATCCTAGATTTCACCATGAGTGAAAACATGGTACTGGAAACTTATTTCCATCCGACGTTCAACAAGAACGGTTTTCTCGATTATGGCGCCATTGACAAGCATGCGGCAAAGCTCATTGAAGAGTTTGACGTTCGTACCCCGAGTATTTACACCCCAGCTCGCGCTCTTTCGGGAGGAAACCAGCAGAAGGCGATCATTGCTCGCGAAGTGGACAAGAACCCTGATCTATTGATTGCAGCTCAGCCAACACGTGGCTTGGATGTCGGTGCTATTGAATTCATCCATCGCCGCCTGATTGAACAGCGTGACAATGGGAAGGCAGTCTTGTTGCTTTCACTTGAGCTGGATGAAGTGATTAACGTGTCAGACCGTATCGCGGTCATTTATGAAGGTAATATAGTAGGGATTGTCGATGCAAAAACGACGACCGAACAAGAGCTTGGCTTGATGATGTCCGGTGGAAAACGGATGCAAGGAGGGGGAAACGATGAATAGAGTCATTGCTGTATTTACAAAAGAGTCGTTTCTCGTTCCGCTAGTAGCGATCATCCTTGGTTTGTTAACGGGTGCAATCGCGATGTTAGCTGGTGGATTCAATCCGATTAAAGCGTATATGGCTCTTCTAGAGAAAGTATTTGGAAGTGCCTATAACTTCGGGGAGACGATTCGCCAGATTACACCCCTCATCTTTACGGGTCTCGCAGTTGCTTTTGCATTTCGGACAGGTCTGTTTAACATCGGTGCTGAGGGCCAGTTCATCGTAGGGATGATTGCTTCTACGGCAGTAGGTGTATCCTTTGATCTTCCGGCGTATATCCATGCGCCCCTTGCTGTCATTGCGGGTGCAGTAGCAGGTGGACTATGGGGTTCTATTGCGGGTTATCTAAAAGCGGCACGTGGGGTCAATGAGGTTATTACGAGCATTATGTTGAACTGGGTGGCTCTCTATTTGGCCAACTGGGTGATGAATGCTTTCTTCGTACCAGCCGGACAACAACGTTCTGAAATGATTCACGACTCTGCTGTCATTACGATTGGTTGGCTCTCGACGATGTTTGATAGTGCGCGTTTGCACTGGGGTACATTAATTGCGGTGCTTGCAGCTATTTTCTTTTACGTTATCCTTTGGAAAACGAAATCCGGTTATGAACTGCGTGCCGTTGGTTTAAACCCGCATGCTTCTGAGTATGCAGGGATGAACGTAAACCGCAATGTCGTAAAAGCCATGTTTATTGGCGGGATGTTTGCGGGGATTGGCGGAGCGTGTGAGATTCTGGGGGTATTCCATTATCAAGCGATCATGACCGCACAACCAGGTTATGGATTTGATGGGATCGCAGTAGCGTTGATTGGCGGGAACACGCCACTAGGGGTCGTTCTTGGGGCCATCTTGTTTGGTATCCTTACGTTTGGTGCGGCAGGTATGAAGTTCGGTGCTGGTGTGCCAGTTGAGCTCATCCGTGTCGTGATCGCTTCCGTTATTTTCTTCGTTGCTGCACATGGTATCGTGAAGATTTTTGTGAAACCTATCATGAAGAAGAAAAAGGAAGGTGGAAACTGATGGATTGGGGAATTATTCTAAGCAACCTCGTTCATGATACCATCGTGTTTTCCACTGCCTTGATTTTTGCATCACTAGGTGGACTGTACTCAGAGCGGTCTGGTGTCGTGAACATTGCTTTGGAAGGTATGATGATCATCGGGGCATTTACCGGTGCGGTCATCACTTATGCTTTCCAGGACTCACTCGCAGGAGGAGCTCCGTGGATTGGATTCCTCGCAGCAGGGATCGCAGGTGCTATTTTTGCACTGCCTCATGCGGTAGCTTCTGTTACTTTTAAAGCTGACCAGACAGTAAGTGGTGTTGCTCTCAACTTCTTGGCAGCTGGTCTTTCTGTCTATTTGACCAAAATTATCTTTAACGGAGCAGGGCAAACCACTACGTTGTCAAGCGTATTTGGAAAGTGGAGCATTCCCGTCTTGCATGATATCCCCTATCTGGGTCATGCCATTTTTGAAGCGTATCCGACCAGCTTCTTGGCGTTTATCATGGTATTTTTCACTTGGTACCTCATCTTTAAGACGCCATTTGGATTGCGTTTGCGCGCTGTCGGTGAGCATCCTCGGGCAGCAGACACTGTAGGGATCAATGTGAAAAAGATGCGTTACATGGCTGTCATGATCAGTGGTTCACTGGCTGCATGGGGTGGAGCGACGATTTCTTTGACCACTACCAGTAACTTTTCTCATAATACGGTTTCCGGTCAAGGGTTTATTGCAATCGCAGCCTTGATCTTCGGTAAGTGGCATCCAGCTGGTGCGATGGGAGCAGCCTTGTTCTTTGGGGTAGCTCAAGCTATCAAGTCATTGGTGCAAATTTTTGGATTGACCAAGTATGTACCGACAGAGTTTATCTTCATGCTTCCATACGTCTTGACCATTCTTGTCATGGCGGGACTTGTCGGTCGCTCGAATGCTCCAGCAGCATTGGGCAAACCATACGAAACGGGATCTCGTTAGTTGACATAATTTGCGTCTAGAACCTTGATCTTTCCCTATGCGATAATTCTTTGAGTAAGATTGCGCGGGGAGGGGAATAGATGAACCGCTGTTTACATAAAAGCAGTAGTCGTCTGTGGACAAAGGTTCTGGGCGTTTTTTTCATTTGTCTGGGATTAGGTGTTACAGGTACGAGCGGCTCAGGAGTAGTTGCTGCTGTAGAACCAGGTCCTGTCATTTCTTTGGTGATAGATGGGAAAGGAATTCCTACAGAGGTACAACCATTACGACAAAATGGCCGCATGCTCGTGCCGATACGTGTTATTGCCGAGTCTACGGGCGCAGAAGTCACATACGATGCATCAAATCGGCAAGTAACTGTCACGGAAAAGGGTAAACGAATTGTCCTCCTTGTGGACAGCCAAACCGCGTATGTGGACGGCAAACGTGTCACACTGGATGCGCCGGCTATGATCGTAAGTCGACGGACAGTGGTTCCCATCCGTTTTGTTAGTGAAGCATTGGGTTACCAAGTTGTATGGGAATCCGGCGTTGCCCAAATTCAAACAAAACCCATCGATGATACGGCTGCAGTCATCAAAGAAGCTTCCAA
>JARDZO010000160.1 GCA_029240815.1 Brevibacillus sp.
ACCAGATTGGCCTTTTGCCCATATTTGTCAGCAAAGGCCCCCCACAGAGGCGCCATGATCGCCGCGGATAAAAAAGTGGCCGAGAAAATCATCCCGGTCCACATACTGACTTCTTTACCATGAGGTACTCCCATATCCATCAAAAACAGCGGGAGGAACGGCATGATCATACTCATCGAACCCGAGATGATAAAATTGCAGATCCAGAGGATTCTCGCATTTCTTTTCCAGCTCATCGGGTACATCCCCTATCGTTTGTGGAAACATGAGACAAAACCTGTACCGTACTTATTCTATGAGACGAACTGCGCTTCTTTCGCTTTGCGGAAATCTTCTTTGATCTCGGACAAGGCGGCTGGGTCGACAATCAAGTCATACCCGACACCTGCTAAAGATTTTGCCGCCGACAAAACGGCTGCATGGCCCTCATCGCTCACTCCCGCAGCCACCCATTCTTTTGAATGGCTCGAAGTTCCAAAAGGGACAAATTGCACACGTAAGCACGCCCCAGGGATTCGGTAGGTCACATTGGCGAAATCGGTAGAGCCCGTGCTTGTTCGAGGAGGAGATATTTCCTGAATCCCTGCCTCTCTCGCATTTTCCAGCATTAATTTGTTCAAGGTTTCCACATTGATTTTATTTTCACACGTCTTCATTTCATTGATCGTCAACTGCGTACCCGTAGCGAGGGCAGCCCCACGTGCTGCATTATATACCCGCTCCACCACCGTGTCCAGATAAGGGCGATCCGCTGCACGGATATAAAACTGAGCTGCTGCGCGATCAGGAACAATGTTCGGCACGACACCACCATCGGTAATCACACCATGAATCCGAACGTCTGTCCGCACATGCTCTCGTAAATATTCAATCGCGTTGAACATCATGAGGACCCCATCCAAAGCGCTGATCCCTTTCTCCGGTGCCACCGCCGCATGAGCTGCCTTCCCTTCGAAAACGAATTCAACCATGTTCATCGCCAGCGATTTCCCATCTACTGTCGTGCGGTCTCCTCCATGCATCATCAGCGCTACATCCAGCTGATCGAAAACACCTGCCTTAATCATGGGCAGCTTTCCACTCGTGGTCTCCTCGGCAGGGGTACCATAGACGGCAATCGTAGCCGGCAAGTCTCCCAAATTCCGAGCCAAGGCGATTGCAGCCCCCGTGATGGAAGCAGCTTGCAGATTGTGGCCGCAGCCATGTCCCAGTCCTTCCAGCGCATCGTATTCACATAATAAACCGATGACAGGCCCGCCCTGCTTGTTTTGATAAATGGCGGAAAAAGCCGTTTCTAATCCTGCTAGCCCTATTTCTACCTGAAAGCCGTGATTCGCCAATGTATGGGTCAAAAGTTCAACAGCTTTGAATTCCTCGTTTCCCAATTCAGGGTTGTCATGAATGAAATCATTGATGGCAAGAATGGTCTCGCTTAAATCGTCTACGGTTCTATATAGTTTTTCTTTTGATGTATTCACACTTCCTACCTCCGTCTGTCATTCTATTTAGCTGTATAAATGGCATGCCACGTAGCGTCCGTTGACTTCCTGGAACGCTGGTTTTTCCGTCCTGCAAATATCCATGCACTCGCTGCAGCGCGGATGAAAGGTGCAGCCAGACGGCGGATTGGCGGGACTGGGCACATCTCCCTGTAAAACGATTCTCTCTTTTTTGATCAACGGATTGGGTACAGGAACAGCCGAAAGCAGTGCTTTGGTATACGGATGCATGGGCGAATCGTAAAGATCGTTTTTTTCTGCCAGCTCTACGATTCTGCCCAGATACATCACACCGACGCGATCACTGATATGCTTTACTACACTCAAATCGTGGGCGATGAACAAGTAGGTCAATTGAAACTGTTCCTGCAAATCCTGCAGTAGATTGATCACCTGTGACTGAATGGAAACATCCAAGGCAGAAACCGGCTCATCTGCCACGATCAGTTTTGGGTTGAGAGCCAGTGCTCGCGCAATCCCGATTCGCTGGCGTTGCCCCCCGCTGAATTCATGGGCATAGCGCTTGGCGTGATAGCTGTGCAAGCCGACAACCTGGAGAAGCTCGTCTACCCGCCTGTCTCTTTCTTTCCCCTGATAGAGTTGATGGATCTGAAACGGCTCTGCGATCAGCTCCCCGACTGTCAGCCTTGGATCGAGGGAGGCATACGGATCTTGAAACACCATTTGCAAATCTTTGCGCAGCTTTCGCATTTCCGCACTCTTCATGTGCAGGAGGTTTTTCCCTTCGTACAGGACCTCACCCTCTGTCGGCGTAAGCAGCTGCAGGATGGTTCGCCCCGTCGTGGATTTCCCACAACCGCTTTCTCCCACCAAGCCGAGCGTTTCACCTTTGAAAATCGTAAAGTCGAGACCGTCTACCGCCTTGACATGACCGACTGTTTTTTTGAACATTCCTTTTCGGATGGGAAAGTACTTCTTCAAGTTTTTGATCTCAACCAACGGCTGTTTCATGTCGCGTGTCCTCCCTATCTTCTGCATGGAGCCAGCATCTGCTCAAATGCCCTTGCTCCACTTCAACCAAACGGGGCGCTTTTTGCCGACACAATTCCGTTGCGAATTCACAGCGAGGAGCAAAGCTGCACCCATCGCGAATGGTACCTGGGATCGGAACATTCCCTTTAATGGAGTACAGTCTTCTCTCAGCTGACTCCAGGCTCGGAATCGATTTCATCAGTCCTTGCGTGTATGGATGCTGCGGTTTGGTAAACAGGGTGACAACGTCTGCTTCCTCCACGACTTTTCCCGCGTACATCACGATCACGCGATCACACATTTCAGCCACTACACCCAAGTCATGAGTAATCATCATGATCGCGGTTCCCTGCTTTTCTTTCAAATCCCGCATCAGGTCCAGAATCTGCGCCTGAATCGTCACGTCCAGAGCAGTCGTCGGTTCGTCTGCGATCAACAGCTTTGGATTACAAGCCATCGCCATGGCGATCATGACCCGCTGTCTCATTCCTCCCGATAGCTGATGGGGATATTCGTCGACGATTTGGTCCGGCCGAGGAATTCCTACACGCTTGAGCATCTCGATGGATCGCTCACGGGCCATTTGCTTACTCATCTTCATATGGATCTCGACGGCTTCTCCAATCTGCTGCCCAATCGTAAATACCGGATTGAGCGAGGTCATCGGCTCCTGAAAAATCATGGCCATTTCGTTGCCACGAAGTTCTCTCATCTCCTCATCACTCAGAGCCAGAATGTCCTTTTGCTGAAAGGTAATGGAGCCCTCGACCACTTTACCGGGTGTCAGACGCATCGTCGTCAGAGAGGTAACGCTTTTCCCGCAACCGGACTCCCCTACGATCCCTACCGTTTCCCCTTCATAGATCGCGATATCCACTCCATCGACCGCAGGAACCACGCCATCGTCTGTATAAAAATAGGTTTTCAAGCCTTTGATTTCGAGCAACTTGTTCTTCAAGTCGGTACCTCCCTTTTGTCACAGCTTCATCTTGGGGTCGAGAGCATCGCGCAAGCCATCCCCTAGCATGTTGAAAGCCAAAACCATAAACATAATGGCCAAACCGGGGATCGTGCTCACGTGCGGGGCCGTCCGCAAATATTCTCTTCCTGTGCTTAGCATGGCTCCCCATTCTGGTGTAGGAGGCTGAGCTCCCATCCCTAAAAAGCTGAGACCCGCAGCCGTCAAAATCGCGGTCGCGATCCGCATCGTAGATAACACGATGATGGGTGCGATGCTGTTTGGAAGAATGTGCTTCCAGATGATAAACAAATGGGTGCCTCCCATCGCTCTGGCAGCTTCGATGTATTCCTTGTTTTTAATCGAAATGACCGAGCTGCGTGAAATGCGGGCAAAGGTCGGAACGGAAAAAATACCGATGGCAATCATCACGTTGATCATGCCCGGCCCAAGTACACTGACAATCGCCAGTGCCAAGAGAAAGCTGGGAAATGCCATAAAAATATCCATGATCCGCATCACCAGCGAATCCACGAATCCACCGAAATAACCCGAGATGGTCCCTAGAGCCACCCCAAAAACAATCGAGATCAACACCCCTACAATTCCGATCATGAGGGAGATTTGTGCACCATAAATAACTCGCGAAAAAATATCGCGTCCGAATTCATCTGTACCGAAAAAATGATGGATCGAAGGAGCTTCCAGCATCACCTGCATATTTTGCTCGAACGGATCATGAGGAGCGATCCACGGAGCAAAGATGGCGACTACGAGAAATACGAGCACCATCCACAGTCCTGCCATCGCCCGCTTGTTCTTCTTAAAACGATTCACAATCATTTTCCATGGGGAACGAGCCCTGTACGTAGCTTCGATCGAAAGGTTGTCCGCTTGTGGGACTACGACTTCTGTCTGACTCATGAATTTGCTCCTCTCTAATCGTATCTGACTCTGGGATCTACGAGACTGTAACAAAGGTCAACGATCAAATTGACGATGACAAAGATCGAGGCAACAAACAGAATGCTGCCCTGGATTGCAGGGTAATCCCGAAATTGGATGGACTGGATAATGAATCTCCCAATACCGTTCATGGAAAATACCGTCTCTGTCAGTACGGCTCCCCCCAGTAAGTGCCCGAACTCCAAGCCCACGATCGTGATGATCGGAATAAGCGCGTTTTTCAGGGTATGTTTGTAGATCACCCACTTTTCTTTGACGCCCTTGGCTCTTGCCGTGCGGACGAAGTCTTGATGAATAACCTCAAGAATACTGGAGCGGGACAGCCTGGCTAAAATGGCCGAGGAAGAAAGACCGAGCGCCACGGCAGGAAGGATGAAGTATTTAAAGCTGTCATTACCGCCCGACGGCAGCACCTGCAAGTAATACGAGAAGATTAAGATGAGCATTAACCCCAGCCAAAAAATCGGCATGGAAATGCCAAACAGCGAAAACATCATGGTAGCGTTATCCCTTTTGCTGTTGGGTTTCGTCGCTGATAGGATTCCAGCTAAAAGTCCGACAATGACCATAATGATCACGGAGATAAAAGTGAGCAAAAGGGTGGTCGGGAATCGGGAAACGATTTCATCCAGAACAGGGCGGTCCGAACGCAGCGATGTTCCAAGATCGCCCTTTGCCAGCCCCATCACATACTCCCCGTACTGGACGTGTAACGGTTCATTTAACCCCAGTCGGTCGCGAACAAGGGCGACTTCTTCTTCGCTCGCTTCGTTTCCCGCGATCATTCGGGCTGGATCTCCCGGAACGGAGTGAATGAGGATAAAGGTAGCGATGGATACACCGATCAACGTTGGGATCATCTGCAATACGCGTTTGATTATATAGCTGAGCAATTGGGTGCCTCCTTCGCAAATCGATTAGAAAACTTGGCTTTGCCAAGCCTTGGCGCGGACGAAGCCTTAGTTGCGCTTATACTATCATCCTCAGAATTTTTATACTTTCTGATAGTAAAATAAAGGATTAGGGGATAGACGCCTATCCCCTATCCCACTTTTCTTTCCCGTTTATTTTTTGACGGCGTCACGCAGGATCAGACGCTCGTTGCTCCACGAGTACACACCTTCCACGTTGTTGCGCACGCCAGAGGTCTGCTTGTATTCCACCAGGAAAATCCACGGTGCTTCTTCTTTGATCAAAGCCAATGCGTCGCTGTACAGCTTTTTGCGTTCATCCTGACTCGATGCTTTCATCGCTTTGTCAATCATGTCATCCAGCGCCGGGTTGGAGAATTTGGCGTAATTGCTGGCTCCACCCGTTTTCAGGATCGGTCGCAACGCCCAGTCCGCGTCATTCGTAGAGGCACCCCAGCTGTTGACTGCCAGATTAAACTCGGCGTCCGGGCTCTTGATTGCTTCTTGAAACGCGCCCCACTCCCATTTTTGGAACACGACGTTCAGTCCTGCCGCTTGGAGATTTCCTTGGATAAACTCTGCGATTTGACGGTCCATGAGGTAGCGGCCCTCTGGTGTCCACAGCTTGATCGTCGTTCCTGGTTTCACGCCTGCTTCTGCAAGCAGCTGCTTGGCCTTTTCAGGATCGTACGGATACGCTCCTACTGAGGTGTGACCCCAGATTTTTTCACCAAACGCTGCATCCAGCACTTTGGCTTGCCCTGCCATGATCTTGTTGACGATCGTCTCTTTATCCACTGCATAGTTCAGCGCTTGACGAGCTTTCACATTATCGAATGGCGCCTTTGCCGTATTGATGGAAATGTACAAGTTGCGGGAGCTCGGCTCGATCATGACCTTGAGCTTGTCATTTCCTTTGAGGCGTTCCACATCAGACGTCACGACGGGCACGATCACGTCTGCCTCACCCGTTTCCAGCATGATGGAGCGAGCGGAATTTTCCGTCACGGGTTTGAAGGTAATGGTCTTGATTTTCGGTGCCCCGCCCCAATACGCTTCATTCGCTTCAAACACCATCTTCGTACCTGGCGTCCATTCCTTTAATTTGTAAGGGCCGGAGCCGACTGGGGATTTGCCGACATCTTTTCCTTTTTCCTGCAAGTTTTTCGGGCTATGAATACCGCCGTTCGTATGAGCAAACGAAATTAATGCTGGGCCAAACGGGAATTTCAGGTCAAAGCTCACTTGATACTCGCTATCCACCGTTACTTTATCGATGAACTCCCCATACAACGAATAACGGGCCAGCTTGTTTTCTTTGTTGAGCACGCGATCAAACGTATACTTGACGGCTTCCGCATTCACTGGCGTACCATCCTGGAAATTCGCATCGTCACGCAGCTTGAACGTGATCTTCTTGCCATCTTCTGAGGTGGTCCATTCCTTTGCCAGCTGTGGAACGATCTCGTTGTTTTTGTCGAGCGTGACCAGTTTGTCATAGAGAAGCTCGTTGGCATTGTTGGAAATACCGTCACTCGTGTCCTGCGGGTCCAACGTTACCGGTTCCGTACTGAAGGCCACCACCAGTTCTTGTGCTGCGCCCTCTGTGCCCGCACCGGACGAATTGGACGTGTTGCCACAGGCTGAAACAGCAAGCGTGAGTGATAACAAAACGGCTGACCATAATCGTTTCATTTGTTTTCCCCCTTATGTCTATGGAATGATGCTAGTGATCCCTGATTCATGTTGTAAAGCTGTAGCACTTATACTCGTACTGGTGTGGCGGGCCAATGGCGATCCACAGATTCCCTTTGCTCGGTTCAGCGATCACGGATGCAAAGGTGATCGAATCCCCGAAATCCCCTGGCATTCGACACAAGGTGTGGGGAGCTGTTTCGCGATCCCGCAACAGCTCTTGCATGGCTTCCACATCGATCTGGCCATGTTTGTTTTCTAACAGGGTACGCATACGATGCAAGCGAACACGAGAGTTTTCTAGGTCTTCCCCTGTCTTACGTTCTTCCTCCACCATGCTCTCGGCCACAAAATGATTGGAATGGGCGAGTAGGCCGTTTACGGATTCAATCGTGGCTGTATGCGTAGGCACGGTTTCCAGATCCAGACTTCTTCCTGTCTGATCCAGCAGAATCAGATTTCTCGAGGAAGCCCGATGCACGCTCTGCACCAACGCGACTGCTTCATCCACGGAATGTTTCGTCAATGCCAGTCGGGAAAGCAAGTAACGGGGAAAGCCGATTCTCCAGCCATCACACACCAGAAAGTTGGCAAACACGCCTAAGCCAGCATCGTTGATCCCGATGTACGATACTTGCCCAGCAGGCGTCAGCATGAGACAAGCTGGCCCATCATTTGGTACGTACTCGGCAACAATCCCCACTTCGGAATAAAAGGCAGGCAGATCCGCATTTTGTCCAATAAGCGGCGTACCGTCCTTTGAAGCCTCCGGTGTCACAGCAAAGGTCGTGCATTCATCCGTCGTATCGAAATGATGATAGATCTCGGCGCGAAGCTGGAGAAAATATGCCTCGCCAAGCGAGATTTTCGCCCCTTCTGCAATTCCCTGAATCTCTTCATCAAAAAAAGGAGCATACTCCTGAACGAATGGTCTATATTTCAATGCCTCCTCTTCCAATGCACGCATGGAAGGGATCTGTACTTTCGAACGCAAGCGCTCAAGTGCGTAATCCCGATGCTTTTGGATCAGCGCGGTACATGATTCCCCGTATTGCTGACCAATCTCACGATGAGTTCCACTGAATCGATAGTAAGGAAAAGACTTGGTTGACCGGCCTCCATTTTCAAACTGCTGCCCTTTTTCCATAGTTGATCTCCTCTCGGCTGAATCTCATTTTTTGCTAGACAACTGCATTCCGTGTAACGCTTACATAAAAATATAAGTTCAAACAAAAAATAAGTAAAATTCATATTTTCTTAAACTGTGATAAAATTTTTATATGAAAGAAAATTTGAACTTTTCATGTGAGGAGATCTTTCCATGGATGACAAAGACTGCAAATTACTGCTGCACGTCTATGAAGAAAAGAACATCACCAGAGCCGCTGAACGCATGCACATTTCACAGCCAGCCCTGAGCTATCGCCTGCAGCAATTAGAATCTGAATTCGGGATGCCGATCTTTATGAAGCACGGCAAGGGCATCAAATTCACACCAGAGGGAGAATATCTCGTTGGATTCGCTAGAAAAATGGTGCTCGAGCTACGAAAAGTAAAAGACCATATGTCCAACATGGCAAAAGAAGTAAAAGGCACCTTGAAGCTAGGAGTTTCCAATCATTTTGCTCACTACAAGCTCCCCCCGATCCTCAAAAACTTCTTGGATGGCTATCCCGATGTAAACATCACATTGGAGACAGGGTACAGCTCTACCATCTATCAACTGCTAAACGATGAAACGGTAGATGTGGGCATTATCAGTGGAAACTATCAATGGTTTGATCAAAAATGTCTAATCTATCGCAATCGCATTACGGTTATTTCCAAAGAAAAGATCAATCTTGATGATCTCCCAAGCCTGCCTAGAATTCACTATCGAACTCCCCATCATACGGCAAATATCAAATACAAAACCGATCTTCTTTTACCACAAGCCATCGAGGACTGGTGGCAGGAAAGATTCACTCAACCACCAACGTATTCCATGCAGGTCGATAACGCCGAGTCTTGTAAAGAGATGGTCCGATACGGCTTCGGGTACGCGATTATTCCGCGCACCTGCCTAAAGCAGCATGATAATTTTCATACCATCGACTTGTCCTATCAGAACGGTCAAGAGCTTTCTAGAAATACCTGGATGCATTTTAAAGAATCTGCTACTCAATCATCTGTGGTCAAAACGTTCGTCAATTACATGAAGGCGTTTTACTTATTGGATGGGCAAGAGGATGACTCCACGACACCATAACGGGGGAAAAGAAAAAGAGACACGCTCGCCTACCCACAGGCAAATCGCGTGTCTCTTTTTTGTTAGGAATATGCCAACTTACTCCTCCGGCACCTTCATATTCCGTGCGATATACAAAACCGGCGTCGATGCCGCTGAGACGATAAATTTGATCAGATAGGTGGTCAACAAAATCTCCCACCAAACGTCCATTGGGAACACGCCCAAAAACGCAATCGAACAAAAGGTAATCGAGTCCAGCATCTGACTGAACAGCGTGCTGCCATTGTTGCGAATCCAGAGTTGGTTCGGACCTGGACATTTCTTCTTCAGCCACGAGTAGATTTTCACGTCGACAAACTGGCTGAGCAAATACGCACACAAGCTTCCCAATGCGAGCCGTGGCATCAGGCCAAATAGTTTTTCTAAGGGTTCTTGGGAAAAATCCGTGTCTGTCGGTTCAAACAACAGGACCATTTGCATGATGATCGTCGTGGCGATCAAGGTGAAAAATCCGAACCAGACTGCTTTCTTGGCTGCCTTTTCCCCGTATTTTTCATTCAGCAGATCGCTTGTCAAATAAATAGATGCATAGATGGTATTGCCGAGCGTCATGACCAATCCGAACATCTCGATCGTTTTCACGACCTGAATATTTGCCAGCACCGTAGCCATACCAAGCCACGCGTACAGACCCATTCTGCCGAACAGGCGGTAGCAGAGCAGAAACAGCCCAAAGTTGACCAGGGCAAATCCTACTCCCAAGCTTACATTAAACATAAAGAATGCCTCCTAGTTTTGATAACGCGGGAGTTTACGAACCGCGGCCCTTTTTGGGCATTTCATCATTGTACTTTTTTTCATATGCCTTGGCAATCCTTCTTTTGCTTCGTTACGCAGACAAAAGCCCGCAACGGCACGAACCGTCACGGGCTTTCACACCCACTTGCTTTTCCACTCGATCAGACTGTAGTGGAGGAGAGGAAAAAGGAGAAAACGCTCCAGCTTCGTAGGAACACCTACTGGGGGGCATCCATGTCCGGCTTCATGCAAAAAACGAAACCGCGTCCAAAGCAGCCGTCTCGGGGAGCTTATCAGAAGGTGGACGCTTAGAACCGTGTTTCGTTTTTTCCATTGCGCCTCAGTTGGTGTTCCAAAGATCTTCCGCTTTTTTCCCCTTTTTCCTTGGCCAGCTTTGGGTCTTTCACTGGCCTTATTCTGGGGCTTTCCGTGGAGTTTCTTTGAGAAAAACCCTACATGGGAGAATGCTCTTGAAGAATGAAAGCTTGGTTCTCCTTAATTTAATCGCTACCGTGACACGTCGAACGGGACATATTTGATGGCTTCGTTTTTCACTTGATTCACCATATCCTTCGAAGCGCGACGATTGGGAATTAAGCTTTTTATCCATTGTCCCTTGTAATACCAGGTAGCTAGAAACCACAAAAGCTCGCAGGAGAAGCAGGTTTCCAGGCGGAGCGACTCCGGAACCCAACTTAGCGGAACAACGAATTCACGGGATCCAGAAGCGGTACCTCTGTGTTCCCTGCGGAGCGGCTACTCCTTTACCGCTTCCCCGTGAATCGTTGTGGAGCGGACAGTCTATTCTCCTACGCTGGGTGTAGGCTGGAGCGTAGATCGGAAACCTGCTTCTCCCCTCCACCACAGCACACAAAAAAACTCATAAATGGTATGCAATAAAACCACCTTGACCAAAGTAGATCTTACTTCTGTTTATTTTATGGCACTTCTTACGTATCTTGAGGTAAGGAAATCCTGTAACACCACAACATGATTGTATTCCTGATCCCGGGCGGCATATACAAGTGTAACGGTTCCTTCCTTATCCCATTCAAGCAGGCGACTGACCGCCTCTTGGCATTCCCTCGTTTCCTCAAGTTCTTGTTTATAACGTTCTTTGAATTCCTCAAACCGTTCCGGGATGTGGCAGAACCACTTTCGCAAATATGGACTCGGTGCAATCTGCTTCATCCACTCATCCAATTGGGCCTTCTCCTTTGAAATACCACGCGGCCAAACCCGGTCAACCAATACACGTCGACCGTCTTCTTCGGAAGCTTCCTCATAGACCCGCTTTATTTGAATCATGGAATTCCCTCCTCTAAGGGCTTTCTCTCATTTTAACATTCCCCAAAAGAAGTCTCCCACTTCTAAATCTAGTGAAGCTTGATGAAAGTGGGAGATGAATGTTAGTAGGGAAAGCCAACGTGAAGCTCGCTCATCACTCGCTCCCTCTCCGCTTCCAAGGAAATGGAACACGCGAGGCTGGCTAGCGCTTCCTTGATAGGGATTGAACGATGACCGTAATAACGATGGCACTTAAAAACAAGATCGCGATAAATAGCATTCCTGGAAGACCGACATTAGTCATGAAAGATACCACCCTACTTTCGTATCAGATGAGAATAAACCATATTTTTACATTTGTTCATTTTATCACAAAATACAAAATACCCCAACCAACATACCAAATGGTCAGGGTATCCTCTCACTCCACCTACTTAAGCCAGCACCGGCAGTACCAGATTGAGCAAAAACAAGCCAGCAATCACGTACAGCAACGCAGGCACTTCTCTTCTTTTCCCCAAAGCCAGCTTCAGCAGCGGATAAGCGACAAAGCCAAACGCGATGCCGTCCACAATGCTATAGGACAGCGGGATGATCGCGATGATCAAAAAGGCGGGGAAGCCTTCCGAGAAGTCTTTTAAATTAATGTTCTGTACATTTTGCAGCATCAACGCACCGATGATGATCAGCACGGGAGCGATTGCGCCATCCGGAATCATTTTGACGAGCGGAATCAGTCCCAGTGAACACAACAGAAGCGTGCCGGTCACAAGCGCCGTGAGACCCGTTCGTCCACCTGCCGCAATACCCGCCGCACTCTCTACTGTCGCAACAGTCGGACTGGTACCCAACATTCCAGATAGAGCAGCCGACACGGCATTGGCTTGGAGCGATCGCCGAAACTTCTGTGGCTGTCCAGCCATCGCCGTATGACCGTGAATCAATCCGATATTTTCAAAGACAATGACCATCGCGAGCGAAAAAGTCGCAATCCAAAACGGCAGTGTCCAGATTCCGCCAAATGAGAAACCGGCAAAGACTTGCCCGTATTCCGAAAACGAGAACGATCCGCCGCTGCCTGGCTCCACAATCCCGAACAGAAAGCCAAGCCCTGTCCCTGCGGCAATCCCGATGAGGAAATTGCCAGGTACATTGCGAACAAACAAAATCAACGTGATGATCAGTGTCGCCAATGTCACGATCACATGCGGACTGGACAACTCCCCTAAGGCTACAAATGTAGAGGGGTTCGTAACGATCAGTCCACCCTTTTGCAAACCGATAAAGGTGAGAAACAGTCCAATCCCCACCGTGATCGCTTCTTTCAGCGAAGTGGGAATCGCATTGGACAAGACAGTAGCTGCACAGCTAAAGGCGATGACGGCAAAGATCAGTCCCGAAACAAATACCGCAGCCAAAGCCTCCTGCCAGGAAAGACCCATCGTGTGGCAGAGCGTAAAGGTAAACAAAGCATTAATCCCCATTCCGGGAACCAATATGATCGGCGCATTCGCCCAGAAAGCCATCAACAGCGCTCCGACAAACGCCGTCAGCACCGTCGCGAGAATGCCTGCCTCCATGGGAATGCCCGCATCCTCCAAGATTGAAG
>JARDZO010000161.1 GCA_029240815.1 Brevibacillus sp.
AAACGTGCTTCTGCTAAGAGCATCAACGTAGTGATTCCTTACTACGGCTATGCTCGTCAAGATCGTAAAGCACGCGCACGCGATCCGATTACAGCGAAATTGGTTGCCAACCTGATTGAAACAGCTGGAGCACAACGCGTAATCACGATGGACCTTCATGCGACTCAAATCCAAGGTTTCTTTGACATCCCGGTTGATCATCTGTTGGGCGTACCGATCCTGGCAAAACACTTCTCCGAAAAAGGTCTGTCTGATATCGTAGTGGTTTCTCCTGACCACGGTGGGGTTACACGTGCTCGCAAACTGGCTGAGCGTCTGGAAGCACCAATCGCGATTATCGACAAGCGCCGTCCGGAGCCAAACGTAGCGGAAGTCATGAATATCGTAGGGAATATTGCAGGAAAAACAGCGATCATCATCGACGATATCATCGATACAGCGGGAACGATCACGCTGGCAGCGAGTGCACTGGTAGAAGCAGGCGCGCGTGAAGTATACGCTTGCTGCACCCATCCAGTACTGTCTGGCCCTGCAATCGAGCGAATCGGCAACTCCAATATTCGCGAACTGATCGTGACCAACTCCATTCCTCTCACAGAAGAACAAATCATCGACAAAATCACTGTGCTATCCGTAGCGCCGATTATCGGTGAAGCGATCATCCGTGTACATGAAGAGCTGTCTGTAAGCAAGCTGTTCGATTAATTACCGGGGGCCCGGCATACGGTTCGAAGCAATCCACTCATTTTATGGGGCCCCTTTGCATGGGGATTGAAACAAACCTCCGTTGGACAAGCTAGTGAGGAAACTTTTACTAGCGGACCAAAGGAGGTTTTTTTGTGGAAGCGATTCAGATTCAGGGTCAAACACGAGCGCAGGGAATGGGCAACTCGGTCAAGGCACTGCGGCGAAACGGTTGGGTACCCGGCATTGTCTACGGCTCCGACATGAGCAATCAGCAGATTCAAGTGCAGGGCAAAGAACTGGATGCGGCATTACGTCGCCAAGCGACAAACAAACCTTATAAATTAATGGTTGATGGCAATTCGTTCGACGTCATGGTAAACGAACTGCAACGGCATCCAGTTGCGGGAAATATCCTCCATGCAGACTTTAAAAAGATTAATATGAATGAAAAAGTAAACACTTCGGTTCCTGTGCTCATGACAGGTGATCCGGAGCTCGGGGTAGCTACTCTAGTTCGCCATAATGTCGATATCAGCTGCCTGCCGGGCAATATTCCGGAATCGTTTACAGTCGATGTAGATGGTTTGAATATCGGTGACGTGATACTGGTCAGCGATCTGGTCGTTCCTCCTGGGGTAGAGTTGGGTCTGGATGCCACAGAAGTATTGATCAGCGTGCTTCCAGTCAAAGCAAAATCTGAGGAATCCATCGAAGCGCAGCATGATGCCGCGCAGGTGGCAGAAGCGGCAGGTTCGACCGAGCAGGCGAACAGAGTGTAGGTTTCGAAAAAAGGCTCAGGTAATACATCTGAGCCTTTTTTTCATTTTGGGGAATTTCATTGTCCATGCATCTATGCAAGAAGGGACCAAGCTTCATATCTTGCTAATATGCAAAAATGGAGGGTGGAATCGCAGAAGAGATGATGGAATTACTATGGATCGCAACCGGTGTAGTGACAACCTTGATTGTAGGAGGTCTTGCTTGGATCTATTTGCATTTTGGGGGAGAAGGGACCTTGCGAGAATACGTGTCTGAGGAAGAAGAGCCTGAAGGAAAGTATCGCATTTTGCGGAAGGTTCAGACCCCTACCCAACGAATAGCCCTAGTTGAGCATAAAGACGAGCTGCTGGTCTACTCAAATGGCTATGTCATGTTTGGTACAACTGAGGACGAAGACATGTATGGGGAAGCCTTGATTCATGTTCCAATGTCCCTGGCAGATAAACGTGAACGGGTCCTGCTCATTGGAGCGGGAGGCGGCATTACGGCAAGAGAAGTACTTCGTTATCCAGATGTAAAGGAAATTACCGTGATTGACATTGATCCAGTCATGATCGAATTTGGCAAAACTCTGGAGCCGCTCGTCAAGTTTAACCAAGGGTCGTTGAATCATCCCAAGGTTCGTACAGTCGTGGAGGATGGGAGGGTTTTTCTGGAAGGAAATGAAGAAAAGTGGGACGTCGTCATTTTGGATCTACCCGAGCCAACCATGGCAAGCCTCGGGCTCAGTCGTCTTTATAGCTGGGAGTTTTACCATCTCTTGAAAGAACGCCTGAATCCTGGAGGAGTCGTTGGGATAGCTTGCTCGGTCCTTTCAAACACACCAGAGTACTACTGGACCATACAGGCTACGCTGAAGGCAGCTGGTTTTTCGGTGTTACCCTATCACTTTGACGTTATCGTGGAACATGAAGAGGATTGGGGGTACTGTGTGGCCGCTACCAGACCGATTTCGCATGCAGATGTGAACATTCTGGTTCCAAACCGCTACTTGAACCGGGACAGGCTGAAGGATATGTTCCATATTCGCTACGGCTACTGGAAGTACTGGGAAGAAGACGAAATTCAGACAGACCGGAACAGAGTACTGGCGTATATTCAGAATGAAGACATTTGACTAAGAGTCCCACTTCAGGTGGGGCTTTATCTTTTGTTCGTGGGTTCATTCTAGTACAATGGGTGAAGAGTAGGAGGGATCGCCGTGAAAGTAATCATTGGGCTAGGGAATCCTGGCAAGAAATATGAGGATACAAGACATAATGCAGGATTTATGGCCATAGATAAAATAAGCGAGAAATGGGGCATTTCTGTCCAGCAAAACAAGTTCCGAGCACTCGTTGGAGAAGGCAGGATCGAGGGCGAGAAAGTCCTTCTCGTGAAGCCACAGACGTATATGAACCTTTCTGGTGAATCGGTGGCGGAAATCCTGAAATTTTACAAACTGATCCCTGATGAGCTGGTCGTTATTTTCGATGACCTGGATATGCCTACAGGACAGCTTCGCTTGCGGGAAAAAGGGAGCGCGGGTGGTCATAACGGGATCAAATCGATGATTCAGCATCTGGGGACACAAGATTTTAAACGAATCAAGGTAGGAATTGGCCGTCCCGAGCCAGGGAGAAGCGTCAGCGATTATGTGCTGCAGTCGTTTCCGGCAGCGGAAAAAGCAGATATCAACGAAGCTGTAAGTCTGGCAGCAGATGCTGCTGGAATGTGGACCAGAGAGCCCTTTGTCAAGGTCATGAATCACTACAACAGCTTGAAGTGATAAGGAAAGCCTGAGCCTCCATGCACATGCCTCGGAAGGTACGAGTCTAGTATGATTTTCCACCCTGCGGTCCATACTAATCGATATGAAAGGTATGGGGGTGGCATATACATGAGCATACGTTATGCGTGTCGCTGCTGCGGGATGAAAATCGCGGAATTTGACGAATCACAAGTAACTGAGGCGCAGCTCGGGTTTGATTCCTTGACCCCGGAAGAGCGGGCTCTTATAATATCGAGAGAACAAAGTGGAGATACGGTCGTCAGCATCACGTGCGACTATTGCCGTGAAGCGCTGAATCAGCATCCAGAGCTTTCTCTAGTCGGAAACCCACTTCAATAAGTGGATACACTCGTTAGGAAGGCTTGCACTGACAAGGCCTTAGCTTGGGGAGCTAAGGCTTCTTTTCGCATGGTCGACCTGTGTGTCAAAGTGTGACAAAAGCTGCTGGGGCCCCATTTACGAATGACAGAAGAATTAGAGAGGGGATTAGTGAATGCAAGTCATCATTAACCCGATGAAGCAGGACTCGAACGTAGGCACGATCGTGGCAGGTCTGGAAAAGGGACTGCACGAGCAACTCGTCTCCGGTTTGGCTGGTTCTGCTCGACAGACACTTATGGCGACGCTGAAGCAGATGACAGATCGCCCAGTCTGCGTCGTGACCCATAACATGTATCAGGCGCAAAAAGTATATGAAGACCTGATTGAGCTGGTACCCAGCGATCAAGTATTACTCTATCCAGGGAATGAACTGATCGGCTCCGAACTCGCTATCGCCAGTCCGGAAATGCTCGCACAGAGAATTCATGTGTTCAACCGTTTGGCCCGGGGCTTTACGGGTTTTTTAGTTGCGCCTTTCGCTGGCTTGCGTCGACTGGTGGTTCCTCCGAACGCATGGAAGGAATCGCAGATCAAACTGGCAGTCGGTGAAGAGCTGGACATCGAGACGTTTTTGCTCCGCTGTATCGAGCTTGGCTACGAGCGAGTCGATATGGTCGAGAGAAAAGGCGAATTGAGTGTTCGCGGCGGCATTATTGACCTTTATCCCATCGATTCTGAATGGCCGGTGAGGATCGAGCTTTTCGATGTGGAAATCGACTCCATACGTACGTTCGACATGCTTTCCCAACGCTCTTTGGAATCCGTTCAGACCTATCTCATCGGACCTGCTAAAGAAATGATCGCCTCTACCCCGTTGCTACAAGAATCTGCTGTTCGGTTAGAGCAGAAGCTCGGTGAAACCGTTGCCAAATTAAAGGATGGCTCGGCCAAGGAAAAGGTAGTGGAGCGCATCGGAGCAGACATCGAGAGGATGAGTCACGGTCAACGCTTCCCGCAATTGTACTCGTACATCTCCGTGATCTATCCGACTGAAGAGACGTTATTGTCCTATATGCCGGCTGACACGTTGATGATCGTAGATGAACCAACGCGCGTACTGGATACGGCTGCCCAACTGCAAAAGGAAGAAGCGGAATGGCTGACTGGACGCATTATTTCCGGAGAGTACATGGCCAATCTCAGCCTGTCTCGTACCTACGAGGATATCATCTCGACGAAAAAGCGCCAGATCGTCTATTTGTCTCTATTCCTGAGACAGTCCCCCAAGACACAGCCGCAAAATATCGTCAATCTTACCTGTCGGACGATGCAAAACTTCCACGGTCAGATGAACGTATTGAAGACAGAGCTGGCTCGCTGGCAAAAGTCTCATGACCAGATCGTTTTTGTAGCAGCGGATCTGGAACGTGCCAAGCGACTGGAGCGCGTCCTGCATGACTACGACATGGAAGCGGATGTGCTGGCTGAGGCAGTAGAGAAAGTGCCGCCCGGTCGTCCGACGATCATTCTCGGCAACCTGCAGACCGGATTTGAGCTGCCCTTAAACAAGCTCGTGGTCATTACGGAGGGCGAGGTCTTTACGGCCAAGCAACGTAAGGCACGAAAAGTACAGCAAACCATGAACAACGCCGAGCGGATCAAGAATTACCTGGAGCTAAAGCCGGGTGATTACGTGGTGCACGTCAACCACGGGATTGGAAAATACCTTGGAATTGAAACCAAGGAAATACTCGGAATTCATAAAGATTACTTGCATATTCAATACGCAGCTGGAGACAGCCTATTTGTTCCTATTGACCAGATCGATCACGTCCAGAAATACGTGGCGAGCGAAGAAGCCCAACCGAAGATTTATAGCTTGGGCGGCAGCGAATGGAAACGAGTCAAAAATAAAGTACAATCTTCCGTAAAAGATATCGCCGAAGACTTGATCAAGCTGTATGCATCCCGCGAGGCGGCAGTCGGACACACCTTTTCACAGGATACGACGGAGCAGCGTGAGTTCGAGGCGATGTTCCCGTATCAGGAAACGCCGGACCAGCTGCGCGCCATCTCAGAGGTTAAATCTGACATGGAACGCCGTCGCCCGATGGATCGTCTTGTTTGTGGGGACGTAGGGTATGGGAAGACAGAGGTCGCGATTCGGGCGGCATTCAAGGCTGTGATGGATGGCAAGCAAGTTGCCGTACTCGTGCCTACGACAATTTTGGCACAGCAGCACTACGAGACATTCCGCGAGCGCTTTGCCGATTATCCGATCCGTGTCGAGGTTTTGAGCCGCTTCCGTTCCCGAAAGGAGCAGAATGGGACGTTAAAAGGACTCAAGGAAGGCACAGTAGATGTGGTTATCGGTACCCACCGTCTGCTCTCCAAGGATCTGACATTCCGCGAGCTTGGTCTGTTGATCGTGGATGAGGAGCAGCGTTTTGGGGTGAGCCACAAGGAAAAGCTGAAGCAAATAAAAACCAATGTGGACGTCATGACGTTGACAGCTACGCCGATTCCGCGCACGCTGCACATGTCCATGCTCGGTGTCCGCGACTTGTCGGTTATTGAGACGCCTCCGGAAAACCGTTTCCCTGTGCAAACGTATGTAATGGATTACAGCCCTGCCTTGGTGCGGGAAGCCATTGAACGGGAAATGGCCCGTGATGGACAGGTATTTTTCCTCTATAACCAAGTCCAGGGAATCGAGCAGATGGCTGAGCAGATTTCCATGCTCGTGCCTGACGCACGGATTGCCGTCGCTCACGGTCAAATGAATGAAAGTGAGCTGGAGGGAGTGATCCTCGACTTCCTGGAGGGCAATTTCGACGTTTTGGTGAGTACCACGATCATTGAGACCGGTGTGGACATCCCGAACGTCAACACGTTGATTATCTACAATGCTGACAAAATGGGCTTGTCCCAGCTATATCAGCTGCGTGGACGGGTAGGTCGTTCCAATCGGATCGCTTACGCTTACTTCACGTATCAACGGGACAAAGTACTGACAGAGGTAGCGGAAAAACGTTTGCAGGCCATCAAGGAATTTACCGAGCTGGGCTCCGGATTCAAGATCGCCATGCGTGACTTGTCTATACGTGGTGCGGGTAATTTGTTAGGTGCTGAGCAGCATGGCTTCATTAACACGGTCGGTTTTGATTTGTACAGTCAAATGCTGAAGGATGCCATTGATGAGCTGAAGGGCGAAGTGAAGCAGGAGAGCGCCACGACTGTGGAAATCAACCTGCAGCTGGACGCCTATATTCCTTCGTTGTACATCACAGACAGTCGACAAAAGATCGAGATGTACAAAAAGTTCGTGGCAGTCTCATCACTGGATGACGTGGACGATTTGTCAGAGGAATTGCTCGACCGTTTTGGTCCTGTGCCGAAGCCGGTAGAAAATCTGCTGACCATTTCCCGGATGCGCGTCTATGCCTTGCAGCACAGCATTACGGAGATCAGTCAAAAGAATCCGGATGAGATCAAGTTGTTCCTGCATCCGAGTCAAAACAACAACATTGACGGGGGCGCTTTGTTCGCACTTGCCAGTAGTTGGAGCCGCAGGGTAGGGCTCTCGGGTGGACAACAGATCACTATTGCTGTTAAAGTAAAAGGGTTGAGAGAAGACGAGGGCGTGCAGTTGGTAGAGAAGCTGCTGCGTCAATTTCACCAGGTGCGCAAAGACACCGGTACGGAGAGCCCTGTTTCCTAGACAACTGGGCTAGCCAGGAAGGGAGATCCTCATGAAGAAACGTTCTGTAGCGGTTCTGTCCTCTGCTGTACTCGTTATGGCATTGCTGGCAGGATGCGGAAAAGCAGATGAAAGTGCTCAGCCACAAACACCACCAGCAAATCAGACAGAAGGAAGCGGGCAAGGCAATCAAGCTGCGGATGCAAATGACCCATTGGCTCAGTTTCCTAAGCTGACTCTGCCGTTTACTGTAGAACCTACCGCTACCCTCGTGGAATATCAGGGTGGCACAATGAATGGGAAAGAGTTCGAAGAGTTCCTGCGTGTCATCAACTTCATGAACCCACAACAAGGCGGCATGATTGAAGCGGCAGACGATAACGCATTGAAGGCATTTGCACGTGAATACACAGCGACCAAGATCATGGCAGCCCGCGCTGATGCGGGAATGCAAAAAGAGTCCAAGGATCTGGCTGAAAAAACGTTTGAAAAGATCAAAAACCAATACCTGGGCTACATCGGCAAGGATGAAGCGAAGTTTGCCAAGCTGATGGAAGGCCAAGGTGTTACAAAAGACATGGTTGTAGGCCAGATGGCTTTGATCAACGATTCGATCAATGTATTGAAAAAAGGCATTGACGATGCCACGCTGAAAAAAGAGTACGATAGCATGGATAAAGCCTCCCGTACAGTTGCATCTGTTCGTCACATCCTGATCTCCACCGAAAAACGCAAGCCGGAAGAAGCACTGAAGCTGGCGAATGATCTGGAAGCTCGTCTGAAAAAGGGCGAAGACTTCGCGAAGCTCGCAAAAGAGTTTACAGACGACCCAGGTAGCAAAGAAAATGGTGGTCTCTACGCTGACGCTGATGTAACCCAATGGGTACCTCAGTTCAAGGATGCAGCACTGGCTCAGCCGGTAGGACAAGTGGGGCCTCCAGTAAAAACGGATTATGGCTACCACATCATTAAAGTGGAAAGTCGTAAGGAAAAAGCATTTGATGAAATGAAAGAGCAACTCCGTGCAGGTGCATTGGAGAAAGCATACGATGCCTTTGGCAAAAACGAGCTGGACAAGCTCATTACCAAGTACAACCTGCCAAAAGTGAATCACCCGGCATCGGCACCAACAACGAAATAATCGTTACACAAGAAAACAGGGACTTAAGTTCCCTGTTTTTTCGTTTTCTCGCATATTCTTGAAACATGGGCAAATACTATTATCACTCGCTACCGCCCGGGGGAGAGTAACTGAAACAAGCTGGAAAAAGTTGCAGTCGCCACGCATAGGTAAAATTAGAATTTGAGGAAAAAATACAGGTAGCGAACCAAGCTTATTCACTACCCACTTCTCTTAGGAAAGCGAGGCAACATGACATGAAAGCAACTGGTATCGTTCGTCGAATTGACGACCTCGGACGGGTCGTGATTCCTAAGGAGATTCGTCGTACTCTGCGAATTCGTGAAGGCGACCCGCTGGAGATTTTTGTGGATCGTGATGGAGAAGTCATTCTCAAGAAGTACTCACCCATTGGAGAGTTGGGAGATTTCGCGAAAGAATACGCAGACTCTCTGTATGAGAGTATGAATCATACCGTATTGATTACTGACCGAGACACCGTGATTGCAGTGGCGGGAGCTTCCAAGAAAGAATATCTCGAGAAGCCGATTGGGAGTATTGTTGAGAAATGCCTAGAGGAACGCAAAACCCGTTTGGAGAAAAATGCAGGCTCGTATGAGATTTGCCGCGATATGAGTGAGACGTATGGGTCCTTCGTCGTCGCTCCGATCGTGGCCGGAGGAGACCCGATTGGTTCGGTTATCCTGCTCAATAAAAATGAGTCGACCAAGATGAGTGATCTGGAAATGAAAATGTCGGAGACTGCCGCAGGATTCTTGGCAAAACAAATGGAACAGTAGACGAAAAGCCAGAAAACAGCCTCGATGATCGGGGCTGTTTTTGTGTTGCACAGATAGGAATTTAGGTTTCCTATCCAGCACAAGTGCAACTATGGCTCCTCCAAAAGCTTGGAGTCGCCAAGTTTTCTAGGTCCTCAAGTTTTCTTTATCTCCAAACGCATGTGGTATAATGTACAAAGTTTCTGGTTGGAGAGGAGAAATTTCACTCATATGGCTCAAGAAAAGGCTTCAGTACAATTTGTGAAAGGCGCCGCGATTCTCGGGGTTGCCGGTCTTGTCTCCAAGCTGTTGGGCGCCGTATACCGCATTCCGTATCAAAATATTGCCGGTGACATCGGTCTGTACGTATACATGCAAGTTTACCCGCTGTATACCACCCTGTTAATTTTAGCGACGGCGGGTTTTCCGATTGCCATTTCCAAGATTGTTTCCGAGCGAGTGGCAGTGGGCGACGCGATCGGAGCACGTCGAGCATTTCGTATTGCCAGTATTGCACTGGTCGTACTCGGTTTGTTTTTCTTTCTGTTGTTGTATAGCGGGGCACCGATGATTGCTCAGTTCATGGGGGATGAGCATTTGACCACTCCGCTTCGGGCGGTTGCCTGGTCGTTGCCGCTAGTACCTATGGCGGCAATTTTGCGAGGATATTTTCAAGGCCATCAGAATATGATGCCCACAGGTGTTTCGCAAGTGATCGAGCAGTTGATTCGGGTCATCTTCATCCTCCTGACTGCTTTCTGGGCGATGAATGTGTACCAGGATGCCTATCTTGCAGGGACAGGCGCAGTATTTGCCGCTTTTCCTGGTGGAGTGGCAGCTGTTCTCGTTTTGCTGTGGTATTGGCGCAAGGACAAGCAGATCAGGCAGATGGACGCGAATCAAGAGCAGTCTGCTGGTGTCGCTGAATGGACCAACCGCCAAGTTTTGCGCAGCCTTTTGTATTACGCATTGCCGATATGCATGGGAGCTCTGGTGTTGCCGCTCATTCCGCTGGTAGACTCGGTCACGGTCGTGAACATGCTGCAGTGGAGTGGGATGCAGGAAGATCTCGCCAAGCTGGCTAAGGGAGCGTTTGACCGTGGACAGCCTCTCATTCAGTTTGGAACCTTTTTTGCCACCTCTCTTTCTCTTGCCTTGGTGCCAGCGATTAGTGAAGCTGTGGCACAGCGTCAAAATCAGCTGATCGCCAACCGCGCGGAGATCGCGATCCGCCTGACCTTTTTGTTGGGACTCCCGGCGTCGTTTGGACTGGCTCTGTTGGCAGAGCCGATCAATGTGATGCTCTATGGCGATAATAGTGGTACAGAAGCGCTCGCCGTGCAATCCTTCACGATTCTCTTTGCGACTTTGAGTATCGCTAGTGCTGGTATTCTTCAGGGACTGGGACGGGTCATGCGGCCAGCGCGCAATCTGTTTATCGGCGTTTTGGTCAAGCTAATCATGAATCTGGCATTAGTCCCATTCTGGGGAATATCCGGGGCAGCTATATCGACAGTACTCGCCTATCTGGTAGCGATGGGACTGAACGTGCTGGCAGTTAAGAAATACACCGGAGCACAGATTGGTATTCGCCAGACGGTGTTGAAGCCATTTATCTCCGTGCTGATCATGTCAGTCGTGGTAGTAGTGGTCGAATGGGGAGCAACCGCCCTTTTAGGCAACATGCCTGGCCCAGAGCGACTGTTCCATACCATCATCGGTTTAGTAGCTGTCGGTTGCGGAGCGCTAGTCTATCTGTTGGCTCTCCTCAAGACGGGTGGATTGACACGTACCGACATTCAGTTTTTACCGAAAGGCAAGCGGATTGCTTCGCTGCTCACCAGGCTGCATCTGTTACCGAAATAAGCGATGCGGGTGCTTTTCGCTGAACCGCGGTCGCTAAGGTTTACTTAAAAAGGAGGCGTGACGATTGGCAACAACCAAGCACATGATAATGGTAGTTGGTCTGGGTGCAGGAGACCTCGATCAATTGCCCTATGGAATCTATCGGACGCTAAAACAGGCCCAGCATCTATACTTGCGTACGCAGGAGCATCCAGTCGTCGCGCAGCTGAGCGTGGAGAACATCGCTTTTGCGTCCTTTGATGAGATATACGAGCAACACGAATCGTTCGAGGAAGTGTACGCAGACATCGTAGAAAAACTGTTTGTGAGTGCACAGCAGCATGGTGAGATCGTTTACGCCGTACCCGGACATCCCCTTGTAGCAGAACGCACGGTACAGCTACTGCTGGAGCAAGGACCCGACCGTGGGGTGCAAATCGAAATTGGCGGTGGGCAAAGCTTCATTGACCCTCTGTTTGCACGGCTGAAAATCGATCCGATCGAAGGGTTTTCGTTGCTCGACGGAACCGCACTGAAAACGGATCAAGTATCTCCAGGGCTGCACACGATCATCGCGCAGGTGTACGACGTGTTTGTCGCATCGGATGTCAAACTGACGCTCATGGAAGTTCTACCCGATGATTTTCTCGTGACGGTTGCCACTGCGGTCGGTGTAGCGGGACAGGAACGGATTGAGACAGTTCCGTTGTATGAGCTCGATCGACTGGACCATTTTGGGAACCTGTCACTCGTTTATGTGCCGCCAGCTCGTGATGAGCGCATTTCCTATCGGCAGTTTTCCTATCTCAAGGACATCGTGGCGATCTTGCGCAGTCCAGACGGTTGCCCATGGGATCGGGAGCAGACGCATCAGAGCATCCGCAAGAACCTGATCGAGGAGACGTACGAGGTATTGGAAACAATCGACGATGAAGATTCGGATGCCATGTGCGAGGAGCTGGGTGATCTGTTGATGCAGATCATGCTGCATTCGCAAATCGCTTCCGAGGATGGATATTTTACCGTTGATGATGTGGTTGCGACGCTCAACGAAAAGCTTGTCCGTCGTCATCCGCATGTATTTGGAGAGAAGAGTGCCAATGATTCCGAGGAGGCGCTGGCTAACTGGCAGGAAATCAAAGCTCAGGAAAAAGCGGCAAAGGGAATTGATACGACGATCCAATCAAAGTTGGCCGGAATTCCTCGCGATCTTCCAGCACTGATGTACGCCTACAAGCTGCAGAAGAAAGCTGCTCAGGTGGGATTCGATTGGGACGATGTAGCTGACGTCTATGGTAAAGTAGAGGAAGAGTATCGTGAGCTTCGAGAAGCAACAGAAGAGGAACGGGCGGGCGAGCTGGGTGATCTGCTGTTTGCCGTCGTCAATCTGGCCCGTTTCATGGGTCTCGACCCTGAAGAAGCCTTGGCTTTGACCAATAACAAGTTCAAACAACGTTTTTCTTATATTGAAGATAAGCTCCGTGAGGCAGGCAAGTCTTTTGACGATACTGATCTGAAAGAGATGGATCAGTGGTGGGAAGAAGCCAAGCAACTCGGGAAAAGGAGAGGATAGTTCATGAGACTAGACAAGTACTTAAAAGTATCCCGTCTGATCAAGCGTCGTACGCTGGCCAAAGAGGTTTGCGACAAAGGACGTGTCGAAATCAATGATCGGCAGGCGAAATCCTCCAGCAACGTAAAGATTGGAGACAAGCTGGCGATCCGATTCGGACAAAAAATCGTTTCGGTAAAAGTGGAAGACATCAAGGAGAATCCTCGCAAAGAAGAAGCGGCTTCGCTCTACACGGTGATCGGCGAAGTGCCAGTACCAAGAGATGAAAAAGAAGAGGATGCTTACATCAAAGGTTAGACAGCGATTCAAGACTGCCCCATAGCGGGTAGTCTTTTTT